>JBKDWF010000032.1:0-18906 GCA_046338525.1 Holosporales bacterium
TAGCCTTGCCGCTCAGGATAGTATGGCTGCGGTGCTGGTGCGGGATGTCAGCGCCACGGACACCCTGTTTGTCCTGATGCCCATTCGAGTATAGGCCTTGCGCCCCCGCATCGCCGCGCTGCGCCTGCGGGCGTTTCGCAACCACTCGGCCTTTTCCGTGACTGTGGGGGTCGCGCCGCTGGTGCTGCTTACGGGGGCCAATGGCTGCGGCAAGACCAATATTTTGGAGGCCTTATCCCTGTTTGCGCCGGGGCGGGGCCTGCGCCATGCAACGACGGAGGAGCTGCGCCCGGCGGCAACCGGGGCGGCCTGGGCAGCCTCCTTAGATTTCATTGAGGACGCCGGGGAATCCCCCCAACGCTATAGTGTGGAGGATACGCCCCAAGGTCGCTTGTTCCGGGTGGATGGGGTCGCCCGGCGCGGCGCGGCCCGGTTGGGGGAGGAGCCTGCAACGGCGATTTTCTGGCTCACCCCCCGCCAAGATCGCCTGTTTGCCGATGGGGCGGAGGAGCGGCGGCGGTTCCTCGATCGCTTGGTGGCGGCGTTCTATCCTGGTCATCCCGGGCACCTGCGGGCCTATGAGCACCGCTGGCGGGAGCGCAGGGCGTTGTTTGAAAGCGGGCAGGAAGGCAACGCCACCTGGCGCGGTCTTATTGAACGCTCCTTGGCCAGCCATGCCGTGGCCGTGGCGGCGGCGCGGCTGGCGGTGGCCGCTGCCCTCAACCCCTTGCTGGCCCAGCCGGGGGAGGGTTTTCCGCTGGTCTCTCTGCGCCTTGAGGGCGGGCTAGAGCAGGGCCTACAAACCAGCCCGGCGGTATTGGTGGAGGAAACCCTGCGCCATACCTTGGCTCATAGCGGCGCGGAGATGACCAGCCTGCCGCATCAGACGGAGATTGTCGGCCTGTTTGGTCGCCACGGTATGGACGCCCGGCGGTGTTCCATGGGGGAGCAGAAAGCGGTGGTGCTGGCCTGGCTGCTGGCGGCGGCGCGCCATGCGGCGGCGGAGTTTGGCCGGGCACCGATTTTGTTGCTGGATGAGCCTTTCGGCCACCTCGATCCCGTTCGGCAAGGCTTGTTCCTGCAAGCTCTTGAGGCTCTTGGCAGCCAAGCCTGGGTCAGCGATTGCGGGGTGCTTCGGGCTGATGTATCGAGATATGCTTTGATAGTGGATGTGAATCAGAATAAGAGTCTTCTCTCGCCCATTGACAGCCCCGCCCTCGCCCCCTAACGCTGTCTATCGTTATGTTTCTTGCTTTTGCCCAGAAGATTTTTGGTTCCGCTAATGAGCGTCTAGTCCAGCGTTTCCGACGTTCTGTTGAGAAAATTAATGCGCTGGAGGCGGCAACGGCAACACTAAGTGATGATGCCCTACGGGGGCGGACGGCGGCTCTGAAGGAACAGGTGGCGGGGGGCAGGAGCCTAGATGAGATACTCCCCGAAGCCTTTGCCTTGGTGCGGGAGGCGGGCCGGCGCACCCTAGGCCTGCGGGCCTTTGATGTGCAATTGATTGGCGGCCAAGTGTTGCACACCGGCAAGATTGCCGAGATGAAAACCGGGGAGGGGAAGACCTTGGTGGCAACCCTGCCGGCGTACCTCAACGCCTTGACGGGTAAGGGCGTGCATATTGTCACGGTGAACGATTATTTGGCCCAGCGGGATGCCGCGTGGATGGGTCAGGTGTTCCGGTTTTTGGGGCTGTCCGTGGGCTGTATCGTCCACGGCCTCGACGATAATCAGCGCCGGGTTCAGTACCAGGCCGATATTACCTACGCCACTAACAATGAGTTAGGCTTTGACTACCTGCGCGATAACATGAAGTTTTCCCGCGCCGGGATGGTACAGCGACCCTTGCATTACGCCATTATTGATGAGGTGGACAGCATCCTGATTGATGAGGCCCGGACGCCGCTGATTATTTCCGGCCCGGCGGAGGGCAGCACGGATTTGTACCTGCGCCTTGATGCCGTGGTGCGGCAGATGCCCCCGGAAAGCTTTGAGATTGATGAGAAACACAAGAGCGCGGCCTATACCGAAAGCGGGCAAGAACTGCTGGAGCAAACCCTGCGGCAAAAGGGCCTGATTGCCGAGGATAGCGGGCTTTATGATATTGCCAACGTCTCGGTGCTCCACCACGCGACCCAGGCCATGCGGGCGCATACTTTATTTCACAAGGATCGCGAGTACCTCATCAAGGACAAGAAAATCTATATCATTGATGAGTTTACCGGAAGGATGATGGAAGGCCGCCGCTATTCCGACGGTCTGCATCAGGCCATTGAGGCGAAAGAAGCCGTGCCGGTGCAGATGGAGAACCAGACGCTGGCCTCCATTACCTTTCAGAATTATTTTCGCCTCTATAGCAAGCTTTCCGGCATGACCGGCACGGCCATGACGGAAGCGCCGGAATTCTCGGAAATTTATAACCTCGATGTCGTTGAGATTCCCACCAACGTGCTGGTGGCCCGGACTGATGAAAACGATGAGATTTACCGCTCGGAAGAGGAGAAAAACCGGGCGATCCTGAAACAGATACAAGAATGCCATGAGCGGGGCCAGCCAGTCTTGGTAGGCACGGTGAGCATTGCCAAGTCCGAAAGCCTGTCGGCATTCCTGAAACAAAAAAAAATCAAACACGAAGTCCTCAATGCCCGCTACCATGAACAAGAAGCGGCGATTATTGCCCAGGCTGGTAAACCCGGCGCGGTAACCATTGCCACCAACATGGCCGGGCGGGGTACGGATATTCAGCTGGGCGGTAACCTGTCCCTGATGCTGGCCGAGGCGGAAGACAAAGCAGCGGTGCAGGCGCGCCATGCTGCGGATAAAGAAAAGGTGCTGGCCGCCGGCGGCCTGTATGTGATTGGCAGTGAACGCCACGAGAGCCGGCGCATTGACAATCAGCTCCGGGGCCGTTCCGGACGGCAAGGCGATCCGGGGCGATCCAAATTTTTCTTGTGTTTAGAGGATGATTTGCTGCGGATTTTTGGCTCGGAGAAAATTGATCCGTGGCTGAAAACCTTGGGTCTGAAAGAGGATGAGCCGATTATTCACCCGTGGCTTAATAAGGCCTTGGAGCGTGCCCAGAAAAAGGTCGAGGCGCGGAACTTCGATATTCGTAAGAACCTTCTCAAATACGACGACGTGATGAACGATCAGCGTAAAGTCATTTATGAACAGCGCCGTTCTATCATGGACAGTGCCTCGGTGGCCGATACCGTGGACAGTTTTTCCCATGAGGTGGCGGAGGTTTTTGTGGCCTCCCGCGTGCCCGAAGGCGCGCTCCATGAGGAATGGGACATTGACGGCCTTGATGAGGACGTGCGCCGGGTGTTTGCCTTGGATTTGCCCTTTGCCGAGTGGGCTAAGGAGGAAGGCGTTGCGGATAAAGAACTTACCCGCCGCTTGCAGGATGCCGTGGCGGCGCATTTGGTCAATCAGCGCGCCCAGACTTCGCCGGAAATATGGGCCGGGGCGGAGAAGTCTATTGTTTTGCAGGTGTTGGATCAGGTGTGGAAGGATCATCTTTTGACCCTCGATCATTTGCGTCAGGGCATTAACTGGCGTGCTTACGGCCAGCGGGACCCGCTGCAAGAATACAAGCGCGAGGCGTTTAACGGCTTTGCGGCGATGCTGGATAAGCTCAAGGAAACCGTGGCCCAATTGTTATCCCGCCTCGAAGTCCGCCATGATCCCCGGTATGATCCCTTGGCGGGTCTAGGCGGGCAAGATGTTGAGGCCGCCGCCCGCTGGCACGAAACCCGGGCTGATCCCTTAGCCGGGGATGATGCGGACGATGGCGAAGGCCGTGAAGAAAGCCCCCTCCAGCCCCGCCATGTCCGCAACCCCGATCTGCCCTTTGATGCCAGCAACCCCGCCACCTGGGGCCGGGTACAGCGCAACGAGCCGTGCCCGTGCGGGAGCGGGAGGAAGTACAAGGTGTGTCATGGGGTGGGGCGATAAGAGTGAATTTTGATAAATTTTATTGAATCGGTTTTCTTGTTGTGTTATAAGAGCAAGTGAACCTGTTTTTTGTGATGTTATGGCTTCTTCTTTGTCGATTGAAGGTATCTTGCAGAAATTTCCTGAATATATGCAATCCGCTGTTCGAGGCGAATATACAAATTGTTTTGATGCTTGCCAAAAGATATATCAGGGAACTGCAATTTCACTGCGGCAGCAGGCTGAGGCCTTGTTGCTGGGAAACTTTCAATCTGAGACAAAGCAAAAGATTATTGCAGCAGATAAAATTTCTAGTTTAGCACTGTGGCCGCAGATAAAAAAACTTAAACAAATCTTGTCTGAATTACAAGCCTCACAATGGCCAAATCCATCAGTGCAAGTAACTCTGCTACCTTATCAAACTGAACAGTTCGCGGAAAAAAAAATTGAACAAGCAAAAGCAGGGCTTTCTAAGGCAGACAATAATCAACTGCCGTATCTTGACTGGGTGCATGGGGTGTATCTCTTGGAAAAGAATTTTTCTAAGCAGTGTCAACCATGGATGCAGGAAGTCACGGAGGCAGTAAGATATTATGAGATATGCAGACAGCTTTCCGAATTGCAAACAGTGGGACTGCAAAAGGTCTTTTCAGAGAATGTTGTTCCAAAGCTAGTTAAGTTGCCTTCAGATATAGTAAGACCGTTGTTGATTGCCTATGATGTGTTGTTGTATTCGGCGAGTGATGACGGTTCGTGTACTCAAGAGCAGGCATCTTCGTCCAAAAAAGATTATGCTTATAAAGATTCAGTTGCAGCAGTTGTTGCGCAGAATTTGGATTATCGAACAAACATTCAAGAGGCGGCGCGTGAACTGTATCAGTTGACGGTGCTTCAGGAAATAAGCTTTAAGCAGGCACAGTCCTGATAATCATATCCTTGTTATCTTTGTTTCTTCCCCCAACTTCTGCCGCAACCGATACCCCAATGCCGCCAGGGCATCGCTTTCCACCCGCTCATTATAGCCCAACACCTCCCGTTGCAGGTCTTCTTTGGATGGCGGGGCATCGGGGGAGCGGAGCAGGGCGGCGAGGAGCAACGCCTCTTTTTCCGTCAGGGTCACCACGGGCCGCCCATCGGCAAAGGACACCTGGCGGGTTGGGGGATCGAGGGTAAAGCCTTCTCCGTAAAGCGGCAGATGGGTCGCTTTGGTGAGCAAGGCCTGTAGGCGCACGGGTTTGGGCAAGATTTTTAAAGCCGCTCCTAAAACATGGGCAGGGCGGTTGAGTTGTTCGGACAGCTCACGGAGGGTATTTTGAAGGGGCACGTGTTTTTTTCTGGACTCTATACAACAATTAGAGTATAGACGGAACGCAATTTCTTAAAAGGGTTTTTTCTACATGCGTGCACGACATTTTCTGATGCTGGCGGCGGCGGTTCTGGTTTCCGCTTGCACGTCCTCCGGCTTTTCCGACAACGCGTCGGGCAGTGGCCAGCCTGGTGCTGGTGATGCGGGTATCGTCGGCCGTACCGATGGTAGCGTCACCGATTACGGCACTGATCTGGGTGGCAATCGTGAAGGTTACTCCGCAAAGCAGGTTCAGTTCGATAAGCAAGTCGGTGCCCGGGTGTTTTTTGCTTTTGACAGTAGTGAGTTGACCAGTGAATCCCGCGCCGCGCTTGACCGTCAAGTGGCCTACCTCAAACAGTTCCCCTCCCTTAGCGCGACCGTTGAAGGCCACGCCGATGAACGCGGTACCCGTGAGTATAACTTGGCTCTTGGTGAGCGTCGTGCTTCTGCCGTGAAAAACTACCTCGTCAGCGGTGGTGTTCAAGCGCGCCGTCTGCACACGATTTCCTACGGCAAAGAGCGTCCGATGGAGCTGGGTTCCAACGAATCCGCTTGGGCGCGCAACCGTCGTGCGGTTACTGTGATCGACTAATTTTTTTCTTCTATTAAAAAGGGCATCCTTGTGGTGCCCTTTTTTTATGAGCGTGTAACGGTTTTTTGATATTTTTCCGCCACCGTGCCGTTCATGCGGGTTTTTCTTACACTTATTATTGTGACGATGTCGCTGGCTTGGTCAGCGGCACTGGCGCAAAACAGGCCGTCGGCGTTTGTGCCGCCGCCTACGTCGCCGTGGCGCGTACATTTGATTGCTGGGGCGGATTTCAATGCTGTGGGCAACGTGCTCAGCAGCGCCAATGGTGCAATTCTAGGTCAGCCAACCAAAATCAGCAGTGTTTCTTGGGCTGACGCTTTTGATACGCCGCTGACTTTAGGGATTGAGGGTGGCTACATGGACAGCAAAACCAGCGAGATTTTTGGTCGCTTCAGTTACACCAGTGCCGAAGGCAAGCAGCTCCAGGCCGGGGAGATTAGCGGCGGCGTTCCCTTGTTGGTGCGCTTCGATAAGTATGAGGATTTTGCGTTAGAAGGAGGGTATCGCTGGTACTTTCCGTCGAGTTCTCCGTTCCGGCTGTTGACCCCGTGGATAGCACCTTTTGCTGGTATCAAATATGTCTCGGCGATGAAGGCGGATTTTGTCGCGCCGTTGCTGCCGCTGTCGGCACTAAACCAAGATGTCTATAAATCTGGGATAGTGCCATCCTTTGGGATTGATATTGGGTTGATGTACCCGACTACCAGTAGCTTTGCCATTGGGGTGCAAACGGGGATTCATTACCAGTTGGGGCAGGGCGCGGCCAAAGGCTTCCTCCAAGACGGCAGCAACACCGGGCTGGACGGCGCCGCCAGCCAGGACGGCCGCCTCACCGTGCCTTTTACCTTTCGGGCGGCTCTTAAGTTGTGAAACAAGGCGGCGTATGGATATTCTGCCTCTTGCAAAGAAAGATTTTTCAACACTCTGGCCGTTGATGCAGCCTATCATCCGGGCCGGGGAAACGTATGCCTTGCCAAGGGATATGCGCTTTGCCGCCGCGCGGGCGTATTGGTTTAGCCCGACGGGCCATGTTTTTGCCGCTTTGGACGGGGAAACGGTTTTGGGTACCTATTATTGGAAGCCCAATCGGCTGGGTGGCGGCGGCCATGTGGCTAACGCCGGGTTTATGGTCAGTGCGGCGGCGAGGGGCAGGGGGGTGGCGCAAGCCCTGTGCCAGCACGCCCTTGATCAGGCCCGGCAGGCCGGCTTTACGGCGATGCAGTTTAATTTTGTCGTCAGCACGAACAGCACGGCGGTGCACGTCTGGAAGAAAATGGGCTTTGCCGAGATTGGCCGGATTCCCGGCGGGTTTGCTCATCCAACATTAGGGTTTGTGGATGTATTGATTTTACATCGGGTGCTGTAGTGCGGATTGTGGGCGGCAGCTTGCGGGGCAGAAAATTATCCTGTCTAGAAGCCCAAGGCTTGCGCCCCACGGCGGACAAGGTGCGTCAGGCAATCTTTAATATTCTAGAGCATCGGTATTTCCCGGCCGGGCTGGGCGGCCTGAGGGTGCTGGATATCTGCGCCGGAACGGGGGCGTTGGCGCTGGAGGCACTTTCTCGGGGCGCAGCGAGTGCGGTGTGCGTGGAGGCTGATGCCGATGCCTGCCGCCTCATTGCCCATAACGCCGCCCATGCCGAGATCGAGCTTCAGGTGCGGGTGGTGCAGCAACCAGCGGCGGCGTTTTGTGCCGGAGCGGATTTGGCGGCCTTTGACCTTATAGTAGCGGATCCGCCCTACCATCAGCAGGAGACGCTTGACGCGATTGTGGCCGCTTGCCGAACAACGGCCCGGGGCGTGCTGGTGGTTGAGACCGCCGCCGGGGTGGCTATTGAGGGCGCGGATACCAGACGTTACGGCCGGACGGCGGTGTCGTTTTTGGACTTTAGGCCTTTGCTTTAAGCACATCAATAAGCTGGCTGAGCAAGTCCAGTGCATCGGCGCGGGACCGCTGAAAGCTATTCCGGCCAATGATGCAGCCGTTGCCGCCGCCGTCGCGGATGGCCCGGGCATCGTTCAGCACCGAGGCGGTATCCTTCGCCTCGCCGCCGGAAAACACCACAATACGCCGCCCGGCAAAGCAAGAGCGGACGACTTCGGCAACGCGTTCGGCCTGAGTGGCGACGGGGAGGGCGTGCTTTTGGTAGACTTTCTGGGCTTCGGGCAACTCCACGTGGGAGGTGGGCAGCTTGACCTTAATAATGTTCGCGCCTAGTAAGGCCGCCATATGCGCGGCATAGCTGATGACATCGGCGGCGGTTTCACCTTGTTTGGAAAGATTCCCTCGTGCGTAAGACCATACGACAACGGCGAGTCCATGATCCCTTGCTTCGGCGGCCATCTCCCGGATTTCTTCCATCATGTCGTAGCATTGGTCGGAACCGGGGTAGATGGTAAAGCCAATAGCACTGCACCCTAGGTACAAGGCATCGTGAACGCTGGCGGTGACGGCTTGATTGGGGGGCGTGGCGTTGCTGGTGAGGCTGTTGGCGCTGTTGACTTTGAGAATAAGGGGAATCTCGCCAGCAAAAGTATCGGCACCGGCTTCCAGCATCCCTAAGGGTGCGGCGTAGGCGGATAGCCCGGCGTCCACAGCAAGGCGAAAATGGTAGTGGGGATCGTAAGCATCGGGGTTGGGGGCAAAGCTGCGGGCGGGGCCGTGTTCAAATCCCTGATCGACGGGGAGGATGATAAGCTTGCCGGTACCACCCAGCTTGCCCTGCATCAAGATACGGGCAAGGTTGGTTTTTGTGCCGGGATTATCGCTCTCATAGTAACTTAGAATCTGGCGGACGCGGCGGCTAACGTTCATGGAGTAATTCCTCTTTGCTGGCGGGGGTTGTAGCGGCTCGACGTTTGCGGGTCAATCTCCGGCAATGGTCATGGCTGGGACGAGAAGGGTGGGGCTATCGATGCCGGTGCGGAATTCGAGGTTGTCGGCGGCGATGAGGTTTGCAAAGATGGTGCTTAGATGACCGGCAATGGTAACTTCGCTGACGGGAAAGGCTCGCTCACCGTTGCGGAGCCAAAAGCCGGAAGCCCCTTGGCTGTAATCCCCTGTGACCAAATTTACTCCCATGCCCATGAGGTCAGTAACGTAGAAAGCTTCTGGAACACTGGCGCATAGTGCACTTTCAGAGTTTGTTCCGGGTTCAATATAAACGTTGCTGGCCGAGGGATTGGGGGCGCCGTTAACCCCGCGACTGGCGTGACCGTTGCTATGGGTGTTGAGGCGGTTAGCGGTATAGCGATCTAATAACCAAGTTGTTAAAACTCCGTTATGAATAATAGTTGCTTTAATTGTTGCCAATCCTTCAGCATCAAGGGGACGGGAGCGATGACCCCGCCGTCGATGGGGGTCTTCAACGATAGTGATTGATGGCGCAAAAATAGAAGTGTTAAGCTTATCTTTTAGAAAAGACGTGCCGCGAACGATGGTGCTGCCGTTAATGGCGCTGAGCAGTGAGCGTAGCAAGCTTGACGCTACTCGCGGGGAAAATAATACGGGGTATGTCCCGGTAACGATACGGCGGGGGTTTAGGCGTTGTACGGTATTGTATCCAGCTTTAGTGCCGAGTGCGGCGGCGTTCATGAGATCGTTGGCGTAAACAGCACTACTGAATTCGTAGTCGCGTTCCATAGCCGTGCCGTTACCTGCAAGCACGGAAACGGACAGTCCGCTACTCGTGTGACTGCTGGCGTAGTCCAAACCAGAAGTGCTAATAATTCTAGAAAAGCTGCGACTGTGATGAGCATCAGCGCCATCGCTATTATTTACGCCCTTTACGGCGAGTGCAGCATTTTCTGCATTTTTTGCTAGGGCGGACAAGTGTTCGGCGGTGAGACTATCCGGATCGGCTAAATCCAGCCCCTCTACGGCGATGCCGAGTTCGCTGGCGGCGGCAATACCAGTAGCGGCATCAGGCGGAGTGACCCTGGCCATGGCGACGACCCGTTCGGCAAGGGCGCGAAGGGCATCGGGACGAAGATCGCTGCTGGCAGCACTGGCGGATTGGTTGCCAACAAAGGCGCGCAGGCCGATATGGCGGCTTTCGGTACGCTCAATACGTTCTGGTTTTCCCAAGCGAATAGTTACGGCCGTAGTTGCATCTTGGGCGAATACGGCATCCCCAGCATCGGCACCCAAGGACATCGCTTGTTCTAGTAGAAAAAAGACGCAATCATCCTTGTTAAGTTTCATAAGGCAAGTTCCAGTGCTTCGCTCGCTTGGTTGTGGGTTGCCTCCAGAATCTGTTCGGCGGCAGTGGCGTTTCTTGCTAATAGAGCATCAAGATAATCGAGGTATTTCTCTTCCCCAAGACCGCGTTGTTCTAGTCCATACCGGGCGAGGCGGAGTATATCTTGAGCTATTCTTTGAAGGGGGCGCCCGTCAGGGGTAATAGTATTTAATCCGGATCGGGGTGCATCGGCGTGTAAAGCATGCAAGGCGGGAAGAGACCAATTTTTTACTAAAGATTCTGCGTTTTCAAGAGCTATTTCATTGTACAGTAATCCCACCCATAGAGATGGAAGGGCGATGAGATGATTGCGTCCCCCGGCATCAGCACCACGCATTTCCAGAAATTGCTTGAGGCGTACTTCGGGAAAGGCGGTGGATAAGTGGTCCGCCCAATCGCTTATTCTTGGCCGTTCGCCGGGCAGAGCAGGAAGGCGACCGTTGAGAAAATCGCTGAAAGATTGACCCCGAGCGTCAATATAATGTCCTTTACGGTAAACAAAATACATCGGCACCCTTAGCATATATTCCGTATAAGCCGCAAAGCTCATATCGGCACTAAACACAAAATCAGGAATCCCGCACCGCTCCGGGTCTGTGTCTGTCCAAATGTGCGAGCGGGTGGAGAGGAAGCCCGTGGTTTTGCCGTCTAGGTAGGGTGAATTAGCAAATAAGGCTGTGACAAGCGGCTGAAGGGCTAGAGAGGTTCTAAATTTTCGTACCATATCGGCTTCATCACTAAAATCTAGATTAACCTGTACCGTAGTGGTGCGGAGCATCATATCTAGACCAAGGGTTCCTTTGGCTTCCATTTGTGCCCTCATGATGGCATAGCGTCCTTTTGGAACCCAAGGCATGTCGGCACGGGAGGCTACGGGTTGGGTTCCTAAAGGAAGAATGCGGATGCCCAAAGGGTCTATTAGTTGACGCAATTCCTTAAAATGGCTGTCTAGTTCGGCGATTGTTTCGTGCAGAGTAGTCAAAGGGGCACCAGATAATTCAAGTTGCCCACCTGGTTCTAAGGAAATGGCTGCCTGGCCGCGGAGTAGGGCAATGGGATTGCCATCTTCTAGGACGGGAACCCAGCCAAACCTATCCGCTAATTTTTCCAAAAGGAAGCGGATACCTTTGGAACCGCTGTAGGGCAGGGGCTGGCCTTTGCGTGTGAGGAGAAATTTCTCGTGTTCCGTGCCAATGCGCCAGTGGGTGCGAGGTTTGCAGCCTGCGGATAGATACGCGGTTAACGAATCAATGCTGTTAATAAGACCGGTATCGTGGCTGGGAACTGCGGTCATAAAAAAGTGGTATCCTGCCAATCGCCAAGAAGTGCTTGCCAGCAGGCCAGAACCGCCAGCGCGGCCGTATCTGCACGTAATAGCCGCTGGCCAAGACTGACCCTAACGGTTTTTGGGTGTGCTGCAAGGTTTTTTTGCTCTTCAGGGTGAAAGCCGCCTTCTGGACCAATGATTATCCCCCAAGATTGTTTGGATTTTTCGTTTTGAAAGGCAGTTAGGGCTTTAGCAATAGGGGTTCCCCCTTGCTCATCGGCAAACAGTAAATGCCGATCCGGCGGCCATGTTGTAAGCCGTTCTGATAAGGTCATGAAAGGGAGAAGAGTGGGGATGTCGGTACGCCCGGTTTGCTCAGCAGCCTCTATAATATTGCTTTGTAAGCGGTCTGTGTTAATGCGACGAACAACGGTGTGACGGGTGATAAGGGGTTGTAGGGCACTCACGCCTAATTCCGTGGCTTTTTGGGCAAGAAAGTCAATGGGTGTTTTTTTTATGGGGGCAAAGCATAACCAAAGGCTTGGCCCTGGTTGTGGGGGGTGTGTTTGTCTGGTGCATAGTGCAGTGGTACTTTTTTGATGCGATTTTAGTACGGCAGCCCACTCTCCGTCGGTTGCGTTAAAAAGCCGCACATCGGCTCCCGTTGTGCGGCGTAGCACGGTGGTCAAATAATGCTGTTGTCCCAAGGTTAGCGAAACCAGCGTATTGGGGGAAAGAGATTCGGCGCAATAGATTCGTGGGATCATTCTTTTCTTCTAAAGCGTCTTTGAGCCTGTGCCAAGATTATTAGGAGTGGGTAGTCGTAGGATTTGCTAGTAGTATAAGTAGTAATAATTTTGCAAATTAATACTAGTATTACTAGTGATTTTTTAGTAGTACCAATGTTCTCAGTAAGACTTTAAAAGGTAATAGCTGCACTTAAAAAGTGCTTAGATATACTAGTATTTTTGTCGACGATGCCTATGGTTTTATTTTAAAGGTAGCGCCAAAGATATTTAAACACACGAGTCAACAATAGCTCTAAAGTTTGACTAGCGCTTTTAGTTTTAAAAACACTACTAAGTTCACTCGAGGCAGCTTGGAAGCCTTTTGCTAATTGCAAGTTTTACCTTTAAGGCATACATGTAGTTAAATGCTAAAAGTATTACCGTGAAAGGGGTTTTATAAAGTAATACGTAGGCTGATGAAGCACCGAGGATCGTTTCCATTTCGGTCATTATAAGCAGCTACGCTACGGGTTGCAGGCTTGGAAAGTTGCATGTCAAGGGAGGCTATATTATCCCAGAGGCTTAAACGAATCCCGACGGCGGTAGAGGCGGCGGTGGATCGGGCAACGCTGCGGTTGCTGTCGATGTTCCAGACACTGCCGACATCATAACTGGTGTAAGCTTGGGCGCCAGTAAGTGTTGAAAGAACTCGTGTATCAAAAGCATAGCGTAATTCAATGCTGGCGGCTAGTCCATGGTCTCCAACAATCTCAGATGGGTCGTATCCACGGCCAAAATCATTCCCGCCAAAACCAAACTGCTCGGGGCTGAGGAGTTGGGTGAACGCATATTGACCACTAACAGCGGCAAACACGCTAAACGGCCAACCTAAATCTTGAGTTCTAGCAGCATAAAGCGTTGTTTTAGTGAAATCAACTTTACCATTAGCACGACTAAGTAACAGATCGCCATTTTGGGAGGAATCAAAAATGGGCAATCCTTGCCGGACGCTGACTTGCATTAAGTTCACCCCGCCAAGGCGGTCGGCAATATCATATGTAGTTGAAAAATCAATGGTACGAAGCTTATCTTCGGAATAAAGAGCTCCTTTGGCTTTGCTGTCACTTTTGCTAAAGGAAAAGGTGCCGGCTATAAAAAGATTGGTATCAAAGTGGCGAAAAATAGGTTGGTTAATACCGAGGTTGAGACGTTCACTGGTGCTTTCTATTCGATTTTTTTTCAAGGTGTACCCTGGTTCAGACCAAATTTTTAGGCTAGAAATGCGTAATTCAGTACCACTTTCGTGCAGTGTGCGGTTATAAAAAACTTGGGCACCGCGTAACTCCTGATTGTCGGTACCAGTAAGACCGCGCATGGAGATACTGTCTAAAGGCGAAAAAACACCGTTTTTCGTGCTGCTAATGGAGGTTTGCCAAGGGCCAACATAGCGACTGCCGCGGTTATCCAGCGAAGAAAAGCTTTTCCATTCTTGGCGCTCTAAGATAAGACGAAGACCAAAAACCCCTTTTTTTACAGCATATAAACTGGCTTTGGCAGTGACGCCGGGAAGTTCATTGATGGTGAGAGTAGCTAGTTCAATATCGGCTTGGCGCAATACCGACTGTGCCAGTAATTTGTTTTTTATTTTTTCTACAAGAGGATGTTCGGCAATTTCTGGTACACCGCTAAAAGTTACTTCACCAAGACGCGTTTCGGTAATGAGGATGGTGAGAGCACCTATTTGGGGATCAAAAGGGGCTGTATCCACGTGCACAAAAGGATAGCCTGCCTGGGTGTAAGTGTTGCGGATAGCTGCCAAAAGGCCATTTAAATCGGCAACACTAATGTATTTGTTGAGAGATGTCTGGTAAATTGGGGTAAGTTTGTTGGATGTTAGGGCTGTTGCTCCGTGAATGGAAACCGAACGGAGAATAAACGTGTCTTGTTGCTCTTGCGATGAAGCCTCCATAGGCTCTTGCTCTGCGGGGGCGGCGGTGACGGGGGGTTTTTTGGCGGTTGATTTAGGCGGCGTTCGTAAAGATCGTTCGATACCGCTTGGTGATGCTGTGGAAGGAAGGCTTTGAGCTAAGGCGTTGTTCTTTATTAAAATAAAAAGAATTAACGCCAGAACAAGGCGCTTTAACAAAAAGGTTATCCTTCGTTTTTGTTGTTGCAAGCACACACCTTATTGGGACTAATGCTTAGCTTGTTGCTCGGTTAAGTAAAGCTTTTTAGATAGCTTTCTTGGAGATGTGTTCGAGATTGCTCAAGATAGTATCGCCCATGCCACTGGTGCTACAGAGGGTAGCTTTTCCGGTGGCAATATCCGCCGTTCGATAGCCTTCATTTAAGGTTTTTTCGACCGCTTGTTCGATAAGAGTGGCTAACGCAGGCTGTCCCCACGAATAGCGTAGACCCATAGCTAGGCTTAAAATGGTGGCAAGAGGGTTTGCTTTGTTTTGCCCGGCAATATCAGGGGCAGAGCCATGCACTGGCTCATAAAGGGCGGCGCGATTACCGATGCTGTCGGGGGCACCTAGCGATGCGGAAGGCAACATACCCAAAGACCCTGTTAGCATGGCGGCACAGTCGGAGAGAAGATCGCCAAAAAGATTATCGGTAACAATAACATCAAACTGCTTTGGGTTGCGGACAAGCTGCATGGCGCAGTTGTCAGCATACATGTGGGAGAGAGCCACATCGGGATAATCAGTGGCAAGGGTGGTAATGACTTGACGCCACAATAATCCTGATTCCATGACGTTGGCTTTTTCGACGCTGCACAGACGGCTACTGCGCTGACGGGCTAACTCAAAGGCAACGCGACCAACGCGTTCAATTTCGCGGGTGGTGTATACTTGGGTGTTTACGCCACGTTGCTGACCATCGCTTAGGGTTTCAATGCCCCTAGGCTGCCCAAAATAAATGCCACCGGTGAGTTCCCGCACGATGAGAATATCAAGGCCACGAACCACGTCGGCTTTTAATGTGGAGGCATCCACTAGAGCATCAAAGACCTTGCCCGGGCGGAGGTTTGCAAATAAATCAAGCTCCTTACGTAGGCGCAACAAGCCCTGTTCGGGCTTTAGGTGAAACGGCAACTCGTCCCATTGCGGGCCGCCGACCGCGCCGAAGAGGATCATAGAGGCTTTTTTGGCTTTCTCTAGGGTTTTGTCCGCCAAAGGGGTGCCATAGCTATCATAAGCGGTGCCGCCGACACTATCTTCTGAAATTTCAGTGGTTAATCGACCTGCTCGGGCAATCCAATCCAGCACACGCCGGGTCTGATGCATGCACTCTTGGCCAATACCATCGCCAGGCAGGATCAAAACGGATAAAGTAGACATAAAATCCTCAATAATCAAAAAAGATCGAGCCATGGGGCGCTTTGATGACGGCGTTCCTCAAAAGCTGTAATATGCGGTTGTTGGCGCAGGGTTAATCCAATATCGTCGAGACCGTGCAGTAGGCATTCTTTGCGAAAGGCATCAATCGTGAAGTAATGGTGATTTCCTCCGGCATCCGTAATGGTTTGAGAAGGCAGATCAACAGTTAGAGAGCTTCCAGGCTGTTGTTCAAGGTTTTTGATGAGTGTATTTACGGCGGCTTCGGGCAAGACAACCGGCAGGATACCGTTTTTAAAACAGTTATTATAGAATATATCCGCAAAGCTAGGGGCAATAATACAGCGAATACCGTAATCCAATAATGCCCAAGGCGCGTGTTCTCGTGAGGAGCCGCAGCCAAAATTGGCACCCGACACCAAAATAACAGCCTGACGCCACTTGGACTTATTGAGTGGGAAGTCGCTAATTTCAGTATTATCGGGACGGCGGCGTAATTCTTCAAACAAGTGCGCGCCGAGTCCGGTTCGGAGGATGGTTTTTAAAAATTGCTTGGGAATAATCATGTCGGTATCGACATTGATCATGGGTAGCGGCGCGGCAACGCCGGATAAAACATTAAAAGGTTGCATTAACCCAATGTAGTTAACGTACCCCCACCACGTCAACCCTATCCCGCGCGACACCCGGTAGAAAATCAAGGCCGATGGGCACGACTTGGATGCGCCTTGGATCGACACCAAATTCTCTGAGGGCGATAGCGACGTTTTCGGCTCTGGCACCCCCCATGCGGCGGCTGGCATCTAGGGAGCCTTTGCGGGCGAAGTCCCCAAAGCCGTGAAGCTCTAAGCGTAGGCCTGTGTCTTGTTGCAGGCTAATGGCTAATTGCCGGACGGCGACGATGGTGGATGGAGCTAGGGAAATAGAACCAGGAAGAAATTCAAGGCGTAACATCACGGGGGCTAAGGCCGGCAATGTTGGGATGATATTTGTTGGCGTTTCGGTAGGCGCGGGTTGATCATTGCTGTATGCACCTGGTGATTGCCAGAGAAGCCCTTGCGGCGGCGGCATGGTAGGTTCATTTTGCTGTTGCAATTGCGTTAGTGTGTCTTTGGCTTCTTTATTGATAACAGCAGGTTGCTTTTTGGCTGCAGGTTTTAGGGTAGGTGCGGGCAATGGAGCAGGTTCAGGAGCGGCGACAATGGCGGGTATTTCTGGGATTGTTACCATATCGGCTGGGGTCGGCTGTTGCGGCGGAATAATCGGAATATCAGCGACAGGAGGCGGAGCCGGGGGAATGAGCACATCGGGCGCGGCAAAAACAGGGGGATTAGTATCTTGTTGGGTAGGGGTGGATGTAGGTGGTGCCAGCGTGCGCGTAGGTACTTGTTCGGGAGCGGGAGCCGGCTTTGGTTTGTTGTTATCGCCAAAAAGGTTGCCCAAAATGGAAGCACTTTCGTCTTCTGGTTGGGCTGGGGTTGCGGGGCGAGGCACGTTGTTTTTTACTGTTGCCGGAGGGTTCTGGTAGGAGGGGGGGAGGGGTTGCAACAGCTCGGCATCACCCAGAGGTGTGGGGGGAGTCTTTCCTGAGGCAACGGGTTCAATAGGGCTGATAGTCGGTTTTGTTGCGCTGGCTTTGGTACCATTATTGGGTGGGGGGACGCCAAAAATATCTTCAATGCTGAGTTCGTCTTTTTTATTTTCGGCATTGGATAGAGAGGGAACGGCAAGAATTATTCCGCAAATGCTGAAAAAACCAGCAACAAAACCGGCCACTATCGACTGTTTTGGGGTCAGGGTTCGGCGTATGCGTTCGAGTGCATTTTTTTGGTCAGAACGTAGCAAAAGGATGTCCTCCTTATTGGTAGGTTTGACGGGTATATGTTAAAATTTCGTTTCTTACCCAATGCGTTGGCGTAAAATAGTGTGCAAGGTAGGGTTTGCGGCTAAAATGCTGGCGGTGGGGAGGGGGGTTGCGGTGCCGCTTGCTTCGGTGACGATGCCTTTGGCCTCTTCGACTAATAAGACGCCCGCGGCAATATCCCAAGGCTTGAGATCGATTTCATAATACATATCAAGCCGCCCCATGGCGACATAGGCTAAATCCAGGGCGGCAGAGCCAAAACGGCGCAGCCCTGCTACTTGGCTTAAAATTTTACCAAGAAATTCATTGCATTCAGGAACATTCTCGTGCCCGAAGGGACGGCCAACGGCCAGGACAGTGTCCTCAAGGCTGGTGCGCCCGGCCACCCGTAGGCGCTTGCCATTGCAGAAAGCCCCCATGCCGCGCTCACCCCAAAACAATTCATGCTTGATGGGATCGAGAATCACCCCGGCCTTGATCTGGCCCTCGATTTCGGCGGCGATGGAGATACAAAAATGCGGGATGCCGTGGATAAAATTGGTGGTGCCATCAATGGGATCAACGATAAAGCGAGAGTTTATTTTGCCCTTGGTGGTGCCGCTCTCCTCACCCAAAAAGCCAAATTCAGGCCGGGCTTTGAGAAGTTCCTCGCGCAGGGTTTGCTCGGCCATGGTGTCGGCGCGGCTGACAAAATCGCCGGGGCCTTTTTTGGAAACCTGTAGGTTTTCAATCTCTCCAAAATCCCGCACGAGGCGGCGCGAGGCCTTTTCCGCGGCGCGGATCATGATGTTAACAAGGGCAGAAGGGGTTGTGCTCATGGCGGCACAGTAGCAAAGGAGCGTTAAGAAGCTATTGCAAAATAAAAAACGTGTGCGGGCTAAAATAGCTGTTGTGTATAATGCAGATGTGTTTTATATTATATAAATATTGTCATATAAGAAAAAAGCAGCCATGAATTTTTCGCTTTTTTTTCAGCAGCCAAGACACGCACTACAGATACAGATAAAGTGCTGGAGCCGGATTTGCGGGCTTTAATGGCCGTGATCGCCGAATTTCAGGGTCGGCTGTCGGCGGTGTCTGTGGAACTAGCCGTTGATACAGCGCGCCGGGCATCCTTGGACTATCCTGCAGAATTTTTGTCGGAATTGATTTCCGCGTTGGCGGCAGTGACGGACAATCCGGCGTTGTCCATTGAATTTGTTTTTGCTTTGCAGGGTAGGCAGAGGAATTTTTGCAACGTTATCTGAGTACTTGATGCTGTCACGCAATGAGAGGAATAAATAACTATGACCAGTGTAACACGCTTAGAAGCACTTATTGTGGTGCTTGGTAGTTCTTTTCTTGGAGAAAATCTAGAGGAAAAAATCGATATTGTGCGGACTGTGCAGGAAGAAGTGTTAAAACATCAGATGTCTCCAGAAGATTTGGACGGGTTTATTGCTGATATTGCCTTCCCCACTAAGGTTTGGCTATAAAAAAAGAGAACAAAGAGGTCAGGAAATGGCACGAGCATATTCTGAAGATTTGCGTGGTCGCGCACTAGATTTATTGGAGTCTGGTCAGAAGCAGCAAGCGGTGAGCAA
>JBKDWF010000074.1:0-15362 GCA_046338525.1 Holosporales bacterium
TCTCCCTCCCCCGCGGCGCGGGAGAGGGGATTCGTTGTTTCTTGGCAGTTAGAGGACTCTTTGAACAACCCACGGTTTTGCCCCCACTCCCGCGCAGCGGGGGAGGGCCGGGGAGGGGGTGCAACAATCCCGCACTCTCCCCCGGCAAAAACTACCCGGCAAAAACTGCCGATACCCCCCACAAACGGCAGATTTTGCCCACCAGAATAAATATAAAAAATCATACAATTTCAGCATTTTATTAGCACAATACTTTTCTCACCCCCATTGCCGACGGAAAAATAATCATTTTCCCCAAAAAACACCACTACCCCGGCAAGAATTGCCCCACCACTAGGCAAGAATGGCACAGCCCGTGCACCTTTTTGCCGGGGCATTGCCCTCTCGGCCAGGTAGGCCGGCATTCGTCAACTATTAACGCATGTAGCGAAGGGATTTTATACCATGTTATCGGTCCAAACCAACACCACGGCTCTGTCCGTACAGCGGTTTTTGAACAAGAGTGCCCAGGCTCAGTCCAGTGCCCAGGGTAAAGCCGCCTCAGGCAGCAATATTGTTCGCGCCGCCGACGATGCCGCCGGCCTCGCCATCAGCAATAAGATGAAGGCGGATATCGCCTCGCTGCGCCAGGGCGGTAAGAACGCCAGCCAAGGTGCATCGCTCCTGCAAATTGCCAACGGTGCCACCGACCGTACCGTGGATATTTTGACCCGCCTTAAAGAACTTTCTTCTAACAACGATTTATTAGCAGCGGAAAAAAAGTTCAAACAGGCCGAGGTGCAACAGTTGCTGGAGCAGTTGGACGCCATTGCCGTGCAGACCACGGTGAGTGGCCGGGCGATTCTGAACGGGGCGGATAAGGCGCTGAAAGGGCCGCAGACGGCGACGATTACCAACACGACGGGCTTTATTGCTGGTTCTGTGTTTGGTGTTAACGCCGCCGGGATTACAACTATCGCTGGCAATATTGTCGGTACAGTTACCGACGCTCGGGTGGCTTTATCGGGTACTAACGTGGTTGCCGAAATTGATATTGATGGTAGAACATTCCGTGCCCTGCCTGTTTCTGCTACGGCTGCCGCCGGTGCGCAGACCCTGACTTTCATTGACACGACAAATGCCCAGAATCGTTTCTCGTTTACTACTGGTAGTGGTCCAACTCTTCCGGCAAACGTTGCAGCTTCTCAAAATGGCCTTCGTACCTCACTTG
Organism: Holosporales bacterium; assembly: GCA_046338525.1. Classification (GTDB taxonomy): domain Bacteria; phylum Pseudomonadota; class Alphaproteobacteria; order JAJTHO01; family JAJTHO01; genus JBKCUA01. Next base: position 1,211 of record JBKDWF010000074.1, read on the forward strand.
GTGTTGGTTCGGCGCTCCCGACAAAATTCTCGGAGCAGGCTCGGTCAACCACGGTAGTATCCGGTCTATCGGTAGGCAGTACTCTTGATACCACTAACTCCGCTGTTGATTTTACTGTTAATAGTCTTCAGGGTGGTGTTAATGGGACTTATAAAAAAGCCAATGTTCTTGAAATTGCTGGTAACTATACTGTTTCGTTAGATATAGGCAATGAAACCTACGTGGGAAGGATCGCTGTTGGTGCGGCTGCTAATACAACGTTTACTTTAACCAGTACAATAAACGATAATAACAAGTTTGTGTTGCAAGTTGCTACTGGTAACACGGTTCCGGCCGCTGGTAACGCTGTAGCGTTCACTACGGCGTTGGATACGTTGTTTAGAAAATCAGCAACAGATGGTTCTGTGGTCAGCCTTACCGGTGGTGCTGCGGCGGAAACTGTTGGTGCGGCGTTGCTGAAGGCTGGCGCAGCCACTTACGCCGACGTGGTGCGCACCAGCTCGGCCACCAAAGCCGATACCTACACCCTGACTACTAAATTTGTGGGTGGGAGCTCGGTAAGCGGCGTGGCGGAAAAAATCATCTTCCGCCTGCAAGGCAGCGATGGTTCTGTCTCTGAAGCTGAAATCAAAGATGAAAACAATAATGTAACTGATAATGTCATCATTGATCCGTCGGTCACCAAGGCCCGGACGCTGCAATTTGGGAACGGGATTACCCTGAACCTCGATACGGCTTCCATCAACAACATGGTGAACGCGCCGATTGGCAGTGCCGATGACAAAGCTATTAGGTTTACCGTTGGCAACGGCGAATCCACCATCCTCCAGTTCCAGACGGGGATTGCTTCGACGGATATGTTGTCCATTGGTTTTGATGCTGTCAACGTCAAGAGCCTTGGCCTGACGGGTATCAATATGGAGACAAACGCTAAAGCGGCTGAAGCGGTGGATAAGATTGACGCGGCCTTGGCCCGGGTCAACTTGCTCACCGCCAACATCGGGGCGTTGCAAAGCCGCCTGGACTTTACCCAGGACATCAACGCTACCTCGATGGAGCACTACCAAGGAGCCAACAGTGTGATTCGGGATGCCGATTTGTCCGCGGTATTGACGGATTTGTCTCAGGCAACCCTTCGCAACAACGTGGCCACGGCAATTCTCAGCCAGGCCAACCAGACCCCGACCCAGTCGGTGTCCAGATTGTTGCAGGGTCTATAATCTCTGTACTTTTTGTCGAGGGAGGGGGCGCTGGAAACAGCGCCCTTTCTTTTTGATACCGCTTTGCGTTCAATATACTCCTTGCACATGAAGAATGTGCAAGGGCTGATACCGCTTTGCGTTCAATATGTAGAAAAATATTTACGCAAAGCGGCAAGCCCGCGCGGCGTTTGAGCGAAGAATTTTGCAATTAATTGATTGCAAAATAGTATGAGATGGTAGGATGGGTGGCATTTCTCAACCAAAATCACTATTAATCCGGTAGCCAAAGGTTAACCTCAAAGCATATATAATAGCAATAAGATCAATAACTTCTTGAAGCAACGCCCCCTGTACCGGGTTTAACATCCCAGCAGCAGCAAATCCCATGCCCACCATGCTGGCAATCATACCGCCCACGGCACAGCGCAACGCCGTCTGACGGGTTAAAATACTCAGATGCAGCAACTCATCCACACGATGCAGGGTGTTATCCAATATCACCGCCCCGGCGGCCTCGCTGGTAACGCTGCTGTGGTGACCAAAGGCCAACCCCACGGTGGCGGCGGCCAAGGCTGGGGCATCGTTCACTCCATCCCCCACAAACAACGTCCTGGCTTTTTTCGTTTCTGCCCGTACAAGAGCCAGTTTTTGTTCCGGGGTTTGTTCGGCGTGGGGTTCATCAATACCCAATTCATTGGCGAGATATTCTACCTCAGTGCGCCGATCCCCAGAGACAAGCAGCACCCGATCAAAAGCATGGGCGGGGGCCAGGTGATCAATAAACTTCCGCCCCTCCGCCCTGGGGGCATCGCGGAAGCGTACCAGGCCGGCGTAGGTATCCCCGCGCAGCACCACACACTCCAGCCCCATGGCCGTGGCGGGCAGCAGCGCGGCGGCTTCTGGCTGTTCGGCCAGCAACTGTTTGCGGTGGGTAATGCGCCATTCTTTACCCTGCAACGTCCCCACCAGCCCCTGGCCAGGCTTTTCGGCCAGATGCTCCGCCTCCAGCAGCGGCAAACCCCGCTTCTCCGCCGCCTCCAGAATCGCGCTCGCCAACGGATGCTTGGAATACCGTTCCAAGCTCGCCGCCGCCCGTAACAAGCTCCCGGCATCCATGCCCGGTGCTGTCACCACCTCAGAAACGATGGGCTTGCCGTGGGTCAGCGTACCTGTCTTATCAAAAATGGCCACCCGGCAGGTGGGCAACCGCTCCAGCACCGCCGGATCGCGAATAATAATCCCCCGCTTAGCGGCAATAGAAATAGCACTGACAATTGCCACAGGAATGGCGATGAGCAACGGGCACGGCGTAGCCACAATCAATACTGCTAAAAATACTTTTGGATCATTGCTATAAAGCCACGCTGCTCCAGCCATCAACAGGGCGATAGGGGTAAACAACAACCCCACCTTGTCGCCAATCCGGCGCAGTGCCGGACGCTTTTGCTCTGCATCGCGCATGACTTCCATGATTTTAGCGTATCGGGAATCTTGGGGCAGTTTTTCGGCGGTAATAACCAGAAGATTATGACCATTAATCGCCCCGGACAGCACCGCCGCACCGGGAGCTTTGGAGACCCGGTACGGCTCCCCCGTCAAGTACGACTCATCCATGGAGCCGTGACCCTCGGCCACCGCCCCATCCACCGGACAGGATTCCCCGGGAAATACCAGCAACGTGTCCCCGATGGCGACTTCATTGAGGGAAATATCGCTCAAACTCCCGTCGGCATTACGGCGGTGGGTAATAGACGGCATGCGGGCGGCTAATGCCTCCAGCGCGGAGGAGGCTCGACGCTGGGCATACGCCTCAAGCGCCTCTCCCCCGGCCAGCATGAGCACCACAAGACTAGCCGCCAGATATTCCTCTAGAACAATAGCAAGCACTAATTCCAACGCCCCGAGTAAATCCGCACCGCCGCCGCCGTGGGTGAACTTCCACCCCACCCGAGCCAGCAGTGGTGGACTGGCAATAACCAGCAACGCCCACAATGGCACTAAGGTATCCACTCGCGGGGCATCGTTGAGGCGCAGCCCTAAGTGCACCAGCATTGACAGCAGTGCAAAAACAGTTAACGCCTGAGTACCGCGACGGTGCAGCCACGGGGTAAAAGATGCGGTGAACATGGCGCAAGTGTAAAGGGTGCAGGGGCAAAGGGCGAGAAAAGTTTGCACCACACATTAAAGCATACACATTGAAGCATACTGCGAGCGGTACAGAGCCAAAAAATATTTATAATGGCGGTGTGGTCTGTGCCAACCTCTTGAAGTTTCTCTCGCAGAAGCCTGAAATAGCCAGAAAGGTTCTGGGTTCCCTGCGATTCTGACTTGATAAAAGCAGTGTGCCTGCGTACAGATTTCGCGTGTCGTCTATTACCGCGCCGCCGCTCATCACTGTCTGCATCGCCACCTACAACGGGGCGGCGTACTTGTCGGCGCAGCTGGATTCAGTGCTGAACCAGACGCATCGCCATTGTGAGATTCTTATTGGCGATGATACCTCCAGCGATGGGACACGGGAAATTCTGAAAGCTTACGCCCAGCGCGATGGCCGCATTCGCCTGATTTTTAACCCGGAAAACCTGGGGTACAATCGCAATTTTGAAGCCCTCGCCCGCCAAGCGGCCGGGGAGTATATCGCCTTTTGTGATCAGGATGATGTGTGGGCAGCGGACAAGCTGGAACGCCTGCTAGCGGCGATTGGCGAAAACGATGTGGCTTACGGGGCCAGCGTCTTGATGGACGCCAATGGCCAGCCGCTGGGCGGCACGCTGCTGGAAAAATTAGGACTAACGCCGGTGCAGGGCACGGGGCAGCATGCCCTCCTGCGGGCCAATACCGTTTCCGGCCACGCCATGCTGTGCCGGGGGGATTTTGTCCGCCGGAACTTGCCTTTTGAAACCCGCAGCCCGCTTCGGCTGTATGATTACTACCTCGCCCTATGCGCGACGTTGCAGCAAGGCCTTGTCTATTGCCCGGAGGCAGTGACGTACCATCGCCTACACAATACCAACAGCCATAATACAAAAATAAAGCAACAGCGTAAAAAAGGCTGGTTCTGGCAACGCTGGTGGCAACGGCAACGCAACGCCAGGCAGCAACGCGACATTCTACGCCAGGTGTCTGAACAGGCCCGCCAGCGGCTGCACCCCATAAAACGCGCTGCGGTGTTTGCCCACTACGATCGGGATAACATGGTGGATGCCTATGTTATCGAGTACTTGCGTGCATTGCAGGCGGTGGCCGAGACGATTGTGTTTGTCTCCGACAGCGATCTGCCGCCCGATGCGCTGGCCAAAGTTGCCCCCTTTTGCGCCCATACCATCGCGGGGCGGCATGAGGAGTATGATTTTGGCTCCTATAAGCGCGGCCTAGCGTTCCTACAGCCCACCGCCGGGCAGTATGCCGAGATCATCCTCGCCAACGATTCGTGTTATTGTATCGGTTCCTTCGTGTCCGTGTTTGCCAAAATGCGGGAGAGGGCAGCGGATTTCTGGGGGATGACCCAGGCGCGGTGCGGCTATCCCGTGCATGTGCAGAGCTATTTTCTCGTGTTCCGTCAGCGGCTGTTGGCCGATGCCCGGTTCTGGGCGTTTTTTGCGGGGGTGTGCCGGCAGGAGAACAAGGATCACGTCATTGCCCAGTATGAGGTGGGGTTGACGCAGATGGTGGTGAAGGCGGGGTATACCCTGCGAAGCCTTATCCCATCGCCGCGTGCTGACGATCCGATGTTAAGCCCTGTTGCGCTACGCAATCTTCAGCAAGGAATGCCGCTGCTGAAAGTCGGCCTGCTGCGGGACAACTCCGCCGGGGTGTGCGGTCTGCGGCGGTGGAAAAAACATGTTTCTGCTGCAATGCTGCCTGTTATTCACGCCCACCTGCGCCGGGTATTGTCCGGCAAACCATTTGTGTGGGAGCACTGGCAATACCTGCACTGGGTGCTGGGGCACAAAAGCATTCTACGGGTGGATGTGCGGCGTGGTGGAAAGTTGCGGGTTAAGGTGGGGGGGGTGAGAGTGTATAAAAATAAATTGATTCAATCATCAAGCTCATCATAAATGTAAGAAGTTATTTTTTCTGCTTCTTGCTCCCAAGATGTTTCCGCGATCGTTGCAAGACCACCGTTGATGATGGTTGTTCTAAGGTTTTTAGAATTTTTAAGTTCTGTAAGCGCATCCACAAAAGCCGAAGGAAATGGATCGCAAGTTATTGCATTAATTTTGTTTTTGCAAAACCATTCCGTATTTTTACCATTGTTTGTTATAACAGGTACTCCGCAAGCCATCAGTTCAACAGGAATATATGACAAATTGGTGGCGGAAAGAGCAATGCCGACATCACAGGTTCTATATAGATTACCTGTTTGTTTTAATGTTAAATTGCCAAGTAAGGTCGCTTTAAAAGGAAGTTGTTTCAGATTATCTAGGCCCGCCACCAAAATTTCAATATCTGGAAATTTCAAGTTAATCTGTTGTAGAATATTAACGCCAAGTTCATAGCATCGGCGTTCCGTAGTCGGGCGTCCGTAAAAAAATAATCTTTTTATCTCAGAGCCAAGATCATTCTTTGGATAAAAAATATCTCTGTCGGCAGAAAAAATATAATTGTTGGCCTTCCCACCGTGGCTTTCAAAACATTGTTTTAGCCAAGTTCCGCCAGTTATGCCGTGAAGCCCCAACTCATAAGTAGCGTTTGCTTGAATACTTCGTGTGCCAAATGCATAAAAACAGCTTTCATAATCTTGCATAAAATAAAACTTTTTCTTATTTTTTGAGGACTGTATTACATGATAAACAGATTCCCAAGTTGTAGCTATAGCAACATGGTTTTCTGGTGCTTCTTCAATATCAAAAACAATCTCGATTTTATGATCGTTGCCGAAAGCAATCTTAAATTCATTAATCAGCTGCTCTCTAGATTTATAATGTTTCTCCCAATTAAAAACATATAAAATATTTTTATTTGTTTTAGAAATTAAGTGTGCAAATCTGAAAATTGTAAAATGCCCGCCGCCCCACATGTTTTCCCAATATGGGACATACCAAAGAAAAACAGCGTCCTGTTTCTTGCCGGAGGTACACTGTAAAGACGGCAAATCTTTTTTATAAGACAAAGCGTCATAAACATGAGGGATTTTATAGAATTTTGCCCCCTTTTTTTTGTAGAGTCGCCCTCCACTTAGTTTGTGTAAAATATATCTTCTTTTTTCTTTTATGATTCTTCCAAGAGTTTTAGTCATAAATCACCCAAAAAAAAGTCCAGTTCTTCTTCCCATGAAAAAGCCGTGTAGTTAAACTTGTAGTGCGCTATCTCCGACGTTAGTCCTTCTGAAAACCCGCGAGGAGCGCTTAATGGAAATTCGCATGCGCTAACAGGGAGGATTGATGTCGGGGACTTTGTGTGCGCCCTAATATGTTTGGCAATGTCATAGCGGGAACACACCGTGTTGCTCGCGCAATGGACTAGATCACGCGAAGGAGTAGAAATAGTGTCAAAGATAAATTGAGCTAATCTCTTTCCCGATGTGAGAGAGCCATATAGATTATTCACCGCCTTCACCTGTGGGACAGATGATGCTATTTGCTCATATATTTTTTCGGCAAATTTTTTGCTGCCATTTTGGCCAATACCTATCATCCATGCCGCGCGGATGATTAAATAGTTTTCAAGATTACTCTCAATGTAATCTTCCCCCCGCATTTTTGTCAGGGCGTAAAAATTGCCGGGGTTTTTTATATCCAATTCAGAATGCTGGTAACGGTTATTGCCCGATAACACCCCAGAAGTTGATACATAAATCATTCTGGCTTTGAATTTTTTGCAGTAATCAGCAATAAGCTTGGTTGCTTCGTAATTAACAAGGATAGCGTGCTGTCTTTGTATTTCGCACAAATCAACATTAGTTTCAGCTGCCAAGTGAACAACAATATTAGGTTTCACCTGATCGAGATACGCAGGAATAGAAGTCAGCTTTTTTATATCCAGATCATTGCGTGTGGGTGCTGTATAATTAACGCTATTAATACGAAAAATGCTCGTCAGACATTGCCCGACTACACCTGTTGATCCCGTTATTAAAATTTTGTCTGTCATGTCATGAAGGCTGCCTAAAAATTTTCAGGACATTAAGGGTTGCCGTTTTTATTTTGCAAGCTTTTTTGTTGATCGGCCTGTTTGACAACGATGCGCTGCGCGATGATTTCCTGCGGCGGTTTCCCCAGTGTATCCTGTATCGTGATACAAAAACCAACCACCCCAGCCAGTATCTTGTTCCCCTCATAGACGGGGTGATTACCACTAGTTCCACCGTGGGGCTGCAGGCGTTGTTCTGGCAAAAGCCGTTGTTTGTTGCCTCAACCACATCGTACCTGGCCCCGTTTGCCGATGTGTGCGGCAATTTGGCAGCTATAGCCGATTTTTTTACAGCGAAGAAAAAAGTCTGGCAGGACGGGGCACTGGCGTGGCTCATGACCCGGTACTATACCCCTGATGTCTATTACGATAACCCGGCTTGGTTTGCCGCGTTCCTGCGCCGCAGTGTCCAGCGGCATAAGCATGGGATGGATTTTTCCTTTTATGACCCCATTGATGCTCTGCCTATTTTACAGAAAAATATTTGCCAAGCCCGGCCGATGAAGTGGGCAAAAAAGGAAATGGGGCAAAACCGGAGTCTGGTAGTTAAAGCCTTTACAAAATTGATAAAAAGGATTTTTTCCAATACAAAATGCAATCGTGTGTAACCCTTTTTCAGACCAACTGATATCGTATAATCTCCGCCTCTCTCCTCAATATCAACCCCTCCAGCCTCCTTCCCCCCGCCCAGACCCATTTCCTGAATTCCGCTGGCACGGCGGCGTGATCACCACGATTGACCTTCCGCCGGAGGGTGGAGCGTGCCTGTTCGGGGGTGATGCCGCTGGCGAACCTTTCCCGCTCCTGCAGTTTTACCACATGGCCGTAGCCGATGGTGGGGTAGCCGGCCGGGCAGATGTAGACAGTGGGCGAGAAGCCCTCGAACTGCTTGATGAGGGCGAGTCCGGCTGGGGTGACGCGGCGCATTGGTTGGTCAATGGCTGCGCAATGCCCGCTGCCCAAACCAAAACGCCATGACGGCGGCGAACAGCGCCTGGGTTTCCCCATCCCAAATTAGCGGCAGAGCCACTGCCAGCGAGATGCCGTCAAAACTCACCATGGTGTAGAGGCCAGCAATTTTCACCGCCGCGAAGAGCATGAAAAACGCATAGGTGAGGACGGGGCGCACCGATGCCCTGAGTGCCTCCACCCACTTATACCCTGCAGGCTGGCTGTCGTGTTGATAGAGAGCAGCCGACTGCTGAATGTCGCCCTCGATGCGGATTTCTTCTAGCCGCTGGCTGTGCCCTTGCCGCTGCACTTCCATTTGACGATCTAAAATCGCCAGCTCGTGCCGACGATCTTGAGCTTCTTGAAACAGTTTCAGCAGTTGCGGAAACGCACTGCCGAGAAATCCCAGTAATGAGCCTAAAAGCGTGAGCATCAGCCAATCTCCTGTACCAGCAGAAACAGTTTGAAAATGATGGTGGCCATGCCTGTCATCAACACGGCAGCGATCCAGTAGAGGGCGTGCTCCAGCCGTCCTAGCCGCATTTCGAGGGTTTTGTAGCGTTCCTCGCACTTGGCGACGTGAATAGGCAGGTGTTCGGATTCGCTGGAAACGTCCGCGTTCATAAGTCCTCCAGTGGTTTGGTTTGTTAGGCTTTGGCGGCAATCAGCCAGTTTGCGCCGTCGGAGACGATCTGCACGGCTTGGTTCTGGGTGGTGAGGGATTGGGCGTTGGCGCCGTCGATGGTCTGGGTCAGCGCAGCGGTGGTGGTTTCCATATAATCGCCCAGCAAACTGCCTTCTTGCAGCTGCATGCCCCACGCCTGTACGCCAAGGGCGGTGTCGCCAACGTAGGACGTGCCAGCATTATAGAGGCGCACGGTTTGCGTCACGCTGCCCGCGCCGGTTGGAACGCTGACGGTGATGCGCAGCAGATACCAGCCGCTGCCAAGGCTGGTGACGCTGTTGGATAGCAGCGTGTAGGTGCCCGGTGTTGTCGGTGAACGGCACAGCCCCTGTGCTTAAATTCGCTCTGATTTGTGCCCCGCGCGCGTTGCGCGCTAACTTTAATTTTAGCCGGCAACGCCGGCGGGTGGTCGCCGTGCCATCATCCAGCATCAGGTACGCCTCACTCCGGCCATCAGCCTTGAGGCGCACGGCGGCGGTGAAAATCGTAACGCCCGCAGGTTTGCTGTACGCCTGTTTGATTTCATGCACGCCATTATCCACCGTTTCCAACACCCGGTCGGCGGGGGTGGTGCCGTCCGGCGCGACGGCATAATTGGCAGTGACGGTAACGCGGGTCTTCGTCCAAGCGGCATTGTCTAGCTGCTGGCTCTGGGTGAGCAGGTTTTGCGCCGCCCGCAGCGTCACGGCATTGGCGCTATTGTCGGTTTTTTTAACGGTGACGGGAAAGCCGTTGCCGATGGTGGAGGCGTTGGGCAAACGCACCTCAACAGCAGCAGTATTAGCGTTGACGGCCAGCAGCTTGCCACGGTCGCTGGCTTGCACGCCGTAATTCGCGGAAACAGCCGCCACCGTGATAAACTGGCCGCTGCCAACGAACGCTGACCACGAACCGCCGCTATAGACAAAATACCCCGCCTCATCCTTGATCCATGCCCTGAGGCCATCGGGAATGACATAGAAATACCACTGGCCGCTGTCGTAGTGCGCCAGCTTGTTGCTTTGGCCGTTCCAAGCCCCTGATCCAGCCCCGTTGATAAACCACACCTGCCCATTTTGCGGGCTGACGGGTGGTGCACTGAGATGGCGATCTTCGAGGCTTAGGCTCACCAACGCATCCATCATCAATAAGGCTTCGTTGTGGGTGACCTCCTTTTGTGCTTGGGCAGCCTGAATATAGCGCAAGGCAAAGCGTCGGGTGCTCATATCGTTTTCTCCAAAGAGGTGCCGCGCCCAACGGTGGCGGACAGTTGATACACGCGCACGGCCACCACCGCCTGTACGCTGCCAAAATCAGCGGTTTGCTGGGCGGCGGTGTAAATCATGGTGGGGCTGGCGGCGGCAACCGTGCGTACCACTGCCACGCCGTTTAAAATCTCAACCTCATAAAATTCACTGGTTTCCCCCAGCGGCACCTCGGCATTATCGCGCCAGCCGCCGCCGATGCGGGTGCGGCGTTTCCATGTGATGGTGAGATCGCCCACGCCGTTGCGGCTGCCCTTCAGATGCACCGGCGATAGGGGCTTCAACCCCTTGGCGGTGTTGCTGAAGCTGGCCGCCGTGGCGGAGGTGGCCACCGTGCGTTAGTAGCTCACTTCGTTCTGACAGGAAGTGTCATAGAAAACTGAGCAGCATACTCGGGCAAAGCCATCAGTTCGTTCTTGACAGCGGGTGGGGCACATTGCCAATTCCGCCAGCTACTTCTCCATAAACCATTTACTTTGAACAGTTGATTATCCTGATCAGAGAAAGAAACTCCATCTTTCCCGATACTACGAATTTCTAGGTGCTCTGGTGGTGGAGATACACCATTCATACCAATGCAATAAATAGTATTATCGTCGGTGATAATCAGAACCGGGCCGCCACTCATACCGTTTTGCGTGCCTTTATTAGGGTATGTGATGTCACTTTGCCACGTTTCAGATGTGACAGTACAAGCAAGATCGTAACCACCTGGCTTTCTTTGTATCATGTTTTTGTGTGTAACATTGTACAGATCATATTGACCTCCACGGTCCAATTCCTTTTCAAAGTTCAGCGTATGGTATGCCAATAAAGGCTCATTTTTATCCGCTGGATAGCCAATAGAACAAAGTCGTGTTGTTTTTAAGAATGCATCTCGGTCTATGCTAGAGTCCAAGTAAAGTGGTGCATACGATATTTTATCGTATGGTCCTTGCACCTGTTCTCGAGGGACAATGATAAAAGCAGCATCCTCAAAATAAGGTTCTTGATCTTGCCCATATTCTATCACTTCCGCTGGAAGAGTTTGGTCAATGACATCGATGACGGCATCACCATCTGTCATTTCAATAGTAATGGTGCCAGAAAAGTTTTCTAAAACATGCCCACAACTCATTATTATAAGGCTTTGCGGAGTTTTTCCAATAACGGAAACCGTTCCACACAAACCATGATCATTTTGGAGGTAGCCAACGGGAAGACCTTTCATGAAATCCATTTTGCCATATATTTCTTAATGGCAACCTAAAAACAAGCGAAACCAATAGTACCAGTCGGTGGTGAGCCGCTCCGAACGGCTGGCAATCGTAATCATGCGGCTTTCAGGCTGATAACTTGAATTCAAAAGCCGCTTGAAGTGGCTATAAGCCAAAGCCACCCGCGAGGCATGGCCGGGGATGAACAGGGCGTTGGGCGCGAGGTATTCGGGGCGGCTGGCGAGCCAGCGCTGCGCATCGAAAGGGTCGGTGGAGGCGGCAAATTCGTAGTGCTTGGTGGATGAGAACAGCTTGTTTTTCAAAAACACCCAAGCATTATCCATCAGCGCCTCGTAGCGATTGCCGGTGAGGATGGCGATTTCCAGCCAAGGCTCCACGTCATAGACGTGGTAATGCAGGGAATCACGGCGGATGTAGTCGATGCTCTCCCCAGGGTGCGTGGCGGCGCGGGGAATATCGTGAACGGTTTGGTTAAACGGCACACCTACCACAGGCACGATGACGGCGGCATTGCCGTAGGGAAAATTCACCAGCGCGTGGGCATAAATGGTCGGAAACAGCGCATTAAAAGCGGCAGTATCTTCCTGGGCGTAATAGCACAACAGCAGTTTCTTCAGGTGGTGCGTGTACCAGTTGCCATAGCGGGTGGCGCGGCCGGGGAAGGTGAATCCTTCGGCGGCGTTCCGTACCTTGGTCAGCCAAGCATTCAGCGTGGCATTCTCACTACTGTTGAACAAATCCCGATGCAGGCGGATTGCCTTTAAAAAACCCTCGAAATGCGTCTCGTTGATGGGGTTGCCATCGGGAATGTTGAGAGATGCCCAATCGAGCAGCACACGGCGAATTTTGTTGCGGGCGGCGGTATCGAGAGAATACCGATACCACTGGCTGATGACCAGCAGACGGCGGGTGTCCTGAAAACCCCGACGGCTTTGCTTCACTGCACTGCTGCTGGTGTCGGCTTGCCCTTCGGAGAGCAGATTTTGCACCGGCTGGTGGTCGGTGGAGATGTACTGCTTGCCGTATTTTTCTAACCGTTTGCGCTGGACGTTGTGAAACGACAGCCCGACATTGGTGTCGGTCAGTTGCCCTGCCGCCAACGCGCCGCTGGTTTCGATGAAATTCAGCATCAGTAGCCTTCACCGATCAGCACAAAATCGTACTTCGTCTGTGTCACCACAAACCGCCCGTCGCGCAGCGCCAACACCTGCCCCGGAAACGCCACCGTGCCGTATTGAATCAGCGAGAGATAGCCGCCGTCCTTGGCAAAGCCCTCTTTTGGCGAATAGCTGCGCACGCGGTTACCGCCATAGCTCGTTGACCAAACGATGCCGTAAGGATCAGCTGGGTGGATGCTGACGTCCATGGCGTTGGTGCCGTGGTTGAGCGTTTTGGTGATGGTATTGGTCGCGGGGTTGATGACCTGCAAAATGTCCTGCCCATTCACCACCACCCAGATAAAGCCATTCACGGGGTTAACGGCAATGCCCCAAGGAAAGAAGCCCAAAGGAATTGTGGCCTTGACCGCGCCTGTACTTGGGTTCAGGCGTACGACGCCCTCGTTGGTCGTCACCCATACATCGCCGTCTAGGCCAAACACCAGTTCGGTCGGGCATTCAGCCACTGTATAGCTAGCAACAACGCTGCCCGTGGCGGGATTAATCTTCTGCACCAAATCCGCCCATGGGCATGTGATCCAGACAAAGCCATCGGCGGCTACTTTTACGCCCCACGGGTAAATCGCCGTGTTCACCGTGGCAACAATCGCGTTTGTCGCCGGATTAATGCGCTGCACGGTGTTATTGGCATGACAGGTGACCCACAGGTGGCCGTCTATGGGGATTACCGAGACGTTGATCGAAGATTCCTTATAAGTTCTTCCTTATAAGGAATTACAGCCCTTTCAGCTGGATCTGAAATATATTCTTTAGCTTGTTCAGGAGTACAATGTCCTTGTATTATTGAATCATGACTCTTGTGAGTTCCAAATTTTACATTCCCTTGTGTATCGTCAATCGCATGCCTTTGTTCTTCATGACCTGAAATTAATATCATTTCTATAGGGTCAAACTGATACTCAGGCATTTTGGGATCTGTAAAATAAGTATGACCACCATACAGTATGTCTTTTATATACCCAAATGTCACATAAATCGATTGATCTGTGCTGTAACAGCATATTTGTGTATAAGTACCACCCATCTTTTCATTAGTGTAGCTTCCACATAATTGCAACGGTGATGGATTGATCTCTTCTTGTTCTTCTTGCGTTAATGCAAAATTCTGTCCTAGCAGAAATATGCGACAAAACGCTTTAAAATCATTTACATTGAGACCACCAGTCTCCAAATTAGATACCTCTTGACAAAAAGCACTGTTTTCAGAACTAAAGTAACGAGTAGCTTCTATTATTCGGCTGTTTTTAATATCATATTTCTGAATCCATTGATCATCTTCTAGATGATATGCATCGTTCTTTAGTTCTTCCCAATCCATAAGTTCCTCTCAATTCATAAGTATTATTCCTTTTAATGATTTAGGACTTACGCGTTAAGCGAAGCGGATAGTGGGTGATTTCAACTGTTTTCGCATATATTCACCGAGCAATTCGCTTTTTAGGCGATAAGCGGTGGTTTTGCACTGCACGGCGAGGCGTTTAAGACATACGAGGACAATCATCGCGCAGGCGATATGGTTACGCTGGGCGCGTTGTCGTCGGCA
>JBKDWF010000030.1:0-5675 GCA_046338525.1 Holosporales bacterium
CCACCCTGACGCAATCAGATCTTGACCGCATCGCCGCACAAATCAATACTACTCCGCGAAAGTGCCTCGGGTATAAAACCCCAAACGAGGCTTTTTCCGCCGCTCTCAGGGGGTGTTGCACTTCGAATTAGACACCGCCGGATCAATGCGTAGCGCCCGCCCGCGCATTTGATTGGACAGCATATAAGAGCCAACCGTGCTTGCCAGAATCAGTGTATTCACTGATGGAGCATCCCATCCCTCGCCAAGCAACGCCTGCGTGCCAACCAATACCGTGATAGCGCCTTGGTTGAATAATTCGGTAATAAGGTGCACTATATTTTGTTTTTGCTCTCCTAAAACTTCAACCCATAGAAATCTTTCATCAAATTCGGCCTTGGAATAGCGGATATGCTTTAAATCGATTTGCATTTGCTCTGCTATATTTGTCAGCACTAATTTAGCCGTTGCTGGAATAAAAATGAGGCCTCCCGTCAGCACTCCCAATTTTATGTGCGGTATATTGGCGCGGCGTATGCTTTCAAAGATAGGTATCACCCCCATCTTGTCGATTGGCCGTAAATCTGAGGGGTTGTTTGGTATTTCGCTTTTGCGGATGTAATCGGAAAGTATTACCATGCGCAGCGCATCGTTCATTTTCTCGCTTTCTAGGCGAGTGATATCTATGATTGCATCTAGTTTGCTGGTGCTGGCGGCAAGTAATTTTTGTATGGCTTTGGGGTTGGAAATACTGACTTTTCGCAATTCGAGTGCGCCGATACGTTTTAACTGCCGCTGCATGTCATCAAGCGGTTTTTCTAATGAAGCAAATTCATCACGATGAATAAAAAGTACACCATTCAGCAATGTTTCCAACCATTGATTACTCAGGTCGGGAATTTCATCATGGCTCACACCGAGAATATTCATTGATTTTGAAGGAACTTTAATTCCTACTTCATGAAGAAAAATAAGTATGCTTGAGAAAAAGCTAGGATCATCCAGAATTTTTTCCACGCAATCATTGGGATTTATAATGTAAGGATGCTGTAAGAGTGCCGCCTTAAACTCTTCCCACTTCAACAAACTCTGGACAAACTGCTGTATTTCATTATGAAATTGATCTAGCTTTTGCGCTTCAATAGAATGCGGCAAAGTGAAATACACATAGTCTTGATGAGGGCATAAATCACCTTGCAATACTAATTCCGGCACGGAAATTTCAGCATCAATAGCGCCACACAGTTCTTGGTAGCGTTGCCATTCCGCATATTCCACGTCGTAGGGAGGCGTTGCTGTAAGTGATACAATGGTTGGTTTGCCTAATGCTTCTTTGAGTTTAGTGAGTGCTTTCCACCATTCATTCCGCAGATGGTGAGCTTCATCAAGTACTAATGTCTGTATTTTTTGCTTTTTAAGCGCTTGGATTACCTGATCGGAATTATCTTTGGCGTTGCCACGTTTGCGTTTGGAGCTATCCGATTCCTCGACATTATCGCCGTTACCAGTAGAATTGCTTTCTTCGTCGTTTTCTTCGGATTCTGTTTCTTCTAGTCTCTGACCGGAAAACGCCGCATGAAGAGCTTGGTATGTGATAATAGTGATGGTTTTGGGATCATATATGTCGCATGAAATCCAAGATGGTTGTTTTATGTCTTGGGGTAGGAACATGCTGACTAGGCGCTGTTCCCATTGAGTGCGAATAGTAATGGTAGGCACCAGAATAAGCGTGGGCTTATCTAGCCGCCGCATTACCTCCAAACCCAAAATGGTTTTGCCCGATCCGGGAGCAGCTACAATGTGTAGACGATTATCATCGAGTTGTATTTCTAGCCCATCGAGCACTTTCTTTTGATAAGTGCGCCACTGACCTTGGAATAAAAGATTCTGCATGACATCATACACTAGGTGAACCGCTCTCAAAAATCAAACCAAGAACCAGGGGCGATTAAGTTCTAAAAACAAATTCTTAAACCTTCTTTAAAATTCAATCGGGGGGTTGTGTTAATGTAAAAAATTGATTTTTACATTAACACCCCCCTTGACCCCAGCACGGCCTTATTATAAAGTGATTAACATCACCTAAAACGAAAGCACCACCCCCATGGTTGTCACCACCGCATCCTGCTGGGTTGAGCCATCCTCCCAAAGAAGGAGTCCACGAAAAAAATATTTACCGCGCAACGGCGGTGTAAAACGGAAAGGTTTTGTTAACGATTTCAAAAGTGACGAAGCACACTTTACTGTTTTTGTCAAGCGGAGAGTTTCATTAAAAATGAACGTATTGGCAAATTATTGCAAATATATAATAAAAAGCATTTTTCTGGCGGCGAAAAAAACGACAGTTAAAAACCAATTTTTTTCAGGAAGAACACGAAAAATTTTCAAAAGTCAATGCCTAGCCCGGCAATTTTTGTGGTTTTTTTGATTGACGATGCCGCTTCAGCCGTTAGAGTGCACACCTCGCTTGAATGGGAAGATTTTTATGTACGCCGTGATTCATGCCAGTGGTAAGCAGCATCGTGTTGCTCCGGGCGATTTGTTAACTTTCAACCGCTTGGCGGACGCTGTGGGTGCTGCTGTGGAGTTTCCCGAGGTGTTGTTGCTGCACAACGGTACATCCGTCACTGTCGGTGCGCCGCTGGTGGCCGGGGCATCCGTGACGGCGGAAGTTGTCGAGCATGGCCAGGGTGATAAAGTGTTGGTGTTTAAGAAAAAACGCCGCCACAACTACCGCCGCAAAAACGGCCACCGTCAGCAACTTACTACAGTACGCATTACCGGGATCAAAGGGGCTTAATCATGGCACAGAAAAAAGCAGGCGGGAGTTCCCGCAACGGTCGCGACTCCGCCGGGCGTCGCCTTGGCGTGAAACTCTACGGCGGCCAAGCCGTTATTGCCGGCAATATCATTGTTCGTCAGCGCGGTACCACCTACCATCCTGGCGCCAACGTCGGTATGGGTAGAGATCACACTCTGTTTGCCCTCACCGATGGTGTTGTCGCGTTTCGTCGTGGCTACAAAAACCGCATGTTTGTTGGGGTTGTGCCCGCGGTGGCCTGAAGCTTAGTTTTTTAGCGTTGTTCTTTCAAGGCTATCTGCTATAATGGCTGTATTATGCTAAACGCCTTCGATGCCTTGGATCTTTTTGAAAATCTGAAGAAGTCCTTCACGGAAGACCAGGCTGGCGCGTTATCGCGGACTTTTTCATCGGTCTTCGATGAAAAGGCAGCCAGCAAGCGCGATTTGCATGAGATGGAAATGCAGATAGAGGCTAAACTAAGCGAGATGGATCGCAAACTTAAAGAGCTTGAGCTTAATATCAAAAGAGAAATGGGCGTATTAGAGCTTGGTCTCAATGCCCGTATTAATGAACTATCGTTGCGCTTAGAGGCCAAACTTGCTGAAGTGCGTACGGAAATTGCCGCCGGAAAAAATGATGTGATTCGCTGGACTATTGGCTTGTTGCTGGCTCAATCGGGGTTTTTATTAGGGGCGATTAAGTTCTTGCAGTAGCTGCGTTAAAGTTCCCCTCCAATCCGGCGCGGGTATCCCCAGCGCCTGTATCTTCCCTGTATTCAGCCGTGCGTCCAAGGGTCGTTGTGCGTTGGTGGGGTATTCCGCCGTGGTGATGGCTTCAAGGTGCGGAGCTTTGTAGCCGTAGGCCGAAGCCGCAGCAAAGGTAGCAACGGCAAAATCGTACCACGTTGTATAGGACTGGCCGCTGTAGTGGTAGATGCCTGAAAGCGGCGGATTCTCCAGTAATTTCCAAAGCGTTTCGGCAACGCTGGCCGCCGGGGTGGGTGCCCCATGCTGATCGGCGACGATGCGCAGCAGCGGGCGGCTCCGCCCCAGTTCCAGCATGCGCAGGGGGAAATTTACCCCCTCAGCACTGAACACCCAGCTAGTGCGCAGGATAATTCCTTTGGGGCAAAGGCTTTGCACGGCCAATTCCCCGGACAGCTTGCTGCGCCCATAGACAGACAATGGCAATACAGGATCATCTTCACGGTAGGGGCGGCCCGAAGTCCCTGAAAACACATAATCCGTCGAGACATAGAGTAGCGGAATATCCAGCGCGGCTGCTACCCGTGCCAACGCCGTGGTGGCCTCGGCATTGACAGTCCAGCAAATTCCCGGTTCATCTTCGGCCTTGTCCACGGCGGTGTAGGCCCCGGCGTGGAGAATAGCCTCCGGGGCGAAGGCGCGCACGGCCTGTTCTAGTGTTTCTGGGCGGCTTAAATCCAGCGCGTTGCGGGGCGGGGCAATGACTTCCATGCCTTGCGGCACGCTGGCGAGAAGGGCGCGGCCTACCTGACCGCTGCCACCAGTGATGAGAATTTTAGCCATAGACAAACGGTGTTTCGCGCTCGGTTAAAAAGGGCAGCTTGGCATCCTTATCCGACAGGGTTAGGGTTGAGGCTTCCGCCCCCCACTTGATGGCAAACGTCGGATCATCAAAACGGTAGCCCGCATCGGCAGTAGGGGCGTAGGCGGCGCTGACCTTGTACAGCACTTCGGTGTCCGGGGTGCGGGTGAGAAAGCCGTGGGCAAACCCGGCGGGGACATAGAGCTGTTCGCCATGCTCGGCGGTGAGCTCGGCGGCGGCGTACTGGCCAAACGTAGGGGAGCCGCGGCGGATATCCACGGCCACATCAAAGATAGTGCCCCGGACGACCCGCACCAGCTTGGCCTGAGCATAGGGAGGGTGTTGGAAATGCAGGCCCCGCAGGGTGCCGGGCGCAGCAGAAAAAGATTGGTTATCCTGAATGAAAACGTCGGGGACGCCGTTTTGTTGGAACAAGGTGGTGCTATACACTTCGCTGAACCAACCCCGCGCGTCACCAAAGCGTTTGGGGGTGATCAAAATGACCTCAGGAATGGACAGTCGCGTGAACATGGGTGAGGTGTAGAGGGAGGGGGGGGGTGCGTCAAATGGGATGTTGTTGAGCCTTGAATGTTCTTTAATACTGTACGTTTACAATCAAGAACAGGATTGAGGTGTGGGAAATGCGTTTTTGGACAAAAGAGACAGCATTACGAGAGATTGATCCTTATGGAAATTACGCAAAAATAGCCAGCAGGCTGCGGGATGCGGCAGGTGACCTTATTGTGGGGATCCCACCGAAATTAAAAGACATGTTTACCCAGCTTGGTGGGATACGATGGACAACTAATGCATTGAATCTTGCTCTCTTTGGGCCGCAGATGATGCAGCAGCATGGCGATCCTCGTTCTGAAGATCAAATTCGTGAAGACAATGTGAAGCATCTAAACCAGCATTTAAATGCTTCTTTTCAAGAATTTTTGCCAGAGCATTTGCAGGGTAAAGTGAAGGTAGAATATGGGCATCAAATTGTTTTTTGTTCGGTGGATGATAAGGAGGATTCTGCAACCTCCATTCCTGTTATGGATTGCATGACCTTCACGATTACTGATGAGTATGATACGCAAATTCACAAAGGTTGCGGGGTCAATTTCTCAACGTTTTTCCGCAGCATGTGGGATTATATCCGCGTTGAAGAAGAACGTATTGCCTTCCCCACTAAGGTTTAACCTTTTGGAACAAAACTATCGCCCTGAGAATGGACCGCTTTAAAGATGCCCCGGTGCGTTGCAAAAATTTTCTGGCATAATGTTTGATGGTTGCCCATGAGTTTTCGATTTTATTTAGATCTGGTGCATAGGGAGGAAGC
>JBKDWF010000062.1:0-51596 GCA_046338525.1 Holosporales bacterium
TTGCGAAACGCCCGCAGGCGCAGCGCGGCGATGCGGGGGCGCAAGGCCTATACTCGAATGGGCATCAGGACAAACAGGGTGTCCGTGGCGCTGACATCCCGCACCAGCACCGCAGCCATACTATCCTGAGCGGCAAGGCTAACCTGGGGCCCGTCAATCTGGTTCAACACGTCCAGTAGGTACGGCGCGTTAAAGCCCAACGATAGAGCCTCACCTTGATAGTCCGCCGGAATCTCTTCTTTCCCCTGCCCCGGCACGTTGAGACCGCCAATGGACAGGCGCAGCATCCCGTCGCTCAGATGACAGCCTACGGCCTTGATCTTATCCTTATCGGCAGTCAAGGTGACAATACGATCCACAGCAGTGGCCAACGGTTTCACTGGCACGGTGAAGACATGGGCATTGTTTTTCGGGATCACCCGGTTGTAATCGGGGAACGTGCCGTCAATGAGCTTGCTAGTCACCACTACGCCGCCAGCTTGCAGGCGAATCTTTGCCGTCGATAGCTGCACCAACACCTCAGCATCATCATGATCGGCCAGAATTTTAACCACCTCATTAACCATCTTACGCGGCAGAATAATGCCAGGAATAGCCTCGGCTCCCTCGGGGACAGGTATCTCGGCGTAAGCTAAGCGGTGTGCATCCGTGGTCGCCGCACACAACTTACGATCAGCAACATGCAAATATACCCCATTGAGGTAATACCGCATGGCATCGGCGGACATAGCAAACCGGGTTTTATCCAGCAAGCGACGTAAGTCGCGCGCCGCAATTTTAAACGAATGGGGAAAATCCCCTAGGCTCAACACAGGAAACTGGGAGGCTGGCAAGGTCGGCAATTGATAATTACGTTCCCGCCCGGCTGTCACCTTCAGTTGACCGCCCTGGGCCGTTAACGTCACCGTCGCGCCGTCGGGCAGCTTGCGAATAAGGTCAAACAACATTTGCTCCGGGGCGGTGCTAGCCCCCGGCTGACCGCCCAGCACCGCCACGGTTTCCTGCACGTCCATTTCTAGGTCAGTGGCCACCAAGCGCAGGGCAGCAGCCTCCACCGTGATCAGCACGTTGGACAAAATCTCCACGGTATTACGCCGCTCCACCGCGCTCTGCACGTGAGCCAAGGCCTTGAACAGCACCGCCCGCTCCAACGTCACCTGAAAAGCATCGCCCTCAGGGGCAGTAGCATCAAAAAACGGCGCAGCAACAGCAGTCATACAGCAACATCCTCCACAAACCCCGCTTATCGCCCAGAAGATAGGAGAAAACAAGGAGAAAACAAGGGGCGTGTTCAAAATGTCTCATTGGAGGCACCTCCAATAACCCATTTAAGGGATGAGTTGTTAGAAAGAGATGTGCGAGCAACGACCTAACGACAGCAATAGCCCCAGAGATGAGGTTGATAGAGGTGCCCTTTAATAGGAGTGCCCTATTTTATTACCCCTGCACCAACCGCACAATATCATTCCACGTCGCTGCCCCCATGAGCATGGCTAACATCGCTACCCCGGCCATAGAACCAATTTCCTGCACTCTTTCCGGCAACGGTTTTCCGCGCAGTGCTTCGGCGGCGTAAAACAGCAGGTGTCCTCCATCCAGAGCCGGAATGGGAAACAGATTAATCAGTCCAAGATTGATAGACATTAGAGCCAAAAAAGTGACGAACGACGCGATACCAATGGCGGCAAAATGCCCGGAAACCTGATAAATCTGAATAGGGCCGCCAACCTCTTTAAAGCTACGAACCCCAGTGATGATATCCCACAATCCGCCCAGAATATCGCCTGTCATGATCCAAGTGCGCTCAGCTGCTTCGACAACCGCTTGGCGGAACGATAAAACCCGTGTTTCTATAGCAGCTGATTTAACACCCAGTAAACCAGTGCGGTGCACTTTGCCGAAAGTATCTATCGTCTCCTTAACTGCTGGGGTAATCAAGATGTCTCGATCCCGGTCATCTATGCCTCGAATGGTAAAAGCAAGGGCAACATCGGGACTCTTGCGTACAATTCTCTGAATTTCCTCAAAACTGTTAACTTGCTGGCTGTTGATGGCAACAATGCGTTCCCCCACGACAAGGTTGGCGTTGGCGGCGGCACTGTTCGGCAGAATTTCTTGAATTACCGGCGGCGCGTAAGGCTGCCCAGCAGTAACATAGAGACCTGTCAACAATATAAACGCCAAAAGAAAATTAGCCATGGGACCGGCAGCAACAACAGCACTGCGTACAGTAACAGGCTTAGCCCAGAAGGCTTTGGCACGCTCTTCAGGAGAAACATCGTGAGGCAGTCCGATCGGGGCACTAGCCGCGTTGGAATCGCCGTACATTTTGACGTATCCACCCAAAGGAAATAGCGATACCTTCCAACGGGTTCCATGGCTATCATTCCATCCGAAAATCTCCTTACCAAAGCCAATGGAAAACACCTCCACGCTGACACCGCAAGCTCGCGCCACCAGATAATGTCCAAGCTCATGAAAAAAAATAAGAGTTGCCAAGGCAATAACAAATGCGATGGGGCCTTGTTGCAGTAAATATTCCATAAAGTCCCCCTTTAACCAACCCAACGGCGCGCAATGATCAAATCCTCAGCACGGCGACGGGCAGCTTCATCCACGGCAAGTACCGCTGGCACAGAGTCTAGCACAATAGTCTCAGTGCCTTCAAGACTGTCTGCACATATCACGCTGATATCCGTAAAGGCAATCCGACCTTGTCGGAAGGCTTCCCCGGCAACTTCATTGGCGGCATTCAGGGCAATACACGCGCCTTGGCCAGCGGCTAAAGCTTGATAGGCTAGGTTCAGGCATGGATAGCGGTGTGTATCGGGTTTGAAAAATTGCATGCCATCAGCAAGCGAGGTAAGGTCAAGGCTTAGGGCGGCGTCATGTAAGCGTTCGGGCCATCCTAAAGCATGACTTAAAGGCACGACCATGTCGGCGACGGAGATGTGCGCGATGCTGCTGCCGTCGTGGTAATGGGCTAGGGCGTGTACGGCAGCTTGAGGATGGATTAATACATCAATTCTATTGCCAGGGATATCAAAAAGCATCGCGGCCTCAATGACCTCTAAAGCTTTGTTCATTAGGGTGGCAGAATCAAGAGAGATTTTTTCCCCCATGGTCCAGACGGGGTGGCGGAGTGCCTCGACAGGCGTGATTTCGGCAAAGCTGGACAAGGGTCGAGTGCGAAAGGGGCCACCTGAAGCAGTAAGCGTGACTCTATGGAGGCTTCGGGTGCCCATACCGAAGAGTATTTGAAATAATGAATTATGCTCAGAATCAACAGGAATTAGGGTGCCGTGCGATTGCGCTACGGCGCGGCGCACCAAATGCCCACCGCAAACAACAGCTTCTTTATTTGCCAATGCTAACACCTTGGCAGAAGCAGCGGCGGCTAAGACAGGTTCCAAGCCGGCAATCCCGACAATGGCGGCTACGCAAATATCTACCGGGGTTGGGGCGCAAAGAGCCTGGAGACCAGCGGCGGCTTCAATGCCTGTGCCGGCTAGAGCATAGCTTAGGGTCTTATACTGTGCGGTGTTGGCTACAATAGCCCGTTGGGCGTGATGGGTTCTTGCCAAAGCGGCAAGACCCAATGCATCATTTCCGGCAGTGAGGGTATCAATACGGAAACGACCGTGGTTGCGACTGATAAGATCAAGAGCTTTGCGACCGACAGTACCAGTAGCACCCAGAATAGAAACAGTTTTCATGACCCCACTTCCCGAAGGAAAAGTATACCTAAAGCGATGAGGGGTAAGGGCAGCAGGGTGCTATCCAAACGATCAAGAAATCCGCCATGACCTGGAATCAGGCTGCTGCTGTCTTTGACACCGCACTGGCGTTTATAGGCCGATTCAGCAATATCCCCAAGGGTTGCTAAGACGGCCAAGCCCAAGCCAATGCCGATAGCAGCCAGGGCATCGTTGCTACTGAAATCATTTACCTGTGGGTATCGTACTAGGGCACTGACAAGAACTGCGGCTGCCATGCCACCGGCTAGTCCTTCGTATGTTTTTTTTGGCGATAACACAGGGGCAAGCGGTGTTTTACCCAAGTGTCGCCCCACAAAAAATGCGCCAACATCGGTGGCCCAGATGATGGCCAGGCCAGATAAGACTGCCCAAGGCCCTACGGCACTGTAAAGAAAGACTGCCGCCCCATATGCCAGTAAGGGTATAGCACATAAAAGCAATGTTCTGCCGTTCCAGCCGCGCCGTGGATAGAGGTTTATTGCTTCATAAGTAAGCAATACTGCGCATATTCCAGCTAGAAACGAAAAATACGTTGACCCCAGCCACAATCCGGTAAGGGTGGCCAGAATCAGCAATACGCCTGAAGCTAGTCTTGTCATGCGGTGGTTCCACCAAAGCGACGCTGACGGCTTGCATAGAAATCTAAGGCTCTTTCAAATTCCACCGCATCGAAAGATGGCCAAGGTAGGGGGCTAAAGTATAATTCACTGTAAGCAGCCTGCCAGAGAAAAAAGTTGCTTAAGCGCTGCTCACCACTGGTTCGAATAATAAGATCAGGATCGGGAAGATCGCTGGTAGACAGGACGGCTGCAAGGCTTTCCTCATTGATACTTTCGGGAGATTGCTGAGAAATAAGCAGTGTGCGTACCGCTTGAAGTATATCAGAGCGACCACTGTAATTAAGAGCGACAACTAAAACCATGCCCGTGTTGTCTTTGGTTTTCTCGGCGGCATTGTGAAGCATAACTTGAATATCGTTCTCAAGCCGTTTTAAATCACCGATGAAGCACAAGCGAATTCCTTGTTGGTCTAACGCATTGAGTTCAGATTTAATAAATCGCCTTAGTAGGTTCATTAGCTCGCTCACCTCATCTTGGGGGCGGCGCCAATTTTCAGTGGAAAAGGCAAACAAACTTAAGATGGGAATCTGGAGGCGGAGTGCCGTTTCAATCACTATACGCACCGTTTTTGCACCTTCAAGGTGCCCAGCGGTTCTGGGCAATCCACGCTGCTTAGCCCAGCGGCCATTGCCGTCCATTATAATACCAACATGGTGGGGAGAGGTATGCATATTTTAAGTCTTGCAGGAGGCTTTATTGTTGATTATGGAGATTGGCAATAAATATCATGATAAAGGAAAAAGCCCAGTGGTTTTACGATGGCTTTTAATTGTCTTATTAGTATGCATAGTGCCAGTGGCACCTGCATTTGCACAGGTGACGGGCGATACTATCGCAAATATTCGTGTTGATGGTGCCCAGCGCGTTGACTCTCAAACAATTATTTCCTACCTAACGGTTAAGTCTGGGGATTCTTTCGATAGTGCTGCATTGGATGCAAGCCTAAAGAGTATTTTTCGGACTGGGCTTTTTGCTGATGCTACCTTGGGTCGTGAAGGTCGCACATTAGTGGTGCGGGTTAAAGAAAACCCTGTGATAAACAAGGTTGCTTTCGAAGGCAATAGTGCCCTGACCACGGAAGCTCTTGAAGCTGAAATACAATTACGAAGTCGAACTGTTTTTACCCGACCTAAAGCTCAAGGAGATGTTCAACGTATTCTTGAACTCTATCGCCGTAGCGGGCGGTTTGCCGCACGGGTAGAGCCGCGGGTGGTAGAATTATCTCAAAACCGTGTTGATTTAGTATTTGAAATACAAGAAGGCGAGCGCACAAAGGTGCAACGCATTACTTTTAATGGCAATAAATCTTTCAGTGGCGATACTTTGCGTAGTGCTATTGCGACAAGGGAGTCGGCTTGGTGGCGGTTTTTGTCGTCGAGTGATACTTACGATCCCGATCGCTTAGCTTACGATGAGGAGTTGTTGCGTCAACACTACCTCGCCAATGGCTATGCCGATTTTCGGGTGGTTTCTAGTGTGGCGAAGTTATCTCAAGATAAATCTGAATTTTATTTGGACTTCACCCTGCATGAGGGTGATAAATATAAAATCAGTGACGTGCAGTTTACTACAACATTGAAAAATCTTGACCCGGAAACTTTCCGGCCAATATCCCTAGTATACCCAGGCGATACTTTTAGCAATAAACGGGTGGAAAAAACTGTTCAAAAAATTATCGATGCCCTGGGAAATAAGGGGTATGCTTTTGTTCAAATTGATCCTGATTTTCGTAAAGATGCTGTTGCTAAAACTATTGCTGTGACTTTTGCTATCCAGGAAGGACCCAAGGTCTATATTGACCGTATCAACGTCTCGGGTAACGTTCGCACCCTGGATTCGGTAATCCGGCGAGAGTTTCGCTTGGCCGAGGGCGATCCTTATAATAGTGATAAACTCAAAGAAAGCGAACGACGTCTTAAAAATATTGATTATTTTGAAAAAGTTGAAATTAAAAATGCACCTGGAAGTGCTCCAGATCGTACCGATATTAATGTGAGGGTCGAGGAAAAATCGACAGGTGAAATTTCATTAGGGGCTGGATTTTCTTCCACCGAATCAATTTTGGGGGATATTCGTCTGAGGGAACGAAACTTTTTGGGGCGGGGTCAGGATGCGGCGGTTGCCGCTACGGTGAGTAGCCGCCGCAAAGAATATACCGCTTCTTTTACCGAGCCGTATTTTCTTGGCCGATATATGTCCGCTGGAGTTGATGTATTCCGGCAAACGAACGATTTGCAACGAGAAAGTTCTTACGATGAGCAGCGCACTGGAGGCGGGGTGAGGCTTGGGTATGATCTCACAGAGGATTTGCGCCAAACCTTACGATACACTGTGCGCAACGTCAAAATTGACAATGTATCGAGTGATGCTTCGAATTTTATTAAGCAACAAGAGGGGACGGCGTTAACTTCTGCTGTCGGTCAGGATTTGCTCTATGACCGCCGTGATAATCGCAATGAGCCAAGCCAAGGATATTATTTGCGTCAAGGCAATGAAGTTGCTGGGGTTGGCGGGGACGTTAATTATATCCGTACTACCGTGGGTGGCGGGGTATTTTTTCCGCTGGCTGAAGAAGACTGGGTTTTAGGGTTAGAAACTGAAGGCGGTTATACGTTTGGGTACGGCGGTGAAAATGTTCGAATTCCCGATCGCTTTTTTGTGGGTGGTGCCAACCTGCGTGGCTTTAAACCGGCGGGAATAGGTCCTCGGGATAAGGCGACGGGCGATGCCCTTGGCGGGACAAAGTATGTTACCGGCACAACCGAAATGCGCTTCCCCTTGGGTTTTTCTGAGGATTTAGGTATTCTAGGACGGGCATTTGTCGATGCAGGGGCATTGACCGACCCCGATACGGCGGGCAAAGGAATTCAAGATAACAACAGTCTTCGTCTTGCCAGCGGCGTTGGAATCACTTGGCGATCCCCGTTTGGACCAGTACGGGTTGATTTCTCTCAAGCAGTTTTGAAGGAATCATATGATAAGACTGAGTTTTTCCGCTTTAATTTTGGCACCCGATTCTAAATAGGCTTAATAATTATGCGATTTTTTCTTTTTTTTGCATTGTTTTTATTGAATTTTAATCCACTAATGGCAGCATCGTCATTGACGCCGGATGATGCCTCACTGGAGGCATTGCGCCAAGGATTTCGAAAGCTTGTGGCAGTAGTGGATATGCAGCAGTTATTGCGCGAATCAACAGCTGCTCAATCCATTCAAGGGCAATTAGAAAAACAGCACGAAAAATACCAACAGCAGATCAATGCTCAAGAAAACAGCTTGCGCGATGCAGAAAAAGAACTCTCCCGCCAGAGGACGATTCTTGATCCCGAAGCTTATAGTGAAAAACGCAAAGAATTTGAGCGTAAGATCGGCGATGCGCAGCGTGATGTACAAGATAAAAAACGTCGCTTAGAGGCTGCCTATGCCAAGGCTATGGACACGATCCAGCGAAAAGTTGTTGAAATTTTACAAAAAATATCTGAAGAGCGCAAATATATGCTGGTCTTACCCAGTGGCCAAATTGTTTTGGTGGAGAGCAGTCTTGATATTACTGCCGAGGTGCTCAAAACCTTGAATAGCCAATTGCCGACGGTAAAAATCGATGTTACCGCAAAAGACAGCAAAAAGAACGACTAAGGTGTGTTGTGCCCCATCTTGTTCTTGAATATGCTGCCCCACTTTCTGCGCAGGTTGATTTAGTTGCGCTGTTAAAAAAAGTGCATCAGGCTCTCTGCACCGCGCCAACGGTAAACCCTGAAGCGGTGAAATCAAGACTTTCTTCTTATGAACACTTCCAAATAGGAACTGTCAGCCATCGATTGTTTTTACATATTGAACTGCGCTTGCTGGCTGGGCGACCGCTGGATGTACGCTTGGTACTTCGAGACGCGATTGTGGCGATAGTCATGCCGGCACTGCCCGCCGAAACGGCGTTTAGCTTTGAGATTCGGGAGATGACACCGGAGACATATATCACTCACACATAAAGCGTTCCTTGGATACGGGTACAGGAAATTGGCTCCATAGCAGGGGTGGTGACACCGGCTACCCTCATGGGTGCCGCGACATGGAATGATATTGTCCGATTGGTGCAGGGGTGACAGAACCAGCGTTCTTGATCAAACGCTGGTTCCAGTAAACGCGGCGAGAAAATTGGTAGTGTCCGTTAAGCCTGCAGACGCTATGCTCCCAGAACCATCATTATTCCCAGCCATTCCTGCTATGGCCGATACCAGCATCACGGCAAGCGTGATAAAACTCTCAAGCGGGTTTTGGTCGCTGTTTTGACCGCCCTCCGTACCGACCGTACCGATTATATTAGGGGTTAACACCGATAATTCATTATCTCTTGAAACGTAACCTGACTCTGCAGCCCACTGGGAAGTGCCGCTTTTAACGCAGCCTCCACATCAACAAAGGCGTTATACTTTTCTTCTTTTACCACAATATTGGTGCCATCAGAAGGAACTATTGCCTTCCCCACTAAGGTTTGGCTATAAAAAGAGAGAACAAAGAGGTCAGGAAATGGCACGAGCATATTCTGAAGATTTGCGTGGTCGCGCACTAGATTTATTGGAGTCTGGTCAGAAGCAGCAAGCGGTGAGCAAGCTGCTCAATATAGGTCTAAGCACAGTAAAATAGGCAACGTCGTGCCAACCCGAGCCGGCACAACGCCTTGAATGCCAGCATCCACCACCACGGTAGCAATATCATATTTTGAATCAGTAGGGTGCGTTACTCTGCCTTTGTATACCTTTCCATCTGGCCCTGTAACATCAATAGTCCCGCCAGGGGGAATACGCCCCACCACATGCTCATTAGTGAGTATAGTAGTAGGCTTCCCGGCACCCCCAGCCACCACCACCCCTGACCCATCACCAACCATCAGCACCGTTTTAGCGGCTTGGACGGCAGTAAGGGTTGAGTTTGTCGGCCATAAGTGATATATATCATAAAAATTAATATTTTTAAATATGTTTTTTATTTGTTAAAAGCCTGTCCCTGAACGCCTTTTTTTTGTATGAAGAAGAGCATGACCCTTGAACACCATGCCCGCCAGCTTATTAACCAAACCGCCGATGCCGCTGAAACCCTTGGCCTTGAGAGCGACGGCGGTGGCCTTTTGTTAACCTTAACCAGCGATAAGGGGAGTTATGTTCTGCACTGGCACGCCCCGACGCAGCAGCTCTGGTTCGCCTCACCCACCAGCGGCGCCAGCCATTATGCCTTTGACGGCGGCCAATGGCGTAACACCAGGGGCGGCGGTACGCTACATGAACGCCTGAGCCATGACCTCGGCCTCACCCTTGAATAAAACAGTTATCCTCATCATCAGCGGCGGCATTGCCGCTTACAAAGCCCTCGATCTCATCCGACGGCTACGGGAGCTTGGCGTGCGGGTACTGCCCGTCCTCACCAAGGCCGCCGAAGAGTTCGTCACGCCATTATCCGTGAGCGCGCTGGCGGGTACACTTGCTCGCCACGACTTATTTGACCTCACCGACGAAGCCCAGATGGGTCACATCGCCTTGGCTAGAGAGGCCGATCTCATTGTAGTCTGCCCAGCAAGTGCCGATATTCTCGCCCGCATAGCCCAAGGCCGAGCCGACGATCTGGCCACCACAGTACTTCTGGCAACCACCGCCCCGGTTCTGGTCTGCCCAGCTATGAACCACCGCATGTGGGCGCACCCAGCAACACAAGACAACATGGCAACACTCACAAAGCGGGGTATCTACGTGGCTCAGCCGGATACGGGTGACATGGCCTGCGGCGAGTACGGCGTAGGCCGTTTGCCCGACGTGGGGGCACTAACCATGCTGATAGAACTTCTAATCGCTGGGCTTCCAGGCAATCAAACATTAACAAGACAGCGGGTACTGGTCACCAGTGGTGGAACCAATGAGACTATTGATCCAGTAAGATTTATTGGCAATTACAGCAGCGGCCTTCAAGGCAATGCCATCGCCGCTGGATTAGCCTTATGTGGAGCCGAGGTAATATTACTACATGGACATATCTCAGCCCCCCTGCCCTGCGGCGTTACGTCTATTTTTACCCCCACTGCAGCCGCCATGATGGATGCAGCAAACCAGGCACTTCCTGTGAATATGGCCATATGCGCTGCAGCAGTCGCAGACTGGAAACCAACAACAATAACATCCGAAAAAATTAAAAAAAACAGTGCAAATAACATCACGCTCTCTTTCACTCAAACCGATGATATTCTAGCTTTTCTTAGCCACATTACCCCAAGACCACACACAGTGATAGGCTTTGCGGCCGAAACCCATGCAAATCCTGAAAAGATCGAGGAAAAACGCCAGCGCAAGGGCTGTGATGGACTACTGTACAATTTCATCAGCCCAGAGAACCCGGCCTTTGGCGTTGCTCAAAACACCCTGACTTTCCACACTGCCAACGGCGCAGAAGCGTGGCCATCAGGACGCAAGACAGCCCTTGCCGCCCGGCTTATTGAGCAGCTATGCAAAAAGGCATCAAAGGATACTGCCCATGCTAATCACCACTCTACGCCCTGAAGACATTTTCACCCCCCCAATAACTATCCAGCGCATCCGCGCCGGAGCTGTAGTGCCACACTACGCCACAAGCCAGGCAGCAGGAGCAGACCTAAGTGCCTGCATTGAAAAAAATATTATTATTTATCCAGGCCAACGCACCCTTGTTCCCACTGGCTTGGCGATAGCTCTCCCCCTTGGGTATGAAGCCCAAGTTCGCCCACGCTCTGGTCTGGCTCTCAAAAACGGTATTACCGTTCTTAACAGCCCCGGAACTATCGATGCCGATTACAGGGGCGAAATCCAAGTTATCCTCGCCAACCTTGGCGACCAACCATTTACTATAACCCCTGCCCTGCGCATTGCCCAACTGGTTATTGCCCCAGTTGTGCAAGCAGTTTTTCAAGAGGTTGAACTCTTAGATACCACCCCTAGAGGCACAGGAGGCTTCGGCTCCACTGGGACTTAACTCTACGTTCTGTAATTGGGGGCTTCTTTAGTAATCACCACGTCATGGACATGGCTCTCCCGCATACCAGCGTTGGTTATGACAACGAATTGAGCCTTATGTTGCAATTCTGGAACAGTAGCGCAGCCAGTATAGCCCATGGAAGCCCGCAAACCACCCACTAACTGGTGCACCACAGCAGACAGAGCACCCTTATAGGGCACCTGCCCCTCCACGCCTTCGGGGACAAACTTAAGACTATTATCCACCTCAGCTTGAAAATACCGATCCGCCGATCCCCGCGCCATCGCCCCGACAGATCCCATACCGCGGTAAGCTTTATAGGTGCGACCTTGATACAAAAAGATTTCTCCGGGGCTTTCTTCCGTTCCAGCAAACAAAGAGCCAAGCATCACCGTACTTGCCCCAGCCGCCAAAGCCTTAGCAATATCCCCAGAAAAACGAATCCCCCCATCAGCAATAACCGGGATAGAGCGAGGACGACAAACTTCAGAAACATCTTTTACTGCTGTTAACTGTGGCACGCCTACTCCGGCAACAATGCGGGTAGTGCAAATAGACCCCGGGCCAATGCCAACTTTGACCGCGTCCACCCCAGCTTCTGCCAGAGCCAAAGCCGCCGCGCTCGTAGCAACATTCCCAGCAATAACTTGAGTCCGCCCCGCCAAAGCATGTATGGCTCGGACTGTTTCGATAACTTTTTGCGAGTGACCATGCGCCGTATCCACCACCACAGCATCGCATCCAACAGCAAACAGTGCCTCTGCCCGGCCAATACCATCCGCCCCAGTACCAACGGCAGCAGCCACCCGCAACCGTCCCGTACCATCCTTACTGGCATGAGGAAAATTTTGTGCTTTTTCAATATCTTTAACCGTAATAAGACCGACACAACGATATGCTTCGTCTACTACTAAAAGTTTTTCAATTCTATGGCGGTGAAGTAGGCGCTTTGCCTCTTCTTGACCAACCCCAGCAGGTACCGTCACCAAATTGTCTGAAGTCATCAATTCCCGCACAGGTTGAGCGGTGTTAGCGGCAAATCGAACATCTCGATGGGTAAGAATACCACACAATTTATGTGTACCCATCTCGACCACCGGAATACCAGAAATTTTATATTGAGCCATAAGGGCTAGAGCCTCGGCCAAAGTAGCATCTGGCCGAATAGTTACCGGATTGACTACCATGCCAGATTCAAAGCGTTTAACTTGGCGCACTTCCTCTATTTGCCGTTCAGGGGAGAGGTTACGATGAATGACCCCAATGCCCCCTTGTTGTGCCATGGCAATGGCTAGCCTAGCTTCGGTAACAGTATCCATAGCTGACGACACTAAGGGAATGTGTAGGACAATTTCACGGCTCAACTGTGTCCGAGTGTCGGTTTCATGAGGCAAGACAGACGATGCCGCAGGCAAAAGCAGCACATCATCAAAAGTATAGGCAATACGAAAGGTCATGGGTATCTATAGGCTAACCGACGGGTTTTTCAAGAGCTCTGTTATAGTCCGCCATGCGGACTGTATGTATCTCATCCGCCAAAAAGCTTGCCGCAGCCCCGGAGGATGCTACAAGACTTACATGCCTGATTCGGTCTTTCCTACCGCTGCCGTTAGTTCTCTGCACGCTGCTGAAGCAGCTTTAGGGCATTATGTGCTTGGCCAGCCGGGAGCAGTGCGATTGCTTCTGGCAACCATTCTAGCCGGGGGGCACGCCTTACTGATAGGCCCACCAGGGGTAGCCAAAACCACCCTAGTGGAGGCCGCCGCTGCTGTTCTCGAACTGGGGCACAAAAGGATGCAGGGTACGCCCGATCTGTTGCCCGGGGATATTCTGGGTGCGGAGATTCTGGAAACAGATACCGCTGGTACCCGCCGATTCCGATTTCTAGAAGGCCCTGTTTTTACAAACTTATTGCTGTTTGATGAAATTAACCGAGCCAGCCCGCGCACTCAAGCCGCCCTACTCCAAGCGATGCAAGAGCACGCCGTCGCCGTTGCCGGAGAAAGCCGCCCGCTGCCTGCCCCGTTTCATGTCTTGGCGGCGCAAAATCCCCTTGATTTTGAAGGAACATACCCTTTGCCGGAAGTGCAACTCGATCGCTTCATGACAGCTATTGCTCTTGGCTACACCAATGCGCATGAGGAAAAAGCTATTCTGATTTCTACCACCACCCCTAGGCCACGCCTCACGCCACGCCTCGACGGCGAGGCTCTCAAAGCCCTTCAGACCGCCCTCTGCCGTGCCCCCATTGGCGATGCCCTAGTGGGTCTGATTGTCGGCATCTTGCGCCAGACTCGGCCAGATACCACCACTCTGCCCATTGTGCGCGAACACGTCCGTCTTGGGGCTAGTCCTAGGGCAGGCCAAGCGTTCATGATGCTTTCACGGGCACTGGCTCTATTGGATAATCGCCCAGCTCCCTCACCGGACGATCTCAAAACCTTGGCTCCGGCCATCCTCAACCACCGCTTGGCTCTTGCCCCCACTGCGCTAGCGGCAGGCGTGACCGCAGAACAGGTGGTTGAGGCGGTTGTCAAGGCGGCGCTGCCTTGATGGCATGAGCATGACACTATACGCTCACGCTGCTCGCGCCCGAATGACCGAACCCCGGTGGCTGCGAATTATTTTGACCCTTACCGCGCTGGGGTTTTTACTGTTGTTAGTAGGGCTACCCATTATTGTCGTATTACTAGAGGCTTTTCGCAAGGGCGGAGAGGCCTACCTGCATGCCTTACAGGACGACGGAGTGCTAGCCGCGGTGCGCCTTACTCTACTGGTGGCGGCTATTGCCGTCCCACTCAATCTAGTATTTGGAGTGGCGGCAAGCTGGGCGATTAGCAAATTTGATTTTCGTGGCAAAAACCTCTTGATTACCTTCATTGATCTACCTTTTTCTGTTTCTCCTGTCATTTCAGGGTTGATTTACGTTCTTTTATTTGGGGCGCATTCGGTTATGGGGCAATGGTTGATAGCCCATGATGTGCAAATTATCTTTGCCCTGCCTGGACTGGTGCTGGCAACGATCTTTGTAACGTTTCCTTTTGTGGCGCGAGAGCTAATCCCCCTCATGCAAGAACAAGGACGCGAACAAGAAGAAGCTGCATCCATGCTGGGGGCAAGCGGCTGGCAGACCTTCCGCCGGATTACACTCCCAAATATCAAGTGGGGCTTGCTGTACGGCGTGCTGCTCTGCAACGCTCGGGCCATGGGGGAATTTGGCGCGGTGTCCGTTGTCTCAGGGCACATTCGCGGGGAAACCACGACGATTCCCTTACACGTAGAGATTCTTTATAATGAATATAACTTTGTTGCAGCGTTTGCTGTAGCCTCGCTTCTGCTGGGGCTTGGCTTGGTGACGTTGGCAGCAAAAAAGATTGTGGGGCGGCATGGGCATTGAAGTAAAGAATATTCATAAGCACTTTGGTAGCTTTGTAGCACTGGATAACGTCTCCCTTTCTGTCAACACGGGAGAGTTGGTGGCGTTACTTGGCCCTTCCGGATCGGGGAAAACCACATTATTGCGAATTATCGCCGGGATGGAGTTTGCCGATCAGGGAGAGGTCTTCCTCAACGGCAATGCCGCCCACGACAAAGCTGCCGGTGAACGGAATGTGGGATTCGTATTTCAACATTACGCATTGTTCCGGCATATGAGCGTGTTTGATAACATTGCTTTTGGCCTCACTGTGCGCCCTAAGGCTCAACGACCTACAGCAACACAAATCCGCGCCCGTGTCTTTAAGCTGCTGGAAATGGTGCACTTGGAATCCTTGCACGATCGCTTCCCGCACCAGCTTTCCGGCGGACAACGGCAACGGGTGGCTCTGGCAAGAGCATTGGCGGTAGAGCCAAAATTGCTACTGCTAGATGAACCGTTCGGTGCCTTGGACGCCAAAGTGCGCCAAGAATTGCGCCGCTGGCTGCGCCGGTTGCACGATGAAATTCACCTGACCTCGGTGTTTGTCACCCACGATCAAGAAGAAGCCATGGAGGTTGCCGATCGCGTCGTGGTTATGAGCAATGGTCGTATTGAGCAAGTGGGTACCCCCGCGGATGTTTACCACAACCCTATAAACAGTTTTGTCTATGATTTTCTTGGTAACTACAATGTTTTTCAAGGATGGCGGGATGCGGGCGGCACTGTTCATGTGGCTGATTACGACGTTTGCGTGCCTTCGTCGGAGGAAATCGGCAAGCCAAGCTTCCTTGAACGTCTCTTTCACCATCAAAGTACAGAACACCCGGCGGTGCCATTGCGCTTAAAACCCCTTGCTATGCCATCAACCGGCCGCCCCGTGCGCTTATATGCTCGCCCTCACGATATGCAGGTATTCAAGAACCCACCGCCGGGGAATTATCTGGCCGCCAAAGTGATGCACATTAACCCCGCCGGACCTTTGATAAAGATCGATCTAGAACGGGGCAATGGCTCAGGCCTATATCAAGCTGAGATTGGCAGTCAATATCTGGAGCACCAAGGTGTACGCAAGGGTGATACCGTTTATCTGCAGCCCAAAATGTTAAAAGCATTTGATGCCTGATCTTCAATAAGGATTTCCGTTGCCGATGAACGCCGTCGCTATTTCTGTTCCCACTTCTCTTGGTAACAACACTATCACCCAAGATCAGTATGCGACATGGTATAAAGAATCCATCGAACATCCAGATATTTTCTGGGGTACACACGGCAAGCGTCTCGACTGGATAACTCCCTACACTCGCGTCAAAAATGTCGATATCAGCGATGGTGCCCGTATTCGCTGGTTTGAAGACGGGGTGCTTAATGCGTGCATCAACTGCGTCGATCGCCGTCTCATACCATTTTGCAATCAAGTGATTGCAAAATGCTTCGCTCAAACGCCGCGCGGGCTTGGCGCTTTGCGTAAATTTTTTTCTACATATTGAACGCAAAGCGGTATCAAAGAAAAAGCCGACGTAACCGCTTTGCTTTTTGAAGGCGATGAACCCGGGGTGTCCACCGCTGTTACCTACAGACACCTCCATGAAGAAATCTGTCGCCTTGCCAACACCCTAAAAGCATTAGGCGTCAATAAAGGCGATCGGGTAGCTATTTACATGCCCATGATTCCCCAGGCGGTGTACGCCATGTTAGCCTGCGCCCGTATTGGCGCGGTACATATGGTGGTTTTTGCCGGATTTTCGCCCTCCAGCCTTCGGGATCGCCTACTGGATTGCGGCGCAAAAATTATTATTACCGCCGATGCTGGGCGGCGCGGCGGGAAAAGCGTAGCCCTCAAGGTCAGCGTCGATTCTGCCCTTGCCGAGGCAAAAACAAGCGTCACCAGCGTGCTGGTGTATCGTCACACCGGCGATACAATTGCCATGACTCCGAATCGAGATCATTGGTATCATGATATGGTTCCCATTCAGTCCGCCATCTGCCCCGCGGAACCTATGGCAGCGGA
Organism: Holosporales bacterium; assembly: GCA_046338525.1. Lineage (GTDB taxonomy): Bacteria > Pseudomonadota > Alphaproteobacteria > JAJTHO01 > JAJTHO01 > JBKCUA01. Next base: position 16,795 of record JBKDWF010000062.1, read on the forward strand.
AGACCCTCTATTCATACTATATACATCAGGCTCCACCGGCAAACCCAAGGGCGTTCTCCACACCACCGGTGGCTATCTTGTCTATGCTGCTATGACCCATGCTTATGTGTTCGACTACCGCCCTAACGAAGTGTACTGGTGCACCGCCAATATTGGGTGGATTACCCGACTGGGGTCGTTTTTGGCAAGTGGTTGAAAAACACCAGGTCAATATTTTCTACACCGCACCCACAGCGATCCGAGCCTTGCTCCGCGAGGGCGATATCTATGTAACCCAGCACAACCGTTCCAGTCTCCGGATATTAGGCTCCGTGGGGGAGCCTATCAATGAAGAAGCATGGCATTGGTATCATCACGTTGTAGGCGAAGATCGCTGCCCTATTGCTGACACATGGTGGCAAACAGAAACTGGCGGCATCATGATTACCTGCCTGCCTAGTGCTCATCCTCTGAAGCCCGCCTACGCCGGACTACCCTTTTTCGGGATACATCCAGCCCTAGTCAACGAAGCCGGGAAAATCCTAGAGAATGAAGCTGAAGGCAATCTTGTCCTCCTCGATAGCTGGCCAGGTCAGATGCGGACAGTGTTCGGCAATCACCAACGTTTTATTGAAACATATTTTTCCACCTTTCCCGGCAAGTATTTCAGCGGCGACGGGGCACGGCGCGACGCCGATGGCTATTACCGAATCACTGGGCGAGTTGATGATGTGATCAATGTCTCTGGTCATCGCCTAGGCACTGCAGAAATTGAACAAGCCCTCAATGCCAACCCCGATGTTGCCGAAAGTGCCGTGGTGGGGTACCCTCACGATCTCAAAGGTCAAGGGATTATGGCGTTTGTTCTTCTCAAAGAACACGCCCAACCAACGCCTGCTCTACACAAAGCTCTAATAACCCATGTCCGTCAAGCCATAGGTCCCATAGCCGCCCCTGACGTTATCCTGTTTACTCCCGGTTTGCCTAAAACACGTTCCGGCAAAATCATGCGCCGACTCCTCCGCAAAATCGCCGAAAAAGATACCGAACATCTGGGTGATACCTCTACTCTCGCCGAACCATCCATTGTGGAAACGCTAATAACCTTAATGAGGGAGCAGAGTTGACGTTCCGCCCTAGCCCGTCTATTGCTAAACTCATATCTTATGTACAGCAAAACAACCCATCATATAACCGTTACGGTGCAACCGTACTTTCTCGATGAACATTCCAACATCGCTGAAAGCCATTATGTATGGGCATACCGGGTGGCGATTAAAAACAACCGCAAAAATACCGTCAAACTATGTCGTCGGCACTGGCAAATCACCGATGCTGCAGGTCGGCATCAAGAAGTGCGCGGCGACGGCGTCGTCGGCGAACAGCCTGTTATTCCACCCGGTGGATGCTTCGAATACACCAGCGGCGTACCTCTTTCAGCACCGTCAGGCATGATGATGGGAGCATACGACATCAGGAGCGACGATGGTCACGAATTCTCCGTTGATATTCCAGCGTTTTCTCTAGATAGCCCCCACCAAAAACCCTCCTTACACTGAACTATTTTTCAAAGGAAAAAATTTCATGACTTCCCCCATCATTGCACAACGTCCTTCCCGCACTGAAGCTGAAACTGCCGTTGTCACCCTGCTACGTTGGGCAGGGGATGATCCGACACGGGAAGGCTTGGTGGACACTCCGGCTCGAGTTGTTCGGGCATTTGAGGAGTATTTTCAAGGATATAATGAAGACCCTGCGGAAATTCTCCGGTCAGCATCTTACGATCATGCAGGCTATCAGGATTTCGTATTGTTGCGCAATATTCCTTTTGAATCTCATTGCGAACATCATATTGCCCCGATTATTGGTTCTATTAGCGTTGCTTATCTACCCGACACACGAGTAGTGGGTATCAGCAAGCTGGTTCGCGTATGTGAGGTTTTCGCCAAACGCCTACAGATTCAAGAAAAAATGACTGCGGAAATTGCCGAAGCCATTAACACAGGGCTAAATCCCTGTGGCGTAGCTGTAGTGATTGTGGCAGAACACCAGTGCATGACCACCCGAGGCGTGCATAAAAAAGGGCTCTCCATGACTTCCCGTGCATTCTTAGGGGAGTTTCGGGATAACGAAGTGCTGCGTCGTGAATTCTTAACCGCTTTGTAGTACACTTTTCTCTCAAAAGGGAAATGCTGGTATGGAGATACTGAAAGTTGCTGTTCTTCGCGGAGGAATCTCGTCAGAACGCGAAGTATCCCTCAAGACAGGAGCGGGTATTTTAGCCGCACTACATAAACTCGGCCACACTGTTATTGATATTGATTTTAAAGGCGATATTCAACTTTTAGTGGCAACACTCAAAGAAAATAAACCCGATGTCGTATTCAATGCATTACACGGTATATGGGGAGAAGATGGCTGCATCCAAGGATTGCTAGAACTATTAGGCATTCCCTACACTCATTCCGGTGTTACGGCATCGGCCATTGCAATGGACAAGGAAGCTACCCGACAACTTTGCACAACCAAGGGCATTGATGTTGCCTTGGGATTTGTTTGCACGCAAGCGGACTTAACCAACCCGCTGCCCAAAGGGTTATCGTTTCCCGTGGTGGTCAAACCCGTGGCAGAAGGCTCAAGCGTCGGCGTTACTATCGTGCGTACGCAAGAAGATTTTGCCAAAGCGGCACAAACAGCAAAAGATAACATTCCATTGCTTGTAGAAGAGTATATTCCAGGACGCGAATTTACGGTTCCGGTGCTGGAGCAAGATTTCTTGCCTCGCCCTCTACCGGTGATTGAAATTGTCCCGAAGGCGGAAAGTACCTTTTACGATTACGCTAGTAAATACCAAGACGATGTCCACGCTGATTTTATTGTCCCGGCGGCGATACCGGCGGCGTTGACAGCGCGAATACAAGAGGCTGCGCTTGCGGTACATACTGCGCTGGGATGTCGCGGAGTAACGCGATCGGATTTTCGTTATGATCCAAAAAAAAATCGTCTTATTTTTCTGGAGATAAACACCCAACCGGGAATGACCAGCCTATCTCTAGTGCCGGCCAGCGCAAAGGCGGACGGCTTGACGTACCAAGAAGTAGTAGCGCATGTTCTGGCGGCTCGGCATCTGCGCCCTCGTACGACAGTAGGTGAAGTCCACTAATACCGCTTTGCGTTCAATATGTAGAAAAAATTTACGCAAAGCGGTATTACACTCCTTGAACACGCACCATGCTGGCATACAACGGCTCTTTTTCAACAAGTTCCGCATGCGTTCCGGTAGCCAGAAGTGTACCAGCTTCCAGCAAAACAATCCGATCGGCGGCCTTGGCCGTGGCTAAACGGTGGGCACTGAGCAAAATCGTGGTTTTGCCCCGCAACGGCTCCAATGCCTTCAAAATAGTTGCTTCAGTAAGAGCGTCAAGACTAGCCGTGTATTCATCTAAAAGCAGAATAGAAGGTCGCCGCAGCAACGCTCGCGCTAGGGTCAATCGCTGGCGCTGGCCCACGGACAAACGTAAGCCGCGCTCTCCTACGACTGTTTGCAACCCTTCGGGCAACGCGGCAACAAATGCCTCTGCTGAAGCTTGAGTCAGAGCCGCTTGCACTTTTTCTTCATCTATAGAGTCCTCAATACCCAACAACAGGTTGTCTCGCACTGTGCCGTCAAATAATATAGGTTCCTGACCTACCCAAGCCACAGCGCGGCGTAAATCAGCCAAGGGTATGCGGCGAATGTCAACCCCGTCAACCCGCACTACCCCAGCCTGTGGATCGTAAAAGCGAAGCAATAGCTGGAACAATGTCGTTTTGCCGCTACCCGATGAACCGACCAAGGCCACCATCTCCCCAGAGGCCAAGCTAAGATTAAAATCACGGTATACCGCCACGCTAGGGGCCAGAGGATAAGCAAAAGATACTCCAGCAAAAACTACTGTCCCAGTGCCATTCAATGTTCCCGTTGGTGGCAACAGAGTTAAAGCCGAAGATACTTCCAGCATGGCCAAAATACGCTCCGCAGCCCCGCCGGCTTTTTGTAAATCCCCGCCAATCTCCGATAGCGATCCCATGGCTCCTGCGGCTACTAGGGCGTAGAATAAAAACGCCGTCAACGCCCCTGGTGTTAACTGTCCGGCCAACACTGCTATCCCACCATACCACAAAACCACACCCAACGATAAAAAGACTAAGGCAATCACACTAGCGGAAAGCAGTGCCCTAGTGCGGTTGCGACGGCGTGCGATTTTGAGAGCTACTGCCTCGTGGCTTATTAAACCCTGTAGTACTGATTTTTCCGCCACAAGAGATTGTACAGTACGAATTTCCTGCAAGGCCTGTTGCGCCGTGGATGTTGCCGCAGCAGCAATATCTTGGGCTATTTTGCTAGCAGCCCGCACCCGGCGCAAAAACACCACTGGCGGCAACAAAACTATAGGAAGACACCCCAGCACCACTAGGGTTAGTCTTCCACTAGCCACGGCCATAAGCATCAACCCACCCATTGCGGTCAGCATGTTACGCACCGCCACTGGAAATGCCCCAGTAAGGACTACCTGCAACAAGGTCGTATCCGCCGAAAGTCGGGATAATAAATCACCACTACGTTGTCGTTCAAAAAACGCCACGTCCAAAGACAACCAATGACGCATTAATCCTTGGCGCAATGCACTGGCCACGGCATCGCCAATACTGTTAACAAGCATGCTGCGGCTGTAGCTGGCAACGGCCAATAACAACGCCGCACCCACAAGAACCAAGATTCCCCGATGAAGAGTTTGGGCATTGCCTGCTGCCAGACCTTCATCAACCACAATACGTAAACCTTGCCCCAAGGCCAACACTGTCACCGATGCCGTAATAATAGCCAGCAACGCAGCCAGAAGCCCCCAGCGATACGGCCAAAAAAAAGGCCACAATGCCCGTAAAAACCGCGCCCGCCCCGTTGAGGCTTCCGGCACGTCAATTTCCGCCATGCTTAAATTATCCCTGTTCGCAACAGGGTTGTACACACTACAGATGGCAAATAAAACCCCCTTGATTTTTCCCTTGCTTTATCATGATAAAATGATAAAGCCGATAGGAACAAAAATTTAACAATAAGGACAATGTCATGCGTTATATATCTTTTACGAAAATAATAACTCTTGCTCTCGTCTTGTGCTCTACTGCGGCCGCTGCCCAGACAGAAAAACAGAAAAACTGGAACGGTCGCGTTGGTCTCAGCCTTGGCGCAACACCTCAATATCAAGGATCAAAAGATCATTACGCAAATATTTTCCTCACCGGAAGGGTAAACTACAATACTTGGTACTTAGAATCCCTGCGAACCGCTTCTGGCGGGGCGTTGCGCCTCAATCTGTCGCCACTACGTCCCATTGAAATTGGCCCGATGCTCAACCATCATCTTGCCAGAGATAACGATGTAGACAATGGACGTGTCAAAAAAATGCGTAAAATTGATGACGCCTATGAGGTCGGCGGCTTTGTACGCCTTCCTAACCGCAATGTGCTTCAGGAAATGGATGAACTTGCTCTGGATGCACAAATAGTAACCGATGTTTCCGGCGTGCATGACGGTACCCTAGTGACTTTTGGTCCGACATATGCCTACAATACCAATGCCGAGCTAACCATTAAAACATCTCTATTGATGACCTATGCAACGGATGACTATAATAAAACCTATTTTGGTGTAAACACTCGGGATTCTGCACTAAGCGGTCTCAACACTTATAGCGCTGATGGCGGATTTGAGAATGTAACCTTAGGTCTTGATACCCATTATAAACTCAATGAACGATGGGGAATTTTGGGTATGGCTCAGTACCAACAATTGCTTAATGATGCTGGCAACAGTCCCGTGGTAAAAGATGGCGGCAACAGTAGTCAATTTCTTGTCGGAGCCGGGGTAGCTTATTCTTTTTAAGCTTGGTGCCCGCCCAACACTCATCGCTCACACACAGCTCTTGACCCATTCCCCTTCTTCATCGATATTATTGTTCTATCGCATAGAAGGTTCCTCATGATCCGCACCACCACCCCTCGCGGTAAGATTTTTGACAGTATTCTTGACACCATCGGGGCAACGCCGATGGTGAAGATACCCCGACTGTCCCAGGCCGAGGGTCTGAAGACACCGCTGCTGGCCAAGCTGGAGTTTTTTAACCCCCTGGCTTCGGTGAAAGATCGCATTGGCGCGGCGATGATTGAAGCTGCCGAAGCCGGCGGAAAAATCAAGCCCGGCGTGACCACCCTGATTGAACCGACCTCGGGCAACACCGGCATTGCGCTGGCGTTTGTGGCCGCCGCCAAGGGCTACCGTCTTATCCTGACCATGCCGGAATCCATGTCCATAGAGCGGCGCAAGATGCTGCGCCTGCTGGGGGCGCAGCTGGAACTCACCCCCGCTAAGGACGGCATGAAGGGGGCCATTGCCAAGGCCAATGAGCTGGCCGCCGCCCTGCCCGGCGCGGTCATTTTGCAACAGTTTCAAAACCCCGCCAACCCTGAAGTCCACCGCCACACCACGGCGGAAGAAATCTGGACGGATACCGCGGGCAGCGTGGACATTATCATCAGCGGTGTCGGCACCGGCGGCACCCTCACCGGCGTGGCCAGCGTCCTGAAACCCCGCAAGCCCGGCCTACAGATCGTCGCGGTGGAACCCGAAGACAGCCCCGTCCTCTCCGGCGGTGCCCCCGGCCCCCACAAGATTCAAGGCATCGGCGCCGGCTTCAAGCCCGATATTCTCGACGCCAGCCTCATTGACCGCATCATTAAAGTCAGCAACGACACCGCCTTCGCCACCGCCCGGCAAGTGGCCAAGCTCGACGGCATCCCCGTGGGTATCTCCTCCGGCGCGGCCCTCGCCGCTGGTATTCTGCTCGCCAAAGAACCCGCCAACGCCACCAAAAATATTGTGGTGATTATTCCCTCGTTTGCAGAGCGGTATTTATCGACAGCGTTGTTTGATGGGTTGGAGTAACGCGGCCACCCTCCGTCATGCACACGCTGTTTGATCTCCTCGCACTGGCCGCTGCACTGGGGACGGGGTTTGCTGTTTATCGCTGGCGACTGCAGGCGGCACTGACACACACCGTTGCTAGGCTTGATGGACACTATTTCCTATTTCTGAGCGCAGGCAGCATCCTTGGCTCGTATCTCTTCGGCACCCTCAACCTTTATCTTTCCGGCGTCGACGGCATGGGGCGCAGCATCCTTGGTGCCCTATTCGGGGCTATTGTCATGGTGGAGTTCTACAAGGCCAGAAAAGGGATACACGGCTCCACGGGATATCTGTACGCTGCGCCTTTTTGCGTCTTGATCAGTGTCGGCAGAATCGGCTGTTTTCTTTCAGGAGTACAGGACAATACCCACGGCAGTGCCACCACAATGCCCTGGGGTCATGATTATGGCGACCATATCCTACGCCATCCGGTGCAGCTTTATGAGGCGTTCTCCATGCTGCTGTGCCTGCTGTGTCTATTAATGCTGCTCCGCAAGCACGCACACTATGTTGTACACTACGGGTTTTATGTGTGCGTTGGTTTTTACGCGGCGCAGCGGTTTGTATGGGAGTTTTTTAAACCCTACGCAACCTTAGCGGGGGGATTGAATATTTTTCATTTCCTCTGCCTGCTGCTTATGGCATACAGTATCCGCATGATCGCAAAGACCCGCTCTGTGGCACATCCATGACACCCCCCGAACGCAAGCAAGCCCCCTATGTCTTTTACGGACAGACAACATCGCTGTGTGAGGAGTGCCTCGATCCAGTTCCTGCAAAAATCCTCATTGAAGACGATGATGTCTATTACCAGAAACGCTGTTTCACCCACGGCGTCCAGAAAACCAAAGTATCCAGCGACGCCGCCTATTTCAGGTGGTGCAAGGATTTTCTAAAACCGGGCGACCGCCCCCATGCCTATCAAACCCGAACGGATTATGGCTGCCCCCTTGATTGCGGGTTATGCCCGGATCATGAACAGCACAGCTGTCTTGCTCTTATTGAAATCAATGAGCAATGCAATCTTGAATGCCCCGTGTGCTTTGCGGAATCTTCCCCTGCCCGCACAAAAAACCTGTCGCTTGAGCAGATTGAAGCCATGATGGACACCCTGGTTGCCAGCGAGGGCGAGCCGGACGTGCTGCAAATCAGCGGCGGTGAACCCACCCTTCACCCCCGGATACTCGACATTCTGCGCTTAGCAAAGACCAAGCCCATTCGGCACCTGATGCTCAATACCAACGGGGTGCGGTTAGCTCAGGACAAGGCGTTTGTGCGATATCTCTCAACCCTCTCGCCCGGTTTTGAGGTGTACCTTCAGTTTGATTCCCTGCAAAAAGATGCTCTGATCCATCTGCGCGGCGTGGATTTATCCACCGTGCGCCGCAAGGCACTTGAAAACCTCAATGAACACAACATTGCCACCACCTTGGTAGTTACCGTCAAAAAAGGGGTTAATGATACAGAGATTGGCGCCATCATTGATCATGCCCTGACCCACCGATGCGTGCGCGGCGTAACGTTCCAGCCCATTCAGGATGCAGGCCGCAACGCCGATTTTGATAAAAACAACGACAGGTTTCTGCTGAGCGATATTCGCCGGGCTATCTATCAGCAGTCATCTGTTTTTAAAGCAGAGGATATTATCCCGTTGCCGTGCAATCCGGAAAGCATCTCCATTGCCTACGGCCTGAGGGAGGGCCAAACTGTCACCCCGGTTACATCCCTCATTCCCAAAGCTGATTTACTTGCCGCCGTTCCCAACGCCGTATCGTTTGAGAAAAACAACGCCCTGAAACAAAAAGTGATGGAGCTGTTTTCCCTTTCCAGCGGCGATCTGAACACGGCGGATCGCCTGCAATCCCTGCTCTGTTGCCTGCCGGAATTTCCGGCTTTAGCGCAGCTGACCTATGAGAACATCTTTCGGATCACGATTGTATCGTTTCTGGACAAGTTTAATTTCTGCGTTGGCAACGTAAAACGATCCTGCATTCATTTTGTCACGCCGGATCAGCAAATAATTCCCTTTGATACCTATAACCTTCTGTATCGCAACGGCCTAGTGGAAAAGTTGCGGCAGCGCGTGCGGAGACAGGTATGACGATGCGACGTTTTTTCGGGTACCTACTTTATGGTGTTGGACTCATGACTGCCCTTCTGGCCGGCGGCTGCGGCATCGTGTGGATTGTTGACCTAATTCAGAATCAATCAGGGTATAAAAGTCTCGCTTGGATACCATTGCTCATCGGCGGAAGCCTTGTCTTCATTGGATATGAACTCTTCAGATTTGGACTGAGAATGATCCGATCAAAGCCACCGCAACCTGAACCAACCGACACGCCAGATACACAAAACTAGCCACTTCGTGTTATATTAACCCAACCTTAACACCTACCCGCCAAAAGCGTACCGTCCCATCATACCCCTGCAAGGAGCGTCTGCCATGTCTTTTGAAACCCTCACCGTTGAGCGCAAATCGGGCTATGCCCTCATCACCTTCAACCGCCCGAAGGTGCTCAATGCCCTATCGTCCGAGGGCATGGCGGAATTGACCGCTGCCGTGGACGATCTCGAAAAAGATACCAGTATCGCGGCGATTATTCTCACCGGCAGTGAAAAGGCCTTTGCCGCCGGGGCCGATATTGCCGAGATGCAGGCCAAGACTTGGCCCCACACCTACTTAGAGGATTTTATCACCGACGGGTGGGAGCGTCTGGCCTCCGCCCGCAAGCCCCTGATTGCCGCAGTATCCGGCTTTGCCCTAGGCGGCGGCAATGAAGTTGCCATGATGTGCGATATTATCTTAGCCTCAGACACCGCCAAATTCGGCCAGCCGGAAATCAGCCTTGGGATCATCCCCGGTGCCGGCGGCACCCAGCGCCTCACCCGCGCCGTCGGCAAAGCCAAGGCCATGGAGATGATCCTCACCGGGCGGATGATTGATGCGGCGGAAGCCGAACGCATCGGCCTCGTCAGCCGCATTGTCCCCGCGGCGGAACTTCTTGCCGAGGCAGAAAAAGTCGCGGCAAAAATCGCCGGCTTTTCCCGCCCCAGCGTCCTGCTGGCCAAAGAGTCCGTGAACCGCGCCTTTGAAACCACCCTGACCGAGGGCGTCCGCTTTGAACGCCGCGCGTTTCAATCCCTCTTCGCCACCCTTGATCAAAAAGAAGGCATGACGGCATTCCGGGAAAAACGCTCCCCCGTGTTCAAGAACCAGTAATGGCATAAGAGTTGCACCGGGGCGGGGGTCATGGCTCTCCCCGCCCTCGCGTTACTTTTTACCCCGCCCGGTGCCGCCGCCCCTGAGCGGCCGCAACAGGAAAATGCCAGCAAGCAAAATGCTTTTTCTGCTATCCTCAATACCAACAACAAAAAAGATACCTCAACTGTCAAACAACAAAACACCACCGGTACAACGGCGGAACAACCGCTCGAAACAAAAAAACCATTTACCCATAACAAAGAACAGCCGTCCGATGAAAATACCGAAGATAATCAATATCTACAAAAACAGCAGGAACAATACGATGAAAAGATAAATGGCACATCCCCTATACTAACGTTTATCATGCCAACACCCCTCGCTGTGGTTCCCCTTCCGCCAGTGGCCGTTACAGTGCCAGTAGTGACATCCTTAGAACACCCCCCCCTTATACAGCATTCCTCTCCCCTACCCGCAACAGCGCAAGAAGCATCGGTATCCACACTTAATATAATGTCCTTAGTGCCACAAGCGCGCACCGATTCATCCCCACTAGCCACCGCCGCCGACCAAAAAACTACACCAACACTGCCCGAAGCAGTTTTTCAGACCAAAACGATACCCTCCACGCTCGAGACTACCAAGGAACTAACTTTCCTTGGCAAAGACAACGCAATATTCCCTTCGCTGCAAGCGACACCCTTAATAACAGCACCAACAAACCCTGATGACCGTGCTGCCATGGCGCAATTAACGCCAAACCAAAAACAACTCTATAAGAATGAACTACCCACTACTCTAGCGCAATCATCGGCAGTCGAAACTGCTGGCATTGGCACTGCCACTGCCACCTCCATCAATCCCCTCAACCAAAAACACGATGTTGTTCCGAACATTATCGATACAACAAAGCAAGTTTTTATTATACCCTCAATACCCGCTCGCAATGATACTGCATCAACAACCACGGCTGATGCCACCATTATAGCCCCCCCTGAACCCGCAACGATCGTACCTGTAAAAGTACCTTCGCAAGCAGTTAATTCAATAGAACCAATAGCCAAAACAGAATCCTCGTTGCCCAGGAAATCCGAACCAGCAAAAGAGATACCCAGTGCCGCGCCAGCAGAGTCTTTGCAAAAAATATTTTTGGTCAATCCTCCTGAACCACAAACGCCGACACACGATGCAGCCCCACAAGATACGCAAAACCAGGTAAAAAGTACCGATACTCTTGCTATCCCTCAAGCTACCACCAACACTCCCCTGCCGCAACAACAGGCCGCCACCCCGCAACCGGTCGCCACTCCCCTGCCCCAAAATCTGCCACATCCTTTGGCCGCTCATGCCTCAATCTATCGCCCAGCCCATGAACAAGTTGCTATCGCCGTACGCAAAGCCAGCCAAGACGGGGTGGAGCAAATTTCCGTCCGCCTAAAACCCGAACACCTTGGCACTATTGATGTCAAAATGAGTATTGCCAGCGACGGCACCGTACAGACCGTACTATCCGCCGATAAACCCGAAACCGTGCACTGGTTACGCCAAGATGCCGCGCAGTTGGAACGATCCTTGCAAGACGCCGGGCTCAAAACCGAAAGCGGCAGCATGCAGTTCCAATTACGCCAAGACACCGGACAAAACAACAACGGCCAACGCCAGGCTGAACCTTCTACCACGTCTGCTCGCCCGCTCATTACGGCAACAAAAAACGCTGAAACCCCTCAAGCCACCTGGGTACGCCCCGGCGGCATCAACATGCGAGTATAAGATATGACCAGCACCATTACCAACAGCACAGTCGCCGCTACAGCAACCCCTACTGCCGCTGAAAAATCCAAAGCCCTATTTGGCAGCAACTTTGATACATTCTTAAAACTGCTCACCAACCAGCTCTCCAACCAAGACCCCCTCGATCCTGTAGACACGGCAAAATTTACCGAACAACTTGTCCAGTTTGCAGGAGTGGAACAAAATATTGCCACCAACACCAACCTTGAAAAACTTATCGGCCTCAACAACAGCAGCCAGAACACCGCCGCCCTAGGATACATCGGCAAAAACGTTACAGCTAACACTGATCAAGTTTTCACCACCGGCACTGCCCCCAGCACCATTGGCTACACCAACACAAGCGACTTTAAAAACGTCAGCGTGGATATTAGCAATTCCAATGGCCGCATCATTCGCAGCCTGCCTGCCGCCCTAACCACCAAGGGGCTACAGTCCATCACCTGGGACGGTAAAGATTCTGGCGGCGTTGCTGTACCTGCTGGAACCTATAAAATAACGGCTACCGGTTACGATGCCAATAAAAAAGCCACCAGCCTAACCACCACCACCACTGGCATCGTCTCCGCCATTGATACAAGCAACGGTACTTCCCTTACCGTCAACAACGTCGCCGTCCCCCTAACAAATATCACAGCCGTCACAACCGCAACCCCCTCGTAAATTTTTAAAAGGAGTTCTTTTATGGGTCTTTTTGGTGCTCTCTACACCGGCGTTTCCGGCCTCAATGCGCAGGCGCAGGCGCAGTCAACGATCAGTGAAAATGTCTCTAACGTGAATACCGTCGGGTACAAGAGAGTGCAGACTGATTTCTCCACCTTGGTGGTGGAATCCTCACCTCGGGCGTATTCCCCGGGAGGTGTCTTGACCTCAACCAGCTACGGTATTACCGACGAAGGCACATTGCAAGGCACCACTTCCGAAACCGATATCGGCATCTCCGGCCCTGGGTTCATAATAGTCAACCAAGTAGCAAATCCCACTATACAAGATGAATTCTTATACACCCGCGCCGGAAAATTTACCACCGATGAAAATAAGAACCTAAAAAACACTGCTGGGTATTATCTGCAGGGGTGGAAACTTGATAATCTTGGAAATCTACCTACCGCGAACAGTTCTTTGGTAAGCTTGCAAACCGTCAATCTTGACAAGATTCCAGGGATATCGGTGACTACGAAAAACGTCACCGCCTACCTACAACTCCCTGCATCATCTCCAATAGACCCCATTGCGAATCCAAGTACGCCTGTGGTCGGTTCACAACAATCACAAGATATTCCGGTTTATGATAGCCTTGGCGTACCCCAAACGGTGCGCCTTGTTTTCACCCACGTTGGCACCAATGCATGGAACCTTACCATTAATCCAGGCTCTTACGGTAACCCGCCCGTGGCCAACAAAGTCACCAACGTTCTTGATAATGTTGGTGCGCCTCTGTCGCCCCCCAACCAGCTCGGCACGCCCTTGGTTTCAGGCAACCAACACCTGCGCGTCACGTTCAACAACGACGGTACTCTGCGGGATATTACCAACGCCAACACAGGAACCTCTGTGTACAACAGCGACGGCACCATAAAAGTTCGCTTTGATTTCAGCGCATCCGGCGCAAGCCCCCAACAAGAAGTCAGTTTTAATTTAGGGCAAAAAAATCCCACCACGCCCACCATTGGGGCTTCTACCGCTGCTGTGCCTTTTGCCGTTGCCGCCACCAGTATTACCAATATTTTTGGCACCGTTTTAGGATCAGTCAGTAACGTCGCAGTCACCAATATAAGTCCCAATGAGCAAATTGACATCACCATCGGCGGGGAAACTTTTCGGGGTACGGTGGCCAGCGGTGCCGCCGCAGGCACAGCGATCAATTTTGCTGGTCTCGGCAGCCCCGTCAACGGCTTTACCATGAGGACATCAGGCGCAGCAGTACCCATCACAGCAACTCTGTTAGCAAACCTCAACGCTTTGTTCCAAACAACAGGAACACCTACAGCGTTTTCCGTCACCGGCCTGCCCACCGAAACCCCGCCGGGAACAAGCCAAAAAAATTCAGACTTTATTGGCTCAACTGTCACCCAAGACGGAGTAGCATACGGAGTATACAAAGGCATTAATATTAATAAAGAAGGGGTAGTGATTGCCAACTTTACCAACGGGGAATCATTGCCCATTTACCAGTTGCCTCTGGCAACATTTCCCAACCCCAACGGGTTGGCGCCGCGCACGGGCAATGCTTACAGCAAAACCCGTGACTCGGGCGAACTAGTACTCAATCAGGCCGGGGTTGCCGGAATAGGACAAGTGTTTTCCCGTACACTGGAAAACTCCACCGTTGATATCGGCACCGAGTTCGCCAAGATGATCATCACCCAGCGGGCCTACAACGCCAACACCCGGGTGGTGAGCACCAGCCGGGATATGCTGGCCGAGCTGGATAGACTGGTGCAGTAATGAAATATAGCAGGCTGCAAAATTAACGATAGATTTAATCTTGAAACGCCCTCACCCCTGAGGCTGTTAGCCTTCCCTCTCCCGGGGGGCTAGCCTATGCACACAACTCTTATGAGCTTGTTGAAGTGCTCGGTGTAGCTCCCTCTCCCGCTTGCGGGGGAGGGTTGGGGAGGGGGTTAAAAATCATTGGTTTTTCTCATTTTAAACACCCCCTTCCTCACCTTCCCCCGCAAGCGGGAGAAGGGGGCAATAGGCGACGGTTATCTTCTTCAAGGCAACGGCGTTGCTACGCGCTAATGCTTGAAAAGAGACAATCTTAAGACTTGTGTGCATAGGGTAGCCCACTGGGAGAGCAACCCTCTACATGTTATCTCATAACATATGGTAAACACCTGAGGTCAGCGCCGCCCCGATAACGCCGCCGAGCAGCAGCCACCTTCCCGAACGAGAAGAGGCAGGGACAAAAGAAACTGGCGGCTGCTGCACCAGCCGTTCGCCAGCCTCTAAAAAGCGTTCCGCCCGGTGGAGAAACTGCACCGCCCCCTGCCGAGCCTGACGCAACCGGGTTAAAGGCCGACGCTCCCGCCGCAGAGCCTGCTCAATGGCCGGGCGAGCCAAATCCCACATGTTCACGCCGGGGTTGAGGCTCCACCCTAGGCCTTCGGTGACAATCAAGGCGCGCTGCAAAACGAGAAGCTGCGGCTGGGTGTGCATCTCAAACCGCTCGGCAATGGCAAACAACTGGCCCAGCAAGGTGCCCAAGGATATCTCATTAAGGGGCTTATTGACAATCGGCTCCCCCACGGAACGGCACGCCTGGGCAAACAAGGCCTTGGAATGGTGCGGCGGCACATACCCGGCCTCAAAATACGCATCGGCTACCTCAAGATAGTTGCGCGTCAAAAACCCGTGCAGCATCATGGCCAGCGTCCGCCGCGTCCCTTGATCGAGCCGCCCCATCAGGCCAAAATCCAAGGCCGCCAAACGGCCATCCCGCAACACAAACAGATTGCCCGGGTGCAGATCGGCATGGAAAAAACCATGCACGTACACCTGCTGAAAAAACGATCCGGCCGCCGCCGCCAGTAGGGCATTGAGGTCCCCCCCTTGGGCAAGAATTGCCGCCCGGTCATCAATACGCACCCCGTCCAGCCATTCCATGGTCAGGACGCTGGCCGATGTGCGCTGCCAATCAATACACGGAATATACAATGGGCTATCGGCACCCAAGGTCTGGCGCAGCTCATCCGCCGCCGCCGCCTCAAGGCGCAAATCAAGCTCAAGGACAATCATTTCCCGGATATTCCGGGCGACGTCCACAAGGCGCAGTTGCCGCGCCGTGGCCGACCACCCCTCCGCCAACCCCGCTGCCCAGGCGATCATATCGAGATCCCGGTGAAACCGCCGCCGCACCTCAGGACGGACAACCTTGACTGCTACCGTTTCTCCCTCAACGGTTATAGCTTTATGCACCTGAGCAATCGATGCCGCCGCCACAGGGGTTCGATCGATACTGGTAAATATCTTTTCCAGCGGCTGTCCCAGCTCAACTTCGATGGTTTTTGCCGCTTTGGCAAAGGCAAAGGGCGTCAGGCGATCTTGCAAGGCCGTCAAATCCCGAGCAATTTCTACCCCTAGCAAGTCTGCCCGGGTGGCCAGCACCTGGCCGAACTTAATCGCCCCCGGCCCCAGGGATTGCAACGCCGCCGCCAGACGCTGTCCCGGACGCATTGCCCGCGCCTTGCGGGTCATCACCACCCGTGATCCCCAGCGCACCAACCCCAACGGAAACCAGAACAATGCCCCCCACCGAGCCAGCACCCACCCCTGCCCCACCAAGACCAGCAGATACCAAAACCCGCGCATCACGGCTTTACCGCCCGGTGTACGGCAACGATACCGCCGCTATACACATGACTCTCCACACAGGCAAACCCGACCCCACGCAGCATCGCCTCGAGCGCCCGGCGTCGGGGAAACCGGCGAATGCTCTCTACCAGATAACGGTATGCCGCCTCATCTTTAGCCAACAACTTGCCTAGCCGAGGGATGACCCCAAACGACCAAGCATCGTACACCGGCTTTACCAGCGGATTAACATCAGGGGTAAACTCCAGACAGCGAAACATCCCACCGGGTTTCAGCACCCGGAATGCCTCCCCCAGTGCCCGGTCAATATGGGTCACGTTACGCAGGCCAAAAGCAATCGTGTACACATCCTGACTTAAATCCGGCAGCGGCAGGGTTTCGGCATTACCGCACACCACCCCTACCCCTGTATACCCCTCATCCCATAACCGCCGCCGCCCCTGCGCCAGCATAGCCGGGTTAATATCCGCAACCGTCAGATGCACATTAGGCAAACGGGCCAACAGCCGCCGGGCAATATCCCCCGTCCCGCCCGCCACGTCCACAACCCTCATCCCTGAACACGCCGGAATCGTGGCCACAAACGCATTCTTCCAAAGCCGATGCACGCAGAGGCTCATGGCATCGTTCATGCGATCATAAGAATTGGCCACGCGGTCAAAAACGCCGTTCACCGCCTCTTGGCGGGTGGCGGCGGGAATAGGCGTAAAACCAAAAGAATCGGCGTGGGGCACCGGTGCAGTCTAGGCTAGGCTTAACCCCGTGGCAATACATCCAACAGCGTCTGGGGCAATCTGTTAGTTTGCGCCAGCATGGAGATAGCAGCCTGATTTAACGCTTGAAATTTGGCGAATTCTGTTGATTCAGCCGCCATATCAGCGTCGGTGAAGGTACTTTTAGATGCACTCTGGTTTTCCACCGATGTGGCTATATTATCTTGAATGTAATCCATCCGGTTTTGCACCGCGCCGACTTCGGACAAGGCATTGTTCACTAAAACGATAGCGTTATTGAGAATATTGGTCGCTTTCTGACCTCCAACCAACGTTTCAATGTTCGCCGGGGTCAGGCCGAGTCCATCGGCAGTCAACGGCGAAAAAGTCAAAACAATAACATCTGTTGATAACTCGCCAATTTGGAACGTCAATGCGTTGGCCGTTCCTTGAGAGACAACAATACTCACCGTGTCGTTTGCCTGCCCTCCGGTGGCATTAACGTTATCCCCCAGATTATCCGTGGCGAGGCTGGCCACTGTGTTGCCGCCAAAGGCGATTTCCAGCCCGTTGAAGAACCGCACGTTGACAGTATCGGTAGCGGTGTAGGTGGACACCTTATCTAAAATACGCTCATATACAATGCCATCTTCACCTTGGACGCGCAGGGTCGCTGCACCCGTCGTGGCATTATACGACGAAGTCAAGGTATAGATGCCGTTGGCAACACTACCACCAGCTTTAACCACGCTGCTCAAATTGGTGTTGGCCATATTGCCACTGAGCAGTGCCGCCGCGCTGGTGCCCACTAGTGCCCCTGGTTTAAAGCTGATGGGCACTAGTATACCGCCTATTTGCAAGGCTTTTTTCAGATCGCTAGCAAGAAGAGCGGCATTGTTATTAGGCAATGGGTTAGTAATTGTACTAAGAGTGAACCCGGCTTGATCGTTCACTAGGCTTTTAAACAAAATGGTAGCCGGGGCCCCGGCATTGTTCGCCACGTTACCACGAAACACCTGATTGCCAATAGTAACATCAATCGTGTACACGCCCCCAATGCCAGCTTGGGTCACCGTGACATCCTTAGCCGCGCCAATCACGTTACCCACAATCTTGGAAATAGGGTTAGCAGGAAAATACCCGTTCGCTGCATTAACAGTTGTTGTCATCGGGGCATACGCCGCGGCGGTGGCGGGGACAAAATTAGCGGCAGCAAAAAATGCGCTTAACTGGGTAGCCACCGTAGCAGATGTTGCCGATATAGCGGTTGCATTAGTATTAATTGTAAAAGTGTTGGATGCATTGGTGGTACTAGTCATAATAATGGCTGTTGACGTTGCACCAGCAGCAACAGTGCCTGTAAATGTTTGACCGCCTATATCAACACTCAAAGTATAGGGAGATGCAGCGGAAACTGTAATATTACTAGCCGTTCCTGATACATACCCTGTAACAGCACTAATACCTCCAGCACTAAACGAACCATTTGTTACAGTACCAGAGACCGCCGTCGTGTTCACCGTGTTCGGCGAGGCCACCGCCCTTGCTCCGCTATTAAGAATCGGCGCACCATTCCAACGCACGCCGTTGGCGATTTGATCAATCTGCAAGCGGGCTTGGTTAAATTCTGCATGGGCATACTGACGTTCCGTCGTGCTTAAGGTATCATTGACCACCTGTGTCGCCAATACCCGCATCCGTACTAGAATATCATTCATATTCTGAATCGCACCGTCGGCGACCTGAAGGAGCGAGGCCCCTTGACTAGCGTTTCGACCTGCCTGCTGTAGGGAGGAGATATTCCCCTTCAGAGATGCTCCAATCGCACCACCAGCGGCATCGTCCGAGGCTTTGACAATTCGATTCCCCGAGGCCATTTTTGCCGCCGTGTGCGACAGACTGCGATAATTGCGGTTGCTGTAGCGCTGGGCCGTCAGCGACGCTGTATTTGTAAACAACGAAATCATGGGCACATCCTTTTCTTGCAGGTCTGTGCCTGGGTTGTGCAAGCTTCATGCCAAAGTGTGAGTAGTGAGTGGTGAATGGTGAATGGTGAGTGGCGCACTGTTATACCATTTTGCAATCAATTGATTGCAAAATTGTTCGCTCAAACGCCGCGCGGGCTAGCCGCTTTGCGTAAATATTTTCTACATATTGAACGCAAAGCGGTATTAATTCCATGCGCCACTCACCACTCCCCACTCACTATTTCCTACTCACTACTCACCTTCTTCCACCCTTTCACCACCCCCCGAAATTCTTCCAACCGCTTCTGCGGCAACTCTCCGGGGGCAAGCCTGTCCGGTTGGGTGAAGGTGAGACTCCAACCGTGATGCTCTGAAAGCGGTGCTAGGCTTAATAAAGCATCATGCCCCCCGGCTAGGGCTTTGGCGAGGCGCAGGGCGCTGCCCGTTAACTGAACATCGGCAATCTCTCTTTCAGAAAGCAGCGTCAATGCGATGGCGCAATGGCGGCGATCAATCTTCCCAGCATGGCGGACAAACATCGCCAGCGCAAGAAAAGCCCGCTCATTATGAGTAATCGCGGTAAAAGGCGCGTACAGAATTTTGGTGTAGGCAAGTTCTGCCCGGTGATCAGGATGTTCTTTCCGAGCACTATCGGCAATCAGGCACAATACTCGTACCAGACGATCGCACCGTCCTGCCATTAACGCCCGAACCGGGGCGAGCCATTCAAACAATGCTTGGCTGGTATCCGCAAACAGGCGGCTTACCGAAGCATAAGCCATTGCTTCGTCCAGCAGTGGATCACTGTTACCCCGCACGGGATAATGCTGATGCAGATACCCCTCCCGAATACCGTTGCCGGAGAAAACTATGTTTTCAACCTTAAACTTAGCACAAATCTCTGCCAGCACCATCGCCGCTACGGGCAGGGTTTCCGCCCGGCTTTTCGGCACCCCCGGGAGTTTGGCAATGGCGGCAGCGGTAAGCCCCTGCATTTGGGCTAGGCACGCCTGCACCGCCTCCGGCGTGACTGTATAATAATGTATATGCTCCAGCGGGTAGCCCGACAGCTTTTGGTGCATGGTGGCCAATGCTCGCCATGTACCGCCCACAGCATAAAAAACCTTATGAACACCATGCGGAGCCTGCTTTAACTTTTCACGAATGTGTTTCTGGCCTTCCCCCAATAAGGGTAATACCCCCAACGGTAAACTGATAGCCGAACCCAAATGACCACCACCCAACACTGTAAGCTCAAGACTTGCACCACCCTGATCACCACATAATCCCTTAGCCTTCGGGGCAAAAGCCAACACACCAAGACCGCCGTAATGACCTTCTTCCGCGCCGCTGAGCACCCGAAGATTGAGGGAAAATCGGCGGCGAATCTCATCGGCAAACGCAGAACCATCGCTGGATTCACGAATAGCAGCAGTGGCCAACGCTACCGTTTCTTGCGCCCCCAAATCTTTTGCCAACAAAGTAAACCGTCGCAATGCCTTGAGGGCGCATTTTTTCCCTTCAAAATCAAGTTTTCCCGTTTTGCCCAAGGCACGACCGAGACCACAACTGGCCTTTTCATTAAAAACAGGCTGCCACACCCCTGCGGTGCGGCGATACAACACGAACCGCACAGAGTTGGAACCAACGTCCAAGACGGCAACATCCGTGGGCAAGCCTGCAACCACGGCTAACGATCGCTACGCAAAGCCAAAGTCGGGGCACTCTCACCCTGACCAAGACGGCCACGGCCGGAAAGACTGGGGTTATGCATAAAATACTCGTGGGCTGAAAAAGGTTCGCTCCCCGGAATCGTACGAATATAACTGCCATCGGGCAAGAGGCGCCAACTCTGCAAGCTATCATTAAGATTGGCGATCATAATTTGCTCTAAAATCTGCCGATGCACCGTGGGGTTTTCAATAGGCACAAGCGACTCTACCCGCCAGTCGAGGTTGCGCGGCATCCAATCCGCCGAAGAAATAAAGACCTTAGCCTGGGGCGACGGCAGGGCATGGCCATTACCCACACAAAGAATACGAGAATGCTCCAAAAACCGTCCTATAAGGCTTTTTACCTGAATCGTTGTTGATAATCCCGGCACTCCCGGCCGCAAGCAGCATATCCCCCGCACGACCAGACGAATCGGAACCCCCGCCGCCGATGCCGCATACAAAGCATCTATTATCTCGGGGTCTGCTAAGGCATTCATCTTAGCCCAAATGCCTGAGGGGAGGCCATTTTGGGCGTTTTCCGCCTCTTGTTGAATCAAGCCGAGCAGCGTTGACCGCAATGTCAGAGGCGCAATAGATAGCTTGCTCATCTGCTGGGGCGGCGCGTAACCGGTAATATAGTTGAACAGTTTTGCTGCGTCCTGACCAAGTGCGCCGTCACAGGTAAAAAAAGATAAGTCTGTGTACACCTTAGCTGTTACAGGGTGATAGTTGCCGGTACCATAATGGATATAAGTACGCAGCCGCTCCCCCTCTCGACGCACGACGAGCGATATTTTGGCGTGCGTCTTGAGAGTGAAAAACCCAAAGACGACCTGCACCCCGGCACGTTCCAGATCGCGTGCCCATTGGATATTAGCCTCCTCATCAAAACGGGCTTTTAATTCAATCACCGCCGTAACGTGCTTACCGGCTTCGGCTGCTTCCATCAGCGCGCGCACAATGGGCGAATCTTTGCTTGTCCGGTATAATGTTTGCTTAATAGCCAATACATCAGGATCCCTGGCCGCTTGACGTAGAAATTGCACCACCACATCAAAACTCTCATAGGGATGATGCACCAAAATATCCTTGGCCTTGATAGCCGCAAAATGATCACCACCAAAATCCCGGATGCGTTCAGGAAAACGAGCGTTAAAAACCGGAAATTTTAAATCTGGCCGTTCTTCAGCAAGGAGTTGCGTGGCATCCGACAACGCCACTAAACCGTTCACCGGAATAATATCTTCATCATGCAGACCCAAAGCTGTCGTCACAAACGTACGCAAATCATCCGGCATGCCAGCTTCAAGGTGTAACTGAATTGCATGACCACGGCGACGACGACGCAGGGCTGTTTCAAACACCTGCATCAAGTCCGCAGCTTCTTCATCAATTTCAATTTCTGAATCCCGCAATACTTCAAAAATACCCTTACTTTGAGCAACATAAGTCGGAAACAATTTGTCAATGAACAACAACACTATATCTCCAAGGAGTATATAGCGGCTCTCATCACCGGGGATTCTCTGAAACCTTGGAATATCCCGGGGCAACGGGATAAGGGCCAACATCCCCTTACCATCGCCGCCATCTTTGCGCAGGCGCAAAGCCAAAGCCAAGCTGCGGTTGGGCAAGAACGGGAATGGATGCGCCGGATCAATCGCCAACGGGGTCAAGAGGGGGAAAATCGTGGCTAAAAAATGTGCCTCCAACGCTGTCTTGTCGGCTGCCGTCAACTGGCTTTGATTCACTACGTGAATCCCATTACGCTGCAATGTCTCCCGCAACTGCATCCAGATAGCCTGCTGCGCCGCAATAAGGTCTCTTGTCTTTTCGTGAATAAGGCGCAGTTGTTCCGCCGGGCTGAGGCTATCCTGACTTGGGGTAGTCACCCCACCCTCAACCTGCGCCTTTAGGCCGGCGATACGAACACAGGTAAACTCCTCTAAATTGCTATGGGAAATCGCCAAAAACCGCACCCGTTCCAACAGGGGGTGACGCTGGTTATTGGCTTCGGCCAGCACCCGCTCATTAAACGCAAGCCACGATAATTCCCGATTAATAAAACGGGAAGAGTGCACATCGACAACGCTGGATGGATCAAAAGACGGCATAAGAACGATCACCACGATGCCGGGTATACATTAAACAGGGGTTAAAGATAGCGGGTTACTTGGGATTGAGACCAGACCACGCCGGATCCGAAGCATTACCAGGGGTTGGGACTTCTCGAACATTGTATCCAGTTAGATCAACGCTATAAATTCGGCTGCGCGGGATATTTTTGCCGTCACCCTGCGCTTCCCGACCAAACATAATGACACGGCCATTGGGCGACCAAGTAGGGCCTTCATCAAGATAGCTTTGGCTCAACATCCGTTCCCCGGTTCCGTCAACACGCATCACCCCGGTATAAAAACGCCCGCTAAGCTGTTTGGTAAAGGCAATCAAATCCCCTCGCGGCGACCACACCGGTGCGGAATAGCGACCTTGACCAAAACTAATGCGCTTCACGTCGCTCCCGTCGCTGTTCATACTATAAAGTTGTTGCCCAATACTGCGATCAGAGTTGAAAACAATGCGTTTACCGTCCGGGCTAAAGCTAGGGGATGTGTCAATACCGGGGTGGCTGGTCAGGCGATCCACCGCCTTACTTCCCAAATCCATCACATAAATATCACTATTACCATTTTGGGCCATGCTGAACACCACCTTACGGCCATCAGGTGAGAATCGCGGTGCAAAGGTCATGCCGGGAAAATCGCCCAGCATCGCCACCCGGCCTGTATCCACCTGCAACGTATAGACCCGTGGCAGATTGTTATAATACCCAAAATAAATAATCGTCGGCGACGTGGGCGAAAACCGAGGGGTTAAAACCATCGCCCGGCCATCGGTAAGATAGCGGTGATTGAAGCCATCCTGATCCATGATCGCCAACCGCCGCGTGGAACGCCAAGGATTGCCGCTGCGTTCCACGTACACTACCCGACTATCAAAATACCCATCTTCTCCGGTAATACGCTTATACACCGCATCGGAAATCAGATGCGCCAGTCGCCGCCAGTTCGCCGGCGTCGTGTTGTAAGACAATCCCAATAGTTGCTTTTGCGCCAATGTATCAAACAGGCGAAAATTTACCTCTACTTGGTTCACTGTCGCCATGCGCACTTGAGCCAACAACAGCAATTGCGCCCCAATCTGCCGCCACTCACCATACCGCGGCACCTCGTTGGCACTGCGGAATTCTTGCACATACGCCGCCGGGTTAACATGCTCAAACAACGCCGACCGCTCTAGGTTACCCACCACCACATCGGTCATGTTATTAGCGATGCTATCCGTTTCACCGCCGCTAGCAACAAACCGCGGCACGGCAATGGGCGTGCGCTCTGTCCGGCCTTGGGTAATATCAAGCTGTAGCTCCGCCGCTGCGGGGGACGCGCCCGCCACCACAACCAACAAAAAAACTATCAAGGCACGGGCAACACTCATCATAGTTGAGCCTCATAGCGCAGCACGACGATAATTCCAAGGGGGAACGCTCAAAAAGATGCCCCGCATACCCGTCTTTCACCCGATACCAAAACAACATGACGAACTATTGAATGTTTCTAATGATCCCATCCATCTCCGCATCGGTTTTTTTATTCCACCAATTAGGGCGTACCCTAGCATTACCCTTTGCGCAAAGTTCCATGTTAATACTTCGGGAAGTCAGGCAGGTTATTTCGGCAACACCTTGATTCTGCCACCCAGGGTCTGCTTTCCCATTCGACCATGTTGAATCACCATAATCAATGCGCACCCCCGTCACCAATGTTCCTTTAGGGCACGATCGCGTTACGCCACCACCACCATTGGTTGAATTTGTGCCCATATTCCACGGCGATCCCGCAAAGGGGTTTGCGCTATTCTCAAAGGTACCACCATCACCGTAACCCCATGGATAAGAATATTTTATATTCTTAATAAAAAAACCGGTTTCGTTATCATCGGGTTCCATCAGCGTGGTGGTGTGAATAAAATAACAATCCTGTTGTCCCGCAGGAAACGATAAAACCGTATGGGATCGCAGAACGCGCGTGTTGCCAAACAATGTCCCCCCAATACCGGTTGCGGCGGGCAGTGTGGCTGAGGCACTCACGCCCAAAAAAAATGGCCGCACCAGCACGTTCAGATTCGTATTGGTAGAGGCACAAGGACAACCTCGATTCCTAGCAGCAGCCTCAGCATCAGCGGCCGAAGAATGAACAGTGGCGCAGACACAGGCATTGCCGCCGACGGAAAAATCAAACAATCTCCCCTCTAGCCCAGACCAGAGGTTCGCATCAACCTCCCGATCAGGATTCTCCTGCAAACTTGCCCCAATAGCCTTAGCCGCACGGGTCACAGCGGATTTTTGCTGAATCGCTATGGCGGCCTCCAATACGCCGAAAGCAAAAAAGACAATAACCGGCATGATGATCGCCGCTTCAATAAGCGTAAAACCTCTCTTGTTCTTGGTAAAATTTTGATAAAAATTAAAAAATTTCATCTTAACCCCCTCATCAATGCTTTGGCGGAATCGGACAACACGTATAACGCACCTGATCACGGCAACAGGTTATTTTTAAATCCTCAATATATTGAGCCGTGTGGGTAGTCTGCACACAACAGTTGTCAGTACAATTACCATCCACATCCCAACCACAACACTCCCAGTAACCCCCATAAACCGGTTGCGTAGTTTGCAATAGAGAATTAATTTTTCGAACCTGGAAACCATCCCGACATTCGAAGCCTCCACCCGCTTGATAGGTATGGCCATTAATAGACATCGTGGCAGTCATCAAATCCGTTGTTGCATCTTCGCATTCCTCTCCCGTCGTCAGGGCCATGCTGGCCAAGAAATACCCACTGTTACACATAACATCACCACCCAGTGTGGTACTTGCGGTATTGGTGCTGTCAATCGTGTAGCACTCTGTAGGATTCCCACCAACATCTTCAGGAGACGCAGGAACAAAAACCGTCACGGCATAGCGAACGATGGTGGGGTTGCCAAACAACTGATCGCCCAGGGGGGTAAAATGGTTAACTCTTGCCTCACCGCTGATACCCAGCCAAAAGGAGCGCCGCCGTTGTGTGGTGTTATCCGAGGTACACGCCCCCCTACGACTGGCACTCGCCGCTTGTGCTCCGCTTTGGGTGTCATGAACAGTGGCACAAATGTGGGTATCAGCAGCAGAAAGATTAATAAAGGTGGTGCGAAATCCCGCCGCCACCGATGCGATATCTTCAAAAGGCGTCTCCCGCAGGGTGCCGCCAATGTTATCCACCGTGTTGCCTCGCTCGACCTTCCCGCCCAGCACCCATAAACCCTCCGCCGCGCCCAAGGCTATGGTCACCAGAAGTGGCAACAGAACGGCCGTCCCTACGGCTCCAAAACCACCACGATTCCGGTAAAATGCGGCTACGGTACGGACGATTATTCTTTTCATAAGCTAAACTCCTATCCACATCCGTAATTTTTTAATCATGCACATAATTTTCATAAGGTATCACCATTTTTCAGGAGGCGTCTCAAAACTACGAGTCGTTTCCCGATCATACGAACAACACGTATAGTGATACCGGTTTACCGTACACCGCCCCTGAAAATTCATCACATGGGGTGCGTAAAGCTTGGTAGGATCTCCATAGCACTGGGGGACATCTTCAACAAAACGGGTGCCATTTTGAAATTGTAATCCGGCCAGATGCGTCAAACCTGCTTCTTCGCAACTTAAATGCGTTGCCCCAGCACCAGGATTCGGATTAGGAGACCCAACTACTTGTTTAAAAGGTCGCTCCGACGTGCCTTTGCTGGTGCTCACCCCTGTGAGAAAAAAGCCATCCTCACAGCCGACGTGGGAAGAACCAGCTTTTGGATCTCCCAATGGATATTCTGTTGAATAACTTTCAATGACATAGCACGTTCTCGGCATCCGCTCAAACGCTAGAACGGCATGAAAACGATAATCAATCGTATTGCCAAAAAATTGCCTACCAACAAAGGACAGCGGGGCAAAAGACGCGGCCGCACTCACCCCCAAAAAAAAGTCTGGTGGCACGGGCACTGTTGTATCAGGTCCTGTATTGTTCGACGTGCAAGGGCAGCCCCGATTAGCACTGTTAGACGCTGCCGCGTTCAGTGTGGCATGCTGGGTCACACACATACAGGCCGAGGTTCCGGTAAAGTCTACCAAACCATACCCTAACGATCCCGCCAAGCTTGCCACATTAGCGGTGGGGTTTTCCCGCATCCGTACGGCCAACTGTGCCCCTGCTTGCTCAACACTATACCGGCGGAGCATGGTCCACGACACATCAATAAGGCCAAAAACAAAAAAGAGAAACAACGGCAGAAGAAGTGCAGCCTCAATAGCCGCGACACCCCGTTTGTTGTGAGCAAACCTCGGCAACATAGGTTTTAGCTTAATCATTGAGAGCATCTCCTGCATTGCGCCGGTACCATTTCTCCATCCCCTAACCCCCATAACCCTCGACAGCAAAACAATACCGCCGTCTCGATGCAACAGTTAAAATAAAGGTTGAATTAATTTTTCCCTTAAAAAGGTTAACAAAATATTAACGCGTAACGGTTTTACCCATCCGCTAGCGACGGGCATTATAGCATCACAGCATCGGAGGGAAAGAAAAGAAGGCTGCTTCCTACGCCCCCCACATCCCCACCGCACCATGATAAAAGTAAATGCCCCAGCCAATGGTGAACACAAGCCAGCCGTACAAAGTATGCTCCACACACACAAGGCCAAGGTGCCGGTGTTGTTCGTACGTTCTGGCTAGAAAGAGACCCCCAACAAACGATAACATAACAGCCACCGGGTTCAGAAAAATACTGTGGGCGACGGCAAAAGCTGCAGCATTCCAGAAAACACGCGACCTTTGAGAAGCATCGGAAAACAAATGCCAAAACACACAGCGAAACAAAATTTCTTGTGGCAAAACAGACAAAAATGGGTACACAAGCATGACCAGAATGTAACGATCCGGCATATGCAACGGAAACGCCAGCAGGTATTCAGGCTTTAAAAGCCATAGCACCACACCAAGAAGCACCCCCACCAGTATTGTCCGCACCAGAACCGGACTAAGCTGCTTTCTTGTCGGCCATCCTAATACTACCGAATGACGAAACACCCAATACACTACAACTAACCATAAACCCACAAACCCAATGACCGGTTTCCCCAACACAGCAACAATCAATGGAAAAATAAAAAAAATCGCAATGGCCAGCGCCACAGACCGCAATGCCATGATTTACCAACCCATGCGGAACCGTTCCGGCGCTGGATCAATTTCTTGTCCGCCGCCGGGGGTAATCTCAAACACGGCCAAGCCGCGCTGGGCAATTCCGCCATCGGTGAAACGGAAAATGCCATCCACCCCTGCATAACCATTAGGATTACGCAGATGCCCCGGAACCAGTGCTCCATTTTCCTCATTTTTTGCCAAGGTAACCGCCAGAGCCGCCGCATCATAGGCTAAGCTGGCTTGACGAATAGGTGCCCTGCCATAAATTTTTGCGTAGCTAGCTTCGAAAACTTGGCGATTTTTGGCCGGAGCTGCTGCATACCATCCACCCGCCAACTCCTGTGCAGATGTACCTTTCAAGGATTCCCAAGTGGCAAGCCCCATGAATTTTACCCCATTGGGAGATAATCCCTTGGCATTAAGTAACGCCGCCGCCTGCGCCGCCTCACGTCCCGAAAAGGGCAGCATAAGCGCCTGGAACTCACCACCCGTCAACGAACCCTCGGCCAGGGGTGCAACCTTGACCATCCTATCCACTGCTCTAGTCATACTGGCAATATCAGCACTTGTTTGCTCTGCAAAAACTAAGCGACCACCATGAGCGGCAATTACCGCCTTAGCAGCCTCCAGCATCAACGCACCAAAAGCAGTATCAGGAACCAATACCGCAAAACGACTTCGTCCTTGAGCGATACTATATTGCACCAGACGCACAATCTGATCCTGCGGCATCAAACCAAGAACAAATAAATTTTCCCCCGGCGCATTATCCACCAAGGTTCTATCGTTGGAAAATGTTAATATCGGCACATTTTTATCAACAAGGGCATTATCCACGGCTCTAGCTTCCGGGGCAAATAAGGGGCCAAGCACTAAACTCGCGCCATTAGCAACTGCACGCCCTGCCACTTCCGCCGCCCGCACGGGACTAGCCTGAGTATCAAACGGCAAAAGGGTTATATTCCGCATGCCCGATTCCGCCAACGCCAAATGCGCCGCATCTTGAAGGGACTGACCTACCACAGCGTCTCGACCTGTAAGAGGAAGTAAGAGAGCCACTTTTAATGTCTCCCCTACCGCTGGTGCTGATATTGAAAATTGTTGCTGCGCCGCAACAGTGTCCGATGCAGCCACCGTAGGAGTCAACGACCGGGTCATGTTTTCGTTGCTAAGGGATGATGGTGGCAGTGTCGCTGCCCGCGGCACCGGCGAGGGAGAAGGCCGGGAGGCAGGTACCCGAGCCGTACATGCCACCAACACTAATAACCCCGCAATAATGAAAAGAACACTGCGCCGCACAATTTTATCCTGTATAATATCATGTCATGCCTAGCAGTATTCTCCCTTTCTCGCAACCTTCTCTAACCCCTGGTCTGTACCTTGTCTCTACGCCCATTGGCCACTTGGAAGATATTACCTTGCGAGCCCTCAATATCCTTCGCAGCGTGGATAGCATCGCCTGTGAAGATACCCGACGCACCGGTCAATTACTGGCACATTACGGCATTAAAAAGCCGTTACAACGGTACGACGATCACGCTGGTGCCCGCGCACGGCCAGCGCTACTGACCGCCTTAAAAAACGGTGAACGCATCGCCTTGGTAAGCGATGCTGGCACACCCCTTATCGCTGATCCGGGGTATAAACTAGTTCGAGAAGCTAGTGAACACGGCCTAGCTATTATTCCCATTCCCGGGGTCTGCGCTGCTATCGCTGCTTTGTCCGCCAGCGGGCTTCCCACCGATGCCTTCATTTTTCTCGGCTTTGCTCCCCGCACAAGTGGTGCACGGCAGAAATTTTTTGAGCGTTGGAAGCACACCGCAGCAACCCTTATTCTCTATGAATCCGGCAACCGATTGGCCGCCCTTTTTAGTGATGCCCTGCTCGTGCTAGGGGATCGCCCAGCGTGCTTAGCGCGAGAATTAACCAAGTTGCATGAGACTTTTTACCGGGGTAATCTTAGCAGTATTTGTCCGCCCGAGACTCGGGGCGAGTGCGTCATCCTCATCGGCGGCGCATCGACCAAACAGCCGGCAACAGGTTGGGAGCATGCCTTAACCGAAGCCCTCACCACCCATTCACCAAGGGATGCCGCCACCTTGATTGCGGCGCAATTTCAAATCCCTAAACGCACTGTATATCAAAAGGCCTTGAACCTACATGGATGATCGCTACGCCCGGCAAACAATTTTACCCGATATTGGCATCACTGGGCAAAAACGTCTTAGCCAATCGCACGCTCTAGTCATTGGGGCTGGGGGGCTGGGCTGTCCAGCACTGCTCTACCTTGCCGCTGCCGGGGTTGGCAAAATTACCCTTATAGACGACGATACCGTTAGTCTAAGCAACTTGCACCGCCAAGTCCTATTCACCACCGCCGATATCGGCAAGACCAAGGTTGATGTCGCCGCCCAGCGCCTAACCGCCCTGAATCCAGAAGTACAAATTATTCCACGATATGAACGCTTTAACACCTCCAACGCGCTATCATTACTGAGCGATGTGGATGTCCTCATCGACGGCAGCGATAATTTCCCAACAAAATTTTTAGCCGGGGACAGCGCAGTTAAAACCAAGGTTCCCCTTGTGTATGGCGCGGTGCTGGGCTTTAGCGGTGAAGTGGCTGTTTTTTCCCATAAACATAATAGTCCATGCCTGCGTTGCCTTTACCCTGAGCCGCCGCAAGGATTTGTCCCCAATTGCGCCGAAGCCGGCGTGCTTGGTGCCCTAGCTGGGATGATCGGAAGCATGCAAGCCTTACAAGCCCTAACGATCCTTCTCGATCTTCCTGTTGTTCAAGGTAATTTGATCCTATTCAGCGGACCGATTGCCTTACCCCGACATCTATACATCCAAAAAGATCCTCTTTGCGCCCTCTGTTCAGTCCATCAGC
The DNA here is from genome assembly GCA_046338525.1 of Holosporales bacterium. Taxonomy (GTDB): domain Bacteria; phylum Pseudomonadota; class Alphaproteobacteria; order JAJTHO01; family JAJTHO01; genus JBKCUA01. The sequence goes on from JBKDWF010000062.1 coordinate 47,680, forward strand.
AACCGATTATGCTGTCCTCCATGACCACCGCTACTGACCCTATTGCGCTTGATGTTGCCGCCGCTCTTGCCGTTGCCGATGCTGTATTTGTCGATGTACGGGAAACTTGGGAATGGCAAGCTGGCCATATACCCGAAGCCATCCATCTACCCCTCAGCACTATCCAACAAAATCCCGCTCATGCAGCCACCGCCCTGCCCCCTGCTCGCCCCATTGTCCTATACTGTCAAGCAGGCATACGCAGCCACACCGCTGGTGTCCTTCTCTCACCCCATCTCCAAGGCTTAAACCATCTAAGGGGCGGGTTTAATGCTTGGCTACAGGAACAAAACCGCCGTGCGTAACCGGCGTTTACCAAGACTATTTTATGTTATGCTGTTCAGCATCATATTCTTTGCCCATCAAATTTTTGCCTCTGATGTCCCAAGGTTCTTTCGCCTCGCCACCGGGCTGGCCAACGGAAGTTACTTTAATGTAGGTGCAGTTATTGCCAATATTATCAGTGTACCAGAAGGCTCTCGCCCCTGCGCCCAAGGTGGTCCATGCGGTGTTCCAGGATTGCTCGCCGTAGCCCAAACTACTCAAGGAAGCCTTGAAAACCTGTATCTTCTTAAAGATGGTCAAGTTGAAGCGGCTCTCATTCAGGCCGATATTGCTAGTGCCGCTTTTACTGGCACAAAACCTTTTACTGGAAAACCTTTTCCGGAATTGCGCCTGTTAACGGCTTTATACCCAGAAACACTACACCTAGTTGTTCGCGCTGACAGTACCATTACCAATATTAAAGCGCTTTCAGGCCGCCGCATCGGAATTGGCGAGAGGCTTTCTGGTACCACCGTAGCGGCCGAGCACCTTCTAGCCATTTTAGGTGTCCGCAATTATACTCCCGATACTCGACGCACGGATTTAGCCCTGCAAGCGTTGCTGAAAAAAAGTCTTGATGCCGTCATCATCATGGGCGGCGATCCCATTCCCATGCTAGTAGCAACGACTGAAAAAAATAAGCTGCGCTTACTGGCACTATCACGTAGAGAACAAGACCGTTTGCTGCAAGATTTCCCAGAAGCCATGCCTGTCTCCATTACAAGCGATATGTACAACGGTATTACCGCCAGTGACGGCATAGCTATCCCAGTGCTATTAGCCGTACGTGCCGACTTGGATTCCGCAACCGTCAAAGCTATTGCCACAGCTTTACATCGCGGTGAAAGCCTCGCGGCATTAGCTCAAGTACACCCTCTGGCTGGCTCACTCATTGGTAAAGATCAAGCGTATTCAAGCATCCCCCTACACAGTGCCTTAAAAGAATAGCTTGCCATTGCTGGCTTCCTGCCATGCCACTAAAAAAGAACCAAAATGCGGTTTAGCCGTTTCATTACTACACAAACTCACTACATCCGCCAAAGCGGCCTTATAATCATCCATTCCTAAAACACCACGGTGCTGCTGTAATCGCAAATACAAGAGCCATGTATTAAGCACGTCTGTCTCGCAATAATCTCGAACAGCACCCAACTGACCCGCATCTACCATCGCCGCCACATCACCGCCATCCACACCAAATTTCCCTGGAAGACCAAAGGCAACAGCTACCTCATGCATCTTAATTCGCGCCGCCGCCCCAAAATCGGAGAAAGCCTCAAGCAAATCACAATGCCAATCGAAGCTATACCGACTGCCGTAATTGTTCCACTTATCGCCACTATGGTACAGCCAAGCTGCGGCAATCCCGTATTTCATCGCCCGATATTTTAACACCGGCACATCAAACGTCCGGCCATTAAAACTTACCAGACGAGGACGACGCTTTTCCAAATGCCGGAACAGGCCACGCAGCAATTCTTCCTCACTGCTATCAACCGTGCCTCCGCTACGCACATCCGTCAAAAGATAACTCTCATTATTGTCTATACGGTGTATTTCGGCTTCGGCAAAACTAATGGCCACTACTTTATGAAAAGGCTGGCGCAAAAAGTCGTTACGGCCTTCCGTTGCTTGAAGATGATATTGGCGTAGAGCCTCCCGTCGTTCGCTAATGTCCGCCGAATCACAGCCCGTCAGGCCAGGAGCCGCATCCGTATCGGGAATCGTTTCAATATCAAAAACAAAAGCATGTTTCTGCACCGTCATGCTGGCATTCATAGCACGAACATGCTAAAATCAACAGCGAAAGGATTAAACATGTCTTGGGCCTTGATTATTTTGCTAGTCCTTATCATCGCCACGCTCGTGAGCCTCGTCGTTGGTTTGCTCGGCATGGCTGGTGGTGGACAGTTCAATACGAAATTTGGAAACACCATGATGCGTTTACGGGTAGGCCTGCAGGTCATCACCTTAGCATGGTTTGCATTTTACACCTTTGTGTTGCGTTAGAGAAAAATTTATCTTTTTAGTTGAAAACTACATCCCTGTAATAAGGAGGGCGTGCTATGGCCGTAATCATCAAAAAAATTGGCGTTATCGGTGCCGGCCAAATGGGGGGCGGGATTGCTCATGTCGCGGCTCTCGCTGGCCTTGAGGTAGCCCTATCCGATATCAGCGAAAAAGCCCTCGAAAAAGGTATCATCAGTATTACCAAAAATATCGATCGCCAAGTGGCCAAAGGCAAAACCACCGAAACCGAAAAAACAGCCGCCCTAACCCGTATCAAAACAAGTACCGATTACAGCATTTTTAAAAATGCCGATTTTGTGATCGAAGCCGCCACAGAAAACGAAGACCTGAAAAAAGAGATATTCAAGAAACTGGTACCTAGCATCGCCCCACACACTCTACTGGCCAGCAATACTTCCAGTATTTCCATCACTCGCCTGGCCGCCGTCACCGACCGCCCGGAACGCTTTATCGGCATGCACTTCATGAACCCGGTGCCGGTGATGAAGCTGGTAGAGATCATCAAAGGCATCGCCACCAGCGATGAGACGTTTCAGATCGTTCAGGCCCTGGCCGAAAAACTCGGCAAAACCACGGCCCTGGCCGAAGATTTCCCGGCCTTTATCGTTAACCGCATCCTGATTCCCATGATTAATGAGGCGGTATATACTCTCCATGAGGGCGTCGGCTCCGTCCTTGCCATTGATACCTCAATGAAACTGGGGGCCAACCACCCCATGGGGCCGTTTGAGCTGGCCGATTTTATCGGCCTTGATACCTGCGTGGCCATCATGAACGTCCTTCACCACGGCCTGGCAGATTCCAAGTACCGCCCCTGCCCGCTGCTGGTCAAATACGTCGAGGCCGGCTGGCTTGGCCGCAAAACGGGTAAGGGTTTTTACGATTACAGCAATCCGGAAAAGCCCGTGCCGACGAAGTAGGGAAAAAATGGGTTAATAGAAGCGCCTTACAATTATCGGCTCCTTTTGGTTCGAGGGCGCGGCTAGCGAGCTGCTGAATGGCCGCTGCTGCATAACTACTAATTTTGAGTGAAAATAGGCGACATATTTCTATGAGAGAATTGCTAAAATAAATCGTTTTTCTTGATGGTTATGTCACCTAATTTTTGTTCGGGATTAGTAATAGGATAGAATCGATTATCTTTGAAAAACGTTTCTCTAAGCCTGAACTAGAGGATTTTCTTCCTGCTGTTTTTATTCAACTCTGGGTTGCAAGCTATTTTTGATATCGCCTCTCGCTGGTAATGTCTTTTCCATAGCACCCACGACTTTTAACGCGAATTTAACAATTGAGAGCCCCCCCCGCGCAAAATTTTTAGGTGCACGAGGAGGGATACGTCCCCAAAAACCCCACCACCCCAACCACACAACAAACAAACGCTAATTCTTGAATTTTTTTTTTTTTAAGATTGATAAGATAACAATACATAAGTTGTTATACTGTATTGTCATTGTCTTATTTACTTTATTTAGTCAATTAATTGAAGGGGGCTGTTTGTACTTATTAACCCTTGTACCTAATAC
>JBKDWF010000008.1:0-28157 GCA_046338525.1 Holosporales bacterium
AACCCGGCGCCCTTCTGTCCGCCATGTTTTTATCCAATATTTTAGTGTGCTTAGGCCTATATTGAGCAGCTTGCTCACCGCTTGCTGCTTCTGACCAGACTCCAATAAATCTAGTGCGCGACCACGCAAATCTTCAGAATACGCTCGTGCCATTTCCTGACCTCTTTGTTCTCTCTTTTTATAGCCAAACCTTAGTGGGGAAGGCAATACATTTAAACGCCCTCACCCCGGAAGGCCGTTGGCCTTACGGGGAGGGGGGTTAAAAATCATTGGTTTTTCTCATTTTAAACACCCCCATCCTCACCTTCCCCCGCTGGGGCGGGAGAAGCAACAGGCGGCGGCGTTGTACCCCGCTAATGCTGGAACAGAGCCAATTTTAGGACTTGTGTGCATAGGGTAGTCCGGGGGGAGAGGGAGGTAACCCGAGCACTGCAAAGAACCAACCTAAACCCTACACATCCAAATTCGCCACGTTCAGCGCGTTTTCCTGAATAAAATCCCGGCGTGGCTCCACCGCATCGCCCATGAGGGTGGCGAAGACCTGTTCCGCTGTGTCGGCATCGGCAACTTTGACTTGGAGTAGCGTCCGAGCCTCTGGGTCAAGGGTTGTCTGCCACAGCTGATCGGGGTTCATTTCACCAAGACCTTTGTATCGTTGGATGTTTAGACCCTGCTTGCCAATCTCCAAGATAGCTTCCACAAAGGCGTTCACCCCGGCGGTGGTTTGGGTATCGTTCTTGTGCCGCACGGTGACGGGGGCGGCAAACGTGCGGCGTAATTCCTCCCGCAGGGTGCCAATCCGTCGCCATTCCGGTGCGGCGGGTAGGTCCGCCGTGATGCGAAACTGCTCCATTAGGCCTTGTTCGCGGTAGAGAATCTCCACGCTGCCGTCGGCATCGGTGCTGGTTTGCCAGGTGCCGGGCAGGCCAAAAACCTTCAGGCGATCAAGAATTTGTTGAGGATCAGTAAGGGCAACTTCCGGGCTGTCGGTTAAGGCAATGGCCTCGGCCACTTGGGCAGAGCCAATTTTCCGCGCCAGAGGGGCGAGGTACTTGCGGGTTTGTTTGGCGGTGTTGACAAGCTGGCGCAGCTCCCGCGCGGCAATGGCGCTGCCGTCATGGAGGGTGACGCTGGTGTCGCTGAGAGCCAAATCCACGAGGTAGGCATCCAGCGCATCCTGATCCTTCAGGTATACTTCCGAGTTCCCTTTCTTCGCCCGGTACAATGGCGGCTGGGCAATATAAATATATCCCCGTTCAATGAGTTGCGGCATCTGACGAAAGAAAAAGGTGAGCAGCAAGGTGCGGATATGGCTTCCGTCCACATCGGCATCAGTCATGATGACAATTTTATGATAACGTACCTTGTCGGCATTAAAATCGTCAGAGCCGATGCCCGTGCCCAGAGCGGCAATAAGGGTACCTATTTCTTGGCTGGACAGCATTTTATCGAAGCGTGCCCGCTCAACGTTAAGGATTTTTCCGCGGAGGGGTAAAATCGCTTGATTTTGACGGTTTCTGGCTTGTTTTGCCGAACCACCGGCTGAATCCCCCTCGACAATAAATATTTCTGAAAGTTCCGGTGATTTTTCAGCGCAATCGGCGAGTTTTCCCGGCAGGCTAGATATATCCAAGCCGCCTTTTTTCCGTGTCAGCTCCCGCGCCTTGCGGGCGGCTTCCCTGGCGGCGGCGGCTTCATAAACTTTGGTGATAATTTTTTTTGCGTCGCTGGGGTGCTCTTCAAACCATTGGCCAAGTTTTTCGGCGCAGAAAGACTCAACCGCTGGTCGAACTTCAGAAGAGACCAATTTGTCTTTGGTTTGCGAAGAAAATTTTGGATCTGGTACTTTCACCGACAGGATGCACGTCAACCCCTCCCGTGCGTCATCCCCCGTTAAGGTGAGTTTTTCTTTTTTTGCAATCCCGGTCTCATTGGCTTGGGCATTGATGACGCGGGTTAAGGCACCCCGAAAGCCAGCCAGGTGGGTGCCGCCGTCCCGTTGGGGGATATTGTTGGTAAAGCAAAGAGTTTTTTCATGGTAGGCATCGGTCCATTCCAGTGCCGCCTCAATGGTGATTCCGTCCCGCTGGCCAATAAAGAAAAGTGTTGAATGTAGAGGATTTTTACCTTTGTCGAGGTAGGCGACAAATTCTTTTACCCCGCCGACGCAATGAAAAATAACTTCCTTGGCTTCGGCTTGACGTTCATCACGAAGAACAATTTTTACGCCGCTGTTTAGGAATGATAATTCCCGCAAACGATGTTCCAGTGTGTGGAAATCAAACACCACTTTGGTAAACGTAGCGGTGGATGGAAGGAAGGTGACCTCTGTCCCTGTAAGATTTCCGGCCTCGCCAATGACGGCCAAGGGAGCTTCGGCCACCCCGTCACGAAAGCGCATTTTGTATGCTTTGCCGCCCCGACGAATAGTCAAATCAAGCCAAGTGGATAAGGCATTGACCACCGATACCCCGACCCCGTGTAATCCGCCAGAGACTTTGTAGGACTTTTGGTCAAATTTTCCCCCAGCATGGAGTTGAGTCATGATAACTTCTGCGGCCGAAACGCCTTCTTCTTTATGAATATCGGTGGGTATTCCCCGACCATTATCGCGGACGGTGCATGAACCATCGGCATTGAGGCCAACAAACACTTCCGTACAATGCCCCGCCAGTGCTTCATCGATAGCGTTGTCCACCACCTCATACACCATGTGGTGTAGGCCAGACCCATCATCGGTATCGCCAATATACATCCCTGGCCGTTTGCGGACAGCATCAAGACCTTTAAGAACCTTAATAGAATCGGCAGAATATTCGATGTTATCAATATTTTGTGGCATAGAAATCTTCGAAAGAGCTGTCATGACCGATTTTTTAGCACCGGCCCTTAGTAAAGACCAGCTTTTTCAAAATCCCTTTTTCAAACCCCTTTTTCAAATATGGGGGAAATTGAAAGTTTATGTTAATATGATGGCGTTTATAGTGTTGTATTAATGTTTCCTGATCTTGTTACGAATGATGTCATGAATGCCTTTGCGGCGGCTGTGAGCACGCCCATGTTTTTTCTTAGCATATTCGGTCTTGTTGCGGCGGGTGCGGCGATGTTTAGCATTGGAATTCCGGCGGTTAGCCGCATTGTTTTGCCTCCTCCCAATGAAACGCGGCTTGCCGATCATCTGCCATTTGAGCGCGTTTTGCCCGATGGTAAAACTATTGCTTGCCGGGATGGGACATATGTTCAGGTTCTTGAGGTGGCAGGAATTGATGACACTTTTTTTTCCCAAAATGATCGCGATGTGTTGTTTTTAGCTCGCAAAGATTGGATTGACGCGATGGCCGAAGCTGGGGTCATGATCCGGGTTATGGTTATTCGTGAGCGCATCCATTTGATGCCGTCCACTACGCATAGCCAGCCTGCTCTGCGAGCGATTGCCGGGCGATGGAATGAGAGTTTTCAGAATGCCTACCGTAACCGTCAAATCATAGTCCTGTCTGTATCTGGCAAGGTTCGCAACCCGGCGCAAAAAATCGGCGGTGCGGTGGAAACAACAAAAACAATACTAAATCAATATAAGCCTTTAGAGCTTTCTCAGCACGACGCTGATCCGGATCGTCGTCCTTTGAGTATCTGGTCACGGTTGGCTAGCCCGATTAGCCGTCTACAGCCTGCTGGGGTAGGCGAAGGCGCATCGGATGCTATTTGCGGTGATGTTGTTGAGTTTGGCGGCGATAATGGTGAGATTCGTTTTAGCAACGGCAATACTTATCAATATTGCGCCGTCATCGGCATTCGTTCCTTGGGCGATTATACCTATGAGGCGTTCATGAGTTCCCTTGGCACAGTTCACGGGGAAATTGTTATTCTTCATGCTATTGAACCGTGGTCAAAGACTAAAGCTGCTTTCCAAGTAGGGCAGCAATATCGCCTTTCTTTAGCGCAGCGTTTTTCCCCAGGAATGGCGCAGCAATTTGAGGAAGCTATTGATCGTATTGAGGGGCAAAGCGATTCGGCTCAGTCTATGTCGCTTTATTCGTTGGTGATTTTTGCCTTTGGGGAGACGCCGGAAAAACTCGTTGAGGTGGAGGGAGAAATCAAACGCCTCGCCACGAATTTTGGAGTATCGCCCATTCGGGAGTCCTCCACGGCTCAAGCATCGTGGTTTTTGCAATTTCCAAGTTACAATATTTGGCCAAGAACTTATAAGCTTTTTTCTCGCAATATTGCTGCTCAGATTACGTTGGAACGTCCACCAATAGGCTTGCAGAATTGTGATTGGGGTGTAGGTCCTATTGCATTATTTCGCACGGCGGCGGGAACCCCTTATGCTTTTCAGTTTCATATTAGTGAAGACAAGGCCGCCGTTGCCCACGCCGTGGCCATTGGTCCGACGGGGGCTGGTAAAACGACGTTAATCAATTTTTTGACGGCGATGGCCATGCGCCATGAACGTCTGCATGCTTACATGGTTGATCGCCATGGTGGAGCATTTATTTTTACCAATGCTGTTGGTGGTAATTACGTTGTTTTTGAAGGTTCTAATCTTCCTGGTACCCAAAGTGCTCTTAATCCTTTTCAATGCACGGATAGTCCTGAAAATCGATCATTTCTTCGAGGATTTCTTCAAGCTTTAGCAGAACTTGAAGACCCAGATACGATTGAAGAAATAGGCTTTGCGGTTGAAGCGGCTTTTGAAAGCCCAGGTTTGCCAAGAGGAATGCGTAGCCTTGCAAATATTTACGATGCAGTATTTTCAAAGGCAAAGCCTTTACGCAAGGCATTGCATAAGTGGGTTGATCCATCTGTTTATGGTACGGTTTTTAATGCACCTAATGATAATCTTGATTTGATATCAACTCGTCTTGTATCTTTTGATTTTACAAGATTATATGAGCATGACGATTTGGCGCGGGCAGTGATTTTATACCTGATGCACCGAATTCAGTCGTCTATTACCGAGCTTCGGGCACCGGCTCTTATTTTTATTGATGAGACTGAACCGATTGTTCGTCACCCTATTTTTAGAAATTATTTCATGCAGATGCTTCAAGAATACCGCAAGCGTTCGGCAGCAGTTATTTCCGCGTTTCAGCGGCCAGAGGCCATCATGCAAGCCGGTCTGGGGGAGGCCATCCGTGGTCAGGCACAAACGACGTTCTTTTTTCCTAACCCCCAAGCCCGAGAGCGTGAGTACCAAGATTGGGGTCTTACCGACCGCGAATGGGCTTATGTAAAGGGGAAGCTTTCCTTGAATAAAAGCTTGAGACGATCGGTGCTCATGAAGCGTGCAAGCGGAGAGTCGGTGATTATCGACACCGATTTAAGCGCTTTGGGCAATCTTATTCGGGTGTTTTTCTCTGATGAGTCGTCCCGCGCCTTGGCGGAGGGATTGATGCGGGATTTGGGGCGTGACTGGCTGCAAATTTATCTTGATGCTAATTAAGGAACGGGGCAGGTTCTTAGCCTGTGATTAAAGCTGAAACCCTTGCCCGTATTCTTGACCGTCAAGCAGAATTGACGGCATTGCTTTCTGATCCCGTTTTATCCAGTGATAAAATTGCTTCTTATTCCAAGGAGCTTTCTGATCTAGAGCCAGTTGTGGTGGCTATTGGCCATTACCGGGATTTGGAAAAACGTCTTGTTGACGCCGAAAGCATGTTGGGGGACACCGATCTGGAGATGCGCCGCTTGGCCGAGGCGGAGTTTCTTGAGTGCCGATCAATGTTGCCCGAGGCAGGGCGAGCAGTGCAGCTTTTGCTGTTGCCTAAAGATATTGATGATGAGCGCAGTGCTATTATGGAATTTCGCCCCGCCGCGGGTGGGGAAGAGGCTGCTTTGTTTGCCGGGGTGCTGTTACGAATGTATATGCGCTATGCTGATCGGCGCGGCTGGAAACATGAGATTCTCTCCTTCACGGACACGGGTCTTGGCGGCATTAAAGAGGCAAGCGTCAGTATTACTGGGCGGGGGGTTTTTGCCCGCCTGAAATTTGAATCTGGTGTGCACCGGGTACAGCGTGTACCGGAAACCGAGGCATCAGGCCGGGTGCACACCTCCACCGCTACTGTGGCTGTTCTCCCTGAAGTTGAGGAGGTGGATATTCAGGTGAACGAGAGCGATTTGCGGATTGATACCTACCGGGCCTCTGGTGCGGGCGGCCAACACGTCAATAAAACTGATTCTGCTGTGCGCATCACCCACATCCCCAGCGGTGTAGTGGTGGCCATGCAGGAAGAAAAATCTCAACATAAGAATAAGGCCAAAGCGATGAAAATTCTGCGAGCCAAATTGTACGAGGCCCAGCGCGCGAAAAATGCCGCAGGCCGCGCCTCAGACAGACGTGATCAGGTTGGAACCGGCGATAGATCGGAGCGCATCCGTACCTATAATTTTCCCCAAGGCCGGGTTACGGATCACCGCAGCAATATTACCCTCTATCAGATTGATACAGTCGTTGAAGGCGATCTTGAACCCCTTATCGATCCATTGTTAGCTCAAGAACAATCGGAAAAGCTAGCCATGCTGGACGGGGATATATGACACCGCGAAAAACCGCACAATGGCTTGTGGGACTGGTCTTTACCATGGTGGTGCTGACGTTTGCGTCGGTGCCATTGTATCGGATGTTGTGTCAAGTGACCGGTTGGGGCGGCACCACCATGCGCGCGGACGCAGCCCCAGCCACGGCCAGCAACCGCACGATTCATATCCGCTTTAACGCTGATGTGAATGCCAAGCTGGACTGGAACTTTAAGCCGCTGCAAGTCGAACTATATGGGCATGTTGGTGCGCCGTTTTTGGCGTTGTACGAGGCTACCAATAATGGCCGCGAGGCCAGCGCTGGGACAGCGACCTTTAACGTCACGCCGCTGCAAGCCGGAAAGTACTTTAAAAAAATAGAATGCTTCTGCTTCCAGCATCAGGCCCTTCTGCCCGGTCAAACGCACCAATTCCCGGTGAGTTTCTTTGTTGATCCAGCGATTTTAGAGGATCCGTTTTTGAAAGATACAGAGACGATCACGCTGTCGTATACGTTCTTTCGGGCGGGGGTGGACGGGCAATAAAGCTATGGCCTTATCGCCGAGATAGTGCGCTGTAAAGCCGCTGATACTCCTCCAGCACCGCTGCTTTTGTGTAATGCTGTACATACCGCTGGTGTCCCTGATAGGCGAGGTGATGGCGCAGGGTGTTATTCTCGAACACTCGTTTGATCGCGGCTGCTAAGGCCGGGGCATCGTCAATAGGAACAAACAGGCCTGTCTCGCCTTCGGTAACGTACTGAAGCGGCCCGGCGGCCATGCTGACGATGAGGGGCTTTTGTGCCGCCCAGGCTTCAAACAGCACGCGGCCTACTGGCTCATAGCGGGAAGGAAACACCACCGCGTCCGCCGCTTTCAGCAACGCACCGCGATCGCTGCGCCAGCCTAAAAAGCGCACCCGATCTTCAAGATGCAACCGCTGGCACAACGCCCGCAGCGCGGCCTCCTCATCCCCTGTTCCGGCCAGCCATAAATACACCCCCGGCACCAAGGCCAATGCCTCCAGCAACACATCCGCCGCCTTGCTGGGGTGCAGCCGCCCTAAAAACAACAGCACAAAGGCATCCTTGGGGGTATCCAGCGTTGCTCGATCCACGCTGCCGCCGCCTTCAGGGAAATCAACGAAATGGGGAATCACCGTAATTTTTACACGAGGCACTTTGTGCGTCTCCAGATGCCGGCCAATATCCGGCGCGGCGGCAATAAAAGCATTCGCCCCCTTGAAGGCCGCGACTTTATAATAGCCGCCAAGCCGGGCTATGGTTTTGTAGCGGCCTGAGCGCGGCGTCTTCTCCGCCGCCCGCCGCATCCAGGTTTGCACAATCCCCGGCTTCCATTGATGAAACAGCCAGCGCAGGTACAGCGGTGTCCACAGATCAAACACCCCGCCAAAAGGCGCGACGGCATGAATGATACCGGCTTGCGTTAAAAGGCGTTGCCGCTCGGCATGGGGGCGCAGGACGACCCGGACGGGCCAGCCGGCTTCATGCTGAGCCAATACCGTGTCGAGGCAGGCGGTCTCTGCGCCGCCGGCCTCACCCCCGGCAAGGGTGTGCACAATAAGGGGTAGGTTCATAGGGCACCTCTATTAACCTCATTTCTGGGGCGATTGGCATCGTCAGGTCTTTGCTCGCAATCCGCACGTACGTTCGAGTACGCTTACGGTTGCTCGCAAATTCCTTTCTAGCCACTCATCCCCATAAATGGGTTAATAGAGGTGCCCCATAGCATAAGCATAAAGCAGGTGCACCGGGCAAGGCAATGCTTTAAAAAGGGGTGATGTCTCTTCTTGACCACCGCGCTTTTGTTGTCGGCACCGATACCAATGTCGGCAAGACCTTGATTGCCGCCGCCCTGACCTACGCGTGGCAGGCACGGTATTTTAAACCCGTGCAAAGCGGCACCCTTGAGAGCGACGATACCGAAACGGTGGCAAGGCTACTTAGCTTGCCCCCCCAGCGCATCATCACGCCGCTGTACCGCTTTGCCGCGCCCCTTTCCCCCCATGAGGCAGCACGAGAAGAAGGGGTAAACCTTTCTATAGAGACATTCCCGGCCCACGCGCCAGAAGGGCCTCTGGTGGTTGAGGGCGCGGGCGGGGTGCTCAGCCCCGTGGCGGAAGACGCGGCGGTGCTGGATATGGCGCTGCGGTGGCGGCTGCCCGTGGTGCTGGTAGCCCGGAGCTGCCTTGGGACAATCAACCACACCCTCCTCAGCATCGAAGCCCTCAAGGCTCGGGGTGTTCCCTTATTAATGGTGGTGCTCAACGGCCCGGCCCAGCCAGAAACCGCCCGGTATCTTCGGGAGCGTGTGGGTGCCCCTTTGATAGAAATACCCCAGTACGCGGCGTTGACAAAGGCGGCGGTGGAGGATGCGGCGGGGAGGTTGGTGCTTTGATAAAAAAGCAATGCCTCTTTTAAAAATCCAATTGCGCGGCGTGAATGCCCATTGCTTTGGCGATTTTTGCACGACTGGACAGGCGGATGGTTTTTTTTGTTTCCAGTTGTGCGTAGGCCCCTTGGGTGACGCCCATACGCCGGGCGACGTCGGTTTGTGTCAGGCCAAGATGCTCCCGCCACGCCCTAGCGGCAGAGTAATCGTTGTCGATAGCTTTATCCACCACGGCGGCGGGAATGCCTGGTTCAGGGCGGGTTTTGCCCAGTATGAGTTTTTGGTATTGTGCGTAAGGCAGAATGGCAAACGCGGGATTGCCAACGGCATCGCGCAGAATGTGCAGGGAATCAGTAAGTGTGTTCATCACGTTTTTTAACCTCCTCAATAAGAACAATGTGTGCTGCGCCGTCAAAATCAAAAAATACTCGAAAGTTCCCTACCCGCAGCCGATATTGATACTGGTGATTCACCAATGCTTTAACATTGGCGCATGCAGGCATTCCCGCCAGTTTATGGCACTCACGGCGAATCATGGTGCTGTCCAGCGGTTGTAGTTTACGCAGTTGTTTGGCGGCTTTTTTGAATAGAAAACATCGTTCACTGGTTTAGTGTAGCTGAATTATTAGTTTTCTGCAATAGAAAACTAATAATAGAAAACTAGTAATCCTTTTTCAAAACCCCAATTGGCGTCTCCCTCCTCCCGTGCTACGCCTCCTCCCATGACCGCAACCGCCGCTGCTGACGCTGGCCTGACGCCGATGATGGCCCAATACCGGGCGATGAAGATTGAGCACCCGGAGTGTGTCCTGCTGTTCCGTCTTGGCGATTTTTATGAGATTTTTTTTGACGATGCCCCGGTGGTGGCGAAGCTGCTGGGGATTCAGTTAACCCGCCGCAACAAGCAGGGCGGGGACGATATTCCCATGTGCGGGATTCCCTGGCACCAGTTGGACAATTACCTGCCGGATTTGCTGGGCGCGAACCTGAAGGTGGCGATTTGCGATCAACTGGAAACCCCGGAGGAGGCCAAACGCCGGGGCAGCAAAGCCCCCCTGCGCCGGGGCATTACCCGCATTGTTACGCCGGGCACGGTGGTGGAGGAAACTCTCATCGGTGCGGCGGGGCAGAAAATTCTGGCCAGTGTTTGCATTGATGAGAACACCGTAGGGTTAGCCTGGGGTGATATTGCTTCGGGGACACTGGAGGTGGCGAGCCTGCCCGTGGCTGAGGGCCTAAACCTGTTGCTTACCCTCGATCCTGCTGAAGTGTTGGTGCCGCTAGCCTTGCAGCATGAGGAGAAATTGGCACCCCTCGCGGCGCGCCTCAACCCCCAGGCGGACAGTGTGTATAACGCGAAAACAGCGGGCAAGCGTCTGGCGGCGGCCTACGGCATGGTGGACAGCGGCGGCTTTGGCCCCCTGCCCCCGTTGGCCCTCGCCGCCGCTGCCGGGTTGACGGAGTATTTGCAGCATACCTACCGCGATACGCCCATTGCCCTGAAGCCGCCGCGTTTGCGCCAGGACAGCGATCGCCTGATCCTCGATGCCGCGACGGTGCGCAATCTGGAGCTGTTTACCAGCCTGAGCGGTACCGCTAAGGCTAGTCTTTTTGCTGTATTGGACAAGACCGTTAGCGGCGGCGGTAAACGCCTGCTGAAAGATTGGCTGCGCGCCCCGGCGGCGAGTCACGCCGCTATTAACGCCCGGCTGGACAGCGTGCAGTTCGCGCTGGACAATCGTTCCTTGCGGGAAAACGTGCGGGCGATCCTCGCCGATGCCGGGGACATGGAGCGCGCCGTGACCCGCCTTGCCCTGCGCCGGGGGGCACCGCGGGATTTGCTGGCCGTGCGGGATGGGCTGCGGGCGATGGAAAAGCTGACAATGGCAATGCATGGTCAGGCGTTGCCGCCGCTGCTACGCAGTGCTGTCGCCGCCTTGCCTATAGCCCTTGAATTGACGGCCACCCTTGAGCGTGCCCTGAAAGACCCGCCGCCCCCCACGGCGCGGGAAGGCGGCATTCTTAAAGTGGGGTATCACCCAAAAATTGATGAGCTGCGGGATATTGAGAAAAACAGCCAGCAGTTGCTTATTAAGCTGGAGGCGAAATACCGCACCGCCCACGGCGTGGCGACCCTCAAAATTCGCCACAACAACCTTATCGGCTATCATATTGAGGTGCCGGTGCGTAGTGCCGATGCCCTGATGCCTGTTTTCCGTCACCGCCAGACCATGGCCAACGCGGTGCGGTTTTCCAGCCCGGAGTTGGAGGCGTTGGAACAACAAATTCTCACCGGATCAACGGAGCTGCGGGAATTGGAATACCAGATATATGAAGAGCTGGTGAATGAAGCCCTAGCGCAGCAGCAATACCTGCGGGACGGGGCCGAAGCCTTGGCGCACCTTGACGTGCTGTTTGGCCTTGCCGAGGTGGCGCAGCAGCGTCGGTATGTTCGCCCCGTGGTGGACGCCTCCCCCGCCTTTGAGATTACCGGGGGCCGCCATCCGGTGGTGGAGGCGCTGCTGCCCGCTGGGACGGGCTTTGTGACCAATGATTGTGATTTGGCTCCGGCTCGGCGGTTGTGGCTGCTCACCGGGCCGAACATGGCGGGGAAGTCCACGTTTCTGCGCCAGAATGCTCTTATCGCTATTATGGCGCACTTGGGTAGTTTTGTGCCTGCCGAGGCTGCCCACATCGGCCTAGTGGATCGGGTGTTCAGCCGCATTGGTGCCGGGGACGATCTCGCTCGCGGGCAATCGACTTTTATGGTAGAGATGCTGGAAACCGCCGCCATTTTGCATCAGGCGACACCGAAGTCGATGGTGATTTTGGATGAAGTCGGGCGCGGTACGGCAACCCATGACGGCTTGGCCTTGGCGGCGGCGATTGTGGAGTATTTGCACGATACAAGCCTGTGCCGCACCCTTTTTGCCACCCATTATCATGAGCTGTCTGGTTTTGCCGATGGCCTAGCCCGTTTGCACAATCGTCATGCGGCGGTGAAGCTGTGGCAAGGTGATCTGGTTTTTTTGCACACCATCAAGCCCGGCGCGGCCGGAATGTCCCATGGCGTCCATGTGGCGCGTAAGGCGGGCATCCCTGTTCCCGTGGTGCGCCGGGCCGAAGTGTTGCTCCGTAGTCTTGAGACGCAAAGCCCGGCACTTTTTCAAAAGCATGACACCGATTTGGTGGGTCTGTTTACCCCTAGTAACGATAATCCGATCAACCATGGTGATCCGCTGCGTGAGGCTCTAGAGGCTCTGAATCCTGATGGCCTTAGCCCGAAGGAGGCACTGGCGTTGCTGTATCGCTGGAAAGAAGAGTTCTCTTCGTGAGGGTTTCGGTGGTTCGGGCTGGGCTGCTGCTGGCCAGCGATGTGGAGGTGTCCGTTTCCCCCGGCTCGGGGCTGTGGCTGCGCGGGGCGAACGGGGCGGGGAAAACCACGTTGCTGGAGGTATTGGCGGGGCTGCTGCCGGGGGCGGAAGAACCGCTGACCCCCCTGCCCTGTTATATCCCCCTTACACCGCTGGCGTGGCAACATCTTTCATGGGCGGCTCTGCGACGGCACTGGCGGGCGTTATATGGGCGGGAGGGTATCTTGGATAATATGTGGCAAGAGTTGTTGCCGAAGAACGTGGAACATGTACCGCTGGAACGCCTTTCGGCGGGGCAGCGGCAACGGTTTGCGCTGGCGGAGCTGGCGTTTGCCGGCGCGCCGGTGTGGCTTCTTGATGAGCCATTTGCCTGTCTGGATGCGGCTGGAATCGGTATTGTCGAAGCACTGTTGGCGCGGCATTTGGCTAGTGGTGGCAGTGCGGTGGTGGCCGGGCATCAGGCATGGATCGGGGCGACGGCAATCTTGGATGCCGATGCGTGGGTACGCCCTGTTGTCACGGCGGAGGATTGGTGATGCCCGCTTGGATACTCAAGACGGAACCGGAAGAATTCTCATGGGCCGATCTGGTGCGCCTCACGCGTGCTCCGTGGGACGGCGTGCGTAACCCTCAGGCCATTGGTTTTATGAAACAGATGCAGCCCGGCGATGAGGCTTTCATCTACCACACCGGTAGGGAGAAAGCCGTTGTTGGCTTGGCTCAGGTGGTTAGTTTTCCTCGTCCTGATCCCGGCGGCGTGGGCGTTATTGTTGATGTTATTCCGGTGCGGCCCTTGGCGGCGGTGACGCTGGCACGCCTGCGGGAGATTGCCCCGCCGGGGTTTCTTATCCTGCGCCAACCCCGGCTGTCTGTGGCACCAATGCCACAAACGCTGCGTGATTTGTTGACAAGCGCGTCCATTGCCTTGACAGGGCGTGTGGGGGTGCTTAACTGAGCTTACTAGGGGAAACAACCAACCTTGAAAGGAATCTACCCATGAAGAAATTGATGCTCATAGCTCTTTTGGCCGCTTTTGCTGCGTCTCCTGTTGTTGCTGGTCAGGCTTTTGCCAGTGATACAAAGAAAGAGCACCATGGTAAACCTAAACACCACGACAAAAAACATGAGAAGCCTGCTGATGCTGCTCCGGCTCATGGCCAATAAGACAGTTAAAGTCTCGTGACGAGGCTCTGTTTTTGAAAAGGGCACCGTCAAGGTGCCCTTTTTTTTGTTTTTTAATCTTTCATTGCCATATCCTTGTGCAATCAGGAGTCTTCTATGTCTGCCCCAAAAGGTTTTTTTCTGGAAGAATTAAGCGTCGGTCAAACAGCAACATTCAGTAAGAAGGTGACGGAAGATTTGATTCGCGCCTTTGCCGAAGTTTGCGGCGATCATAACCCGGTGCATTTGGACGCGGAGTTTGCCAAAACCACGGTCTTTAAAGAGCGTATTGCACACGGGATGCTGGGGGCGAGTTTTATTTCTACCGCCATTGGTGTGCATTTACCCGGGCCTGGCACAATTTACTTAGGCCAGAATTTGAAATTCAAAGCCCCGGTAAAGATTGATGAGACGGTGACGGCGAAGGTGGAAGTGATCAGTATTGATCATGAAAAGCGCCGCGCCACTTTGAAGACTACGGCCTTAGTCGGCGATACCGTGGTCATTGAGGGTGAGGCTCTGGTCATGGTGCCGAGTAATAAGCCGAAATAATGGCGGAAAATCTTTTGCAATTTGCCCGCCGTCCGGCGGTGACACCGGAAAAACGCTTGGCGAATCTCCGGCGCGCTGATTTTCGAGAAATTTATGAGGAGTTTCAGCCGCAACGGGCGATTGAGCAAGCCGGACGGTGTTCTCAATGCGGGATTCCCTTTTGCCAGATTCATTGCCCGCTGGGGAACAACATCCCGGATTGGCTGATGCTCACCGCCGGGGGACGGCTTGAGGAAGCGTATCAGGTTGCCGCCGCCACCAACACGTTCCCGGAGATTTGTGGCCGTATCTGTCCGCAGGATAAGCTATGCGAAGGCAACTGCGTTGTTGAGAAAGATTTTGGCGCTATCACCATCGGCGCGGTAGAGCGGTATATTACCGATACGGCGTGGGAAAACGGCTGGGTGGCGCCACTGCGCCCTCTAAAAAACATCGATTTTTCCGTGGGTATTGTTGGTTCTGGCCCGGCGGGGTTGGCGGCGGCGGAACGCCTGCGCCGAGCCGGGGCATCGGTGACGGTGTATGAACGCGCTGATGCCCCTGGTGGGTTGCTACTCTACGGTATTCCTAATTTCAAGCTAGATAAGACCATTGTGCGGCGACGGACGGATTGGCTTACCGATGGCGGGATAGATTTTGTCTTGAACAGAGCCATTGACGAGAATGGTTTAGCTCAATTGCGCCAGCGTCATGACGCGGTACTGTTGGCTGGGGGAGTGTACCAGCCGCGCACGCTTGCCGCGCCGGGTCAGAACCTGTCCGGTGTGGTGGCCGCCCTGCCCTATCTGATGGCCAGCAATCGCGGTGAGGTGGGGGAACTTCACGCCGGCGGTAAGCGCGTGGTGGTGGTGGGCGGCGGCGATACGGCCATGGATTGCGTGCGTACGGCAGTACGCCAAGGGGCACCATCGGTGACGTGCGTGTACCGCCGGGATCGAGCCTCTATGCCTGGTTCAGCGAGGGAAGTCTATCATGCTGAAGAAGAAGGCGTCACGTTTGTTTGGAACACGCAGCCGCTGGGTTTTATTGGGACGGATAAGGTCGAGGCGGTGCAGACAGACAAAGAGCCTCTAGCGGCGGACATGGTTGTGCTGGCCTTGGGTTTTGTGGCCGAAGATTTTACCTCGACGGGGTTGGTGCTTGCCTCGGCGGGGACGATTAAGGTTAATGAGCGGTTTGAAACCTCCCTGCCCGGTGTGTACGCCGCCGGGGATGTGGTGCGGGGAGCCTCGCTGGTGGTGTGGGCCATTCGGGATGGGCGCGAGGCGGCGGCGGCGATGTTGCAACATTCTAGATGACAGTTGGTGTCAGCTTCGCTATGACCCATGTAACTTTATAAGGAACCCGCCGTCATGAACATCCATGAACACCAAGCTAAAGAGATTTTCCGCAAGTTTGGCATCCCTGTGCCCAAGGGGTTTGCGGTGTACACGGCGGATGAGGCCAAAAAGGCAGCGGAACAACTTAATACTCCGGTGTTTGTGGTGAAAGCTCAGATTCATGCCGGTGGCCGAGGTAAGGGCGGCGGCGTCAAGGTTGTTAAAACCAAGGCCGAGGCGGTAGAGAAGTTTAACCAGATTTTTGGAATGCAGTTGGTAACGCACCAGACTGGCCCTGAGGGCAAAAAGGTCCAGCGAGTGTATATTGAGGAAGGCGCGGATATTAAACGTGAGCTGTACTTGAGCGTGCTGGTTGATCGTAGCAATAGCCGTATCAATGTCGTTGCCTCTACCGAAGGCGGCATGGACATCGAAGAAGTTGCCGAACACACGCCAGAAAAAATAGTTTCTTTCGCCATTGATCCCGTCACCGGGGTACAGCCGTTTCATGGCCGCAAGCTGGCTAAGGCCTACGGCTTAACGGGAAAAACAGCCAGTGAAGCAGGTAAGATTCTGGCCAATCTCTACCGGGCGTTTGTGGAAACGGACATGGCGTTGCTGGAGGTAAACCCCTTGGTAGTAACGGGCGACGGCAGTTTGATTGCCTTGGATGCCAAGGTGGGCTTTGATGATAATGCCTTGTTCCGTCATCCAGATATTGAAGCCTTGCGTGATGAAAGTGAGGAAGAGGCTTCCGAGCTGGAAGCCGTGAAGCATAGCCTGAACTACGTCAAACTCTCCGGCAATATCGGTTGTATGGTCAACGGTGCCGGGCTGGCCATGGCGACCATGGACATTATCAAGCTTTACGGTGGTGCTCCGGCCAACTTCCTTGATGTTGGTGGTGGCGCAACAAAAGAGCGCGTCACGGCGGCGTTCAAAATTATTCTTGCCGATCCCAATGTACAGGGGATATTTGTTAATATTTTTGGCGGTATCATGCGTTGTGATATTATAGCCGAAGGCATTATCGCCGCGGCGAAAGAGGTTAAACTCCATGTGCCACTCGTTGTGCGCTTAGAGGGTACCAATGTGGATTTGGGCAAAAAAATTCTTGCCGAATCCGGGCTTCCTATCATTAGCGGCGATAACCTTGCCGATGGCGCGAAGAAAATTGTTGCTGCCGTGCAGGGTAAAAAGGCGGCCTAGTAGGGTGCCTCGATAATGGATGGATTTTGACTCGAGAAAACTTTTCCGGATTCAGTACAGTTCATAGGATTGCAACCAAAGGTGTTTGAAAAGAATAATGCTATACTCCTTGCACATTCTTTATGTGCAAGATGTGCAAGGAGTATATGTCTTTTAATAGTTTTATTTCCTTTTACAGTTCAGGCGGGTGCGCTGCTGCAAAGTCACGTCACCCAAACTGGCGGTCGCTTTTTGCTCACTGCCCACGCCATAGTACACGCCCCCGTTGCAACAGTGCAAACTGCTCTTACGGATTATGAACACCTAGGGCGTTTGAATGTCGGGGTTATCTCCAGCCGGGTGTTATCGCGGAGCCAGGAAGATACTGTTGTCGAAGTGATTAACCGTGACTGCATCCTGTTTTTTTGCCAGCGCGCCGTCAACACCCAGCGCGTCACCATCCCGGAACCAGGGTACATCAAAGCGGTAACAATACCTGCTTTAAGTGACTTCCACTATGCCCAGGCGCAATGGCACCTTACGGCATTGCCCAACAACAGCACCGATATGCTTTTTACCGCAGAAATTGAGCCATCTTTTTGGGTTCCCCCCATCTTGGGGCGGTGGCAACTAGAGCAGTTTTTTACCCGAAACGTACAAGAGGCCATCACCGTGATGGAGGCTATGTGATTATTCCTTTTTCTCATGAGCGCCTCCATTACGGATAAGGCGTGCTACATAATCAGCTGCTTCAACATCCCAACTTATATATCCATAATCGCCGTTTGCATAAGATTCGCACCAAAATACTGCTTGCTTGCCTTCTAAGAGGTCTACGCCATTGCGGATGAGATGACGAAATCCATTGTCAGTTTCATAGGCGTAATCCCCATTTTCATAAGACCAGCACCACATTGCCTCTTTGCCTTCCAGAAGATTTACGCCATTGCGCATTAGGCAATAAAAACCGTCCTCACCTTCATACGCGATATCATGATATCCCCAAGGATACTCCATCATGGTGTTTTATATCCTGTTGATCCTTTGCCCATAAAGCGTATGTATAAAAGGTTCTGAAACTGGTGCGGTCGAGAAGACTCGAACTTCCACAGGGGTTAGCCTACAGCGACCTCAACGCTGCGCGTCTACCAATTCCGCCACGACCGCACTCAGGAGTTTCATTTAGCAGCCTGCATTTTTTTTGTAAATGACCGAAAAGCCGCTATCACTTTTTCACCATTTGGGGCTAGACAGTGGACATGCGTGGTGATGAGCTTTTTAATGCCGATAAAATGGTTGCCCTCGGGGTGACGGAAGAGGCATTAAAACGGCTATACAATGCACTAGAGCATGGCGATAAAAACTTAATTGATAAAGTTTTTTCCGATCTGCACCCCGCTGATGCTGCCGATATTGTCCAAGGTCTTGATGCACAAGAACAGCTTACCCTCGTGAAGCTGTTGCCGGCGGCATTGCTACCGGGATTGCTATCGTACCTGCCAGAGCCAACACGAGACATTGTCCTTGCCGATCTTGGGGTGGATGCCTTGGCCGCGGTGGTCGAAGAACTCGACACCGATGATGCCGTGGATTTGCTGTTTGGCCTGCCAGAAGATTTGCGATCCAGCGTCCTTGATGCCGTGCCGGATTCCGATCGCCTGCAACTACTGGAATCGCTCAAATACCCCGAAGATTCCGCCGGGCGGTTGATGCAACGGGATTTGGTGGCCGTGCCGGCGCACTGGACGGTGGGGCATACGGTGGACTTTATGCGGGCGAGCCAGGCCCTGCCCGATGATTTTCATGAGATTTACGTTGTTGATCCGCGTTTTGTACCCATTGGCCATATTGCCCTAAGCCGCTTACTGCGGAGCCAGCGCGATACCCCTCTTTCGGATATTATGATGGAGGATTTTCGCACCACATCGGTGCTGACAGAACAAGAAGAAGTAGGCCACCTTTTTCGTAAATATGGTCTTGTCTCCCTTCCCGTCACGGATCGATCGGGCCGTCTCGTGGGGGTGGTGACGGTGGACGATGTGGTGAGCCTTATTGCCGAAGAAGCCGATGAGGATTTGCTTCGTCTGTCCGGGGTGAGCGATCCGGTGGATTTCTACCGCGCCGCCGCGGTGACGGCCAAGGGGCGGTTTTTTTGGTTGTTTGTCAACTTGTTGACGGCGATGCTGGCCTCGGGAGTGATCGCCCAGTTTGAGGGGGAATTACAAACCCTCGTCACCCTCGCCGTGTTGATGCCGATTATTCCCAGCATGGGGGGGAACGCGGGCACCCAAACCCTAGCGGTGGTGGTGCGGGCATTGGCTCTGCGCCAGATTACCCGGCGCAATTTTTGGCGAGTGTTACGCAAAGAAGTTTTGGTGGCACTTATGAACGGCCTTTTATTCACCTTCGTGTGTTTTGCTGGGGTAGGGCTATTTTATGGGGTGGCCATGTGGAAAATGGCCTTGGTCACGGCGTTGGCCTTGGCGATTAACCTTATCGCCGCAGCCTTGGGCGGGGTGCTCATCCCCCTCGCCATGAAGCGCGCCGGGGTGGATCCGGCGATTACCGCAACGGTGTTCCTCACCACCGTCACCGACGTGGTAGGTTTTCTGTCGTTTCTTGGTCTCGCGTCGCTTATTTTACTTTAGTTTAAAAATATATTGCATTATCACTAAAAAAGAATTAGTGTGACGTAAATCATATATGCGTCAAAGACGCAAGGATGGTGCGTATGGCGCTCAGTAATGCTAGCAAGTTTAACCAAAACGGTGTTGCCACACTCTATATTGCTGGCAAAGGTGTCTCTAACGTCAAAAAGGACACATATGTCATCGAATTGGAGGGATTATACTATGCGGTTACCCCTGAAAAAAAATTACAGTTGGTTACTGTAACACAAAGTGAGTTAAATCGGGTTCCCGGGCTATCCAACAGACTTAATGTATATGTATATACAGCTGCTGAGGATGATGATGCTGCTGTGTATCTTGAGGATCTGAAAAAACCCGGTAAGCCAGTCTTCCGTATTGATGTTTCCACATCAACAATAAATGGGGTTGCAACACCTACATACAGTTTGTTTGCCGAAACGGCAGGTAGCAGTCTTCAAACTGGGACTATTGATCTCGATACAACAACTCAAGTAGGCACGGGCAAAATTGTTCGAGCGAGTCCTTTTGCAACTTCGAGCAGTTTAAATGATTATCTTGCGCTAAACAACGGTGCTGTTTATAAAATAAATAGCGACAGTACAGTGTCCGGGCAATTGTCGTCTTCTGAGATTGCTTCCTTGCAAGTTTTCAGTAGCTCCCCAAAACTTGATGTTTTTACGACTAATAATGGCAAGGTTTATTTTAGGTTGGCAGGCAGTTCAGGTGATTACTCTACATTTTCCAATGGTTCGTTTCAGACGGTGACGCTAGGTGATAATGGAACGCTGGGGGGAATAAATAATGTTGGTACGGTTTTAAACACGATAGGCGGCTTGGGCGTAGGTGGATTAGGTGGTTTAAACAGCAATGTATCCACGCAACTGTTCGATGTGTATCGTATTGCGTCGAATAACGCGAGCGGGACGCAATTTATCGTGGCTCTTGTCCCGGTGGGGGGGGTGGGTAATCAGCCTGTGTATTTTTATAATGCCAGCACGGGCGCGCTGGAAAGCCAGACTACCCGTGACCAGCTGACCCAGGCCATACAAAATAATGATAATGGCTTGACGGCGACCAAGATACTGGATCGGCAGCGTATTGTACAGATCAACGACGGCAGCACCAGCAACAGAATCGCCTTTGTCCCCGAGGGCGGCACTCAGGCGACGGTGCTTGTAACCGATCTTAATGGCAATCTTGCCACCCAGAATGTGGGGACGGGTGTCGGCGGGAGTGGCGGACTTGGCGGTTTGGGAGGAATAGGGGATATTTTCGGGGGGAATAATACGGTTCTGAATGGGGGGCTGGGGGGTATTGGTGATGAAGTTAATACGGTACTCAATAATCCCGTAGCACAAGTTTTGCTTGCGGCGCAGTCGGTGCCGGATAAGCCTCTGGATAAGTATAATACTGGTGATTGGGCAAATGCGGCTGGTGCCTTTTTTGTCGGGGTCATGGGTTTGGCAGCACTGTTTAACGACAATGGCAGCAATACCGCCCCCCTCAATCCCAACACCCTCAATCCCAACACCCTGCCCACGGGGATACCGGATTTTCTGCCTCCCAATAAAAATAATGGGAATACTACAACACAAGGCAGTTCTCAGCAAACAGGCAGTTCCGGCAACGATGCGCTGCCGCCCAGTGTTCCCAGTGTTCTTGAACAAAATACCGTTGGAGCGGGCCCGGCACCGGACCCGAACCCGGCACAAACACCAGCAGCCTCCACACCCGCTGCAACGCCAACGCCAACCCCAAAACCCAAACCCGCAGCAGCGACACCGGAGACAAAACAAAACAACAACAAACAAACGGTTGCCGCTGCTTCTGAGTCAAAGACTAAGAAAGAATCAGTTGCGGCGGCACCGACGAGCGGCAGCAACCCACGAACACAACAACGGATCGTGCCTTCTTCATCCCCACCAAGCACCCCCAAGGAAAAAGGGTCTATTACTATTAAAGGAAAAGACGTCACATGGAAATATGATGAGACGCAAAAAGAAAACGGCCCCTTGGTTCTTAAGGTGACAAAACCTAGTGATGCCAAATACAACAAAGACGGTAGTACAAAAGGTGTTTGGACGGTTAACCGTTTTGAAAAAACGCCAACTCATTACACATTTCTTGTATCTGTTTTTAATAAAGATGGTAAAGTAGTCAACTATGAGCGCGTCAATATTCCTCTTGAGGGTATGAAGGGTAAAGTTGTTGGTCTTCCAGACGCTTTTAAAGAAACAAAGTATATTGAAAAGGAAAAATCCGTTAACGCCGAAGGAAAGCCAACGGTAGTTTTTCTTCAGCTTGATAGAACCGAATCTGGTACCTATACCGTGAAACCTTTAACAGGCAAGGCTCCGGTTCCTAAGGGGAATAATAAGTATGATGATGGCACAGGTGATGTTCCATCGCTGGCTGTGCTGTCGGCGCATTTGGAAAAACCTGGTGAGACTAATAACGAGAACAAAGATCCATCGTCTTCCTCCGAAACGCCCAACCAATCTAAAAAGACTACCAGCCCTGTTGAAGGACGTATGACTCCTTCAAGCCCATTGAGGGAGAATTTCGATTTTTTTTGGGAGGTTAGGAGTCCTGGAAAAAAAGAGGCGACACTGGTGTTAATGGCGAAAGACAAGTCAGCAAATACATCTAAGCCTGTTGATTTTCTTGTTAAGGATGGAAACATTTATGTCAAAGTAACTGTAACTGACAAGGAGACTGGTAAAAGAAAGTCCCTCGTTATGGGTCTTAATTCCGACAATTATAACTGGGATATTGATCCACAAAAGCTCAAAGATAGCGGGATACAAAAAGAAGTTTCCGCGTTAGACGCAACAGGGACTGTACGATCAATAAAAGTTGCCGGAGGACCCAATACCTTGACCTTCACCGGGAATCAACTAAAAACTGAATATCTAAAACCTGGTGCGTATGATGGTAACGGGGGTGGTTATGATGGTGTACCGAAGAATACAGATATTGATAATCTGCCTTATACTCCGAACGTTAAAAAAGAAAACATGGTTATTGCCTCCGCCTCCAACCTCACCCAAGCCTTGGCCGGCACGACGTTTGGGGATTCCTCCTCCAACACCTCCCTGAATCTGAACACTCCTAACGCTCTGGAAACCCCTCTCGCGACGGTGGGGTGACCTAATCCGAACACCCTTGCCCCTGCCTCGCGCAAAGGGGGCTACTCTGTGCGCACAAGTTCTAGCATGGTCTCTTTTCCAGTATCAGAGCGTTGCAACGCCGTTGCATTGAAGAAACAGAGCCGCTGCCTGTTGATCCCTTCTCCCGCGCAGCGGGGGAAGGTGAGGAAGGGGGTGTTTAAAATTATTAAAACCAATATTTTGTGCTTGCCTTATAATCCCCCTCCCCGGCCCTCCCCCGCAAGCGGGAGAGGGAGCTGCACCGCGTCCTTCAATGGACTCATAAGACCTAAATCAAATGTATCCGCAAAACACAGAAAAACTCTTTTTCCACCACGGCACTATAGTGCTAGACTGTTGCCATGCACCTTGGCACCTCCGTCGTCCTGAAGTTCGGCTCAAACCTCGTTGTTCGTGACGAGGGCGGGGGCGGGGGCGGGGACGGGACGTGGCTGGACAGTGTGGCGGCAGGTATTAAAACACTCAAAAGCCAGCAAAAAAACATCACCGTAGTAACCTCCGGCGCGGTGGCGTTGGGGCGCAAGGCTCTGAAGCTTGGCACCAAAGCCCTGAGTTTAGAGGAAAAACAAGCGGCCTCCGCCGCCGGGCAAATCGTCTTGGCCCAACGTTGGCAGGCCGCCCTAGCCAACCACGGCCTTGTCGCTGCACAAGTATTGCTCACCGCCGAAGATACGGAAGACCGCCGCCGCCACCTCAACGCCCGGCGGACACTGGAAACCCTCCATGAGCTTGGCGCGATTCCCATTATCAATGAGAACGATACCATCGCCACGGCGGAAATCCGCGTCGGTGACAACGATCGCCTCGCGGCGCGGGTCGCCCAAATGCTCAGCACTGAAACCCTGATTTTATTCAGCGATATTGACGGCTTGTACACCGACAACCCACGCACCAATCCAAACGCACAGCACCTTGCTGTCATTGAGAAAATCACCCCAGCCATCGAGGCTATGGCAAGGGGGGCCATCACCCTCACCAGCACCGGGGGCATGATCACCAAAATCCAAGCAGCCCGCATTGCCACCGCCGCCGGATGCACCCTCATCATCGCCAACGGCACCGGGCTGCACCCTCTTGATGCTTTAATCCAAGGAGGACGGCACACCCGTTTTGACCCCACCACTACCCCACTGTCGGCGCGCAAACGCTGGATTGCGGGGATGCTCAACCTCGCCGGAACCTTAACTATTGATGCCGGGGCGGCCAAGGCTCTGCATGAGGGCAAAAGCCTTCTTCCCGCTGGTATTACCGCTGTGGAAGGTATTTTTGAGCGCGGTGATACTGTGGGGATTGCGGGCAGCGACGGCATGCTGATCGCCAAGGGCCTGTGCGCCTATGACAGTGATGAGCTGACCATCCTCAAGGGCAGGCAAACCCGTGACATTGCCGCCGTCCTAGGGTATAACGGTCGCGCCGAGGTTGTACACCGCGACGATTATGTTTTGTTGGAACGCCCCTAATGTATGATACGGATGCCCTTGCTATTGAGGCAGGCGTGGTCGCCCTTACCACAGCGGCCAAAGATGCCGCGCGGCATTTATACGCCAGTTCACACGCCCAGCGTCAGGCCTTCCTGACCCATCTTGCCGATAGTCTGCGGATCGATGCCGAGGGCATTCTTGCGGCAAACGCACGGGATATGACTGCCGCCAAAGCCAAAGGCGTTAGCCAGGCGCTGCTCGATCGGCTTTTTCTTGATCGCAAACGGTTATATGCCATTGCCGATAGCCTGTCCGATATTGCCCTGCAAACCGATCCTGTAGGTGCGGTTGTTGAGGAGTGGTGCCGCCCCAACGGTCTTTCTTTTCAAGCCGTACGGGTGCCCATTGGGGTCATCGGCATTATTTATGAGGCCCGGCCTAACGTCACTATTGATGCGGCGGCCTTATGCATCAAGTCGGGCAACGCCGCCGTTCTGCGCCCAGGATCGGAAAGTTTATGCACTGCATTGGCTTTATACGCCTCCATCCGCAAGGCCTTGGTCGCCGCCGAATTACCGGAACACGCCGTGCAATGCCTGGACACCCCGGATCGCGCCGCCGTGGGGGCGTTACTGCGCCAAGACAGCACGGTTGATCTTATTATTCCCCGGGGCGGGCGCAACCTTATCGAGCGGGTCAAGAGCGATAGCCGCATTCCGGTGCTCAGCCACCTCGATGGCCTATGCCATACATACATTGACAAAGCCGCCGATCCCGTCAAAGTTTTAGGTGTTGTTCTTAATGCAAAAATGCGCCGCACGGGCATTTGCGGGGCTACGGAGACGCTCCTCGTTCATCAAGATGCTCTGCACTTTTTGCCCCCTCTTCTCAAAGCCTTGCATCAAAGCGGGTGTGAACTGCGCGGTGACAACACCGTGCGAGAGCTTGATCCGAATATCCGGATCGCCGTTGAGGAAGATTGGCATATGGAATACCTTGCACCTATTTTATCTATCAAAACAGTAACAAATATTGATGCGGCTATTACTCATATCAATCACTATGGTTCCCATCATACCGATGCCATTATCACCGAAGATACTGCTGCTGCGCACAAATTCCTCACCCACGTGGATAGCGGCATTGTCATGGTAAACACCTCCACCCAATTCGCCGATGGCGGGGAATTTGGCTTTGGCGCGGAAATTGGCATCGCCACCGGAAAGCTCCACGCGCGGGGACCAGTTGGGGCTAGGCATTTGACGACAATACAATATCGCGTCCAAAGCGACGGAGCGTGTCGCGGTCAATAAAGCTTTGTTTACCTTTGAATGATTATATGACTATACTCCTTGCACATGAAGAATGTGCAAGGGCTTCGCTCAAGTGCAGCGCGGGCTGTACCGCTCGCACGATTGAGAGGGGAAGTTTTGATGTGCGAGCGGTATATAGAAAGGTTTTTTGTGTCCGTAATGCGTTCTATTTCTATTATGTTCTGGTGACATATCCATGTCTGCGCGCATTCTTATTGTTGACGATGTTCCAGCAAACCTGAAGTTGTTGGAAGCCAAATTAAGTTCGGAATACTACCAAGTCATGCTTGCAAGCAACGGTGCAGAGGCAATTGAAAAAGCAAAAAAAGAATCCCCGGATATTATTTTGCTTGATGTCATGATGCCCGGTATGGACGGCTTTGAAACGTGCCGTCGCCTCAAAGACCAACAAGAGACCACGCACATACCCATCATCATGGTTACCGCTCTCTCTGATGCCGCCGATCGGGTGCGCGGCCTTGAAGCAGGAGCCGATGAGTTTATCACCAAACCCGTGCGGGACATACCTTTATTTGCCCGGGTACGATCCTTAGTGCGCCTAAAAACCTTGGTGGATGCCTACCGTGTCCGAGAGGATACCACTGTCGGCCTTGGTGCCCTTCGCCAGACACCAGAAGAGCGGGAACGCCCCAAAGGAAAAATCGCAATACTCTCCGACGATGCGATGACAGCACTGACATTAAAACGGATTTTAGAAAAAGATGGCCACTCTATTACTGTATTTGATTTTTTAGAAGGTGCCTTGAACAGTATTCCAAACGATAGTTTTGATGTGGTTATCACGCCCCTACGCATGCGTGGTGATGATGCATTGCGGGCATGCGTGCAGTTACGCAATCAAGAAAAAACTAGGCACTTGCCCATTTTGATGATGGCCGAAGAAGATGATGAGCAAACTCTTATTAAGGCACTGGAGCTTGGCATTAACGACTACATCTTGCGTCCCATTGACGCACAGGAACTACGTGCCCGAGTAGTTACACAGATTCGTCGCCTACGTTATCAAGAGCGCCTGCGCAACACCTATCAGTCTTCTATTAACCTTGCCCTGACGGATGAGCTGACCCAACTGTACAATCGCCGTTATTTCAACGCCCATATTGACAGTATTCTAAGTACCGCCGACCGTGAGCATCGCTCCACCACCTTGCTCTTTGTTGATATCGATCATTTTAAACGAATCAACGATGTGTATGGCCATGACGCAGGCGATAAAGTATTAATTGATCTATCGGATAAACTAAAACACCACTTGCGTGATGCAGACTTTTTGGCGCGATTAGGCGGGGAAGAATTCGCCGTCATCCTGCACGATACCCGGACGGGTGTAGCCTTGCAAATTGCCGAACGCCTCCGGCGTGCCGTTGAAATAACCCCATTTATTTTACCCTCTGAGGAGGAGATTAAAATCACCATCAGTGTCGGTGTCGCCTGTACGAGGGATATGACAGGTATCAATAAAACAACGCTGCTCAAGGTCGCGGATCAGGCTCTCTATAAAGCCAAGCGCAGCGGCCGCAACCGCGTGGTGGTGGGGAGCTTCGATCCCCCATCGCCACCTGCATTAACAAACACTTAGTAGCATTTTTTGACAATTGTCGTGTCAGCGGGGGTGTTGGTGTTTTTGTGCCGATACTTCAGTGCGGGGAGAAATTCCTGCTGCATGACGCGCATTACTTCCGGTACCGAGGCATTGATCCCCTCATGGGCCAGCGATGTGATCCCGTATTGGTGTAGGCCACAGGGAACAATGCCTCGAAAATGATCGAGATTCGGGGCGACGTTGAGTGAAACCCCGTGCAGGCTTACCCAGCGGCGTAGACGCACGCCTACCGCACCAATTTTCTTTTCTGTTCTATCGTGACCTGTGACCCATACCCCTACCCTGCCGCAATGACGTTCGCCTGCGATGCCGTAATGGGCACAGGTGCGCATCAGCCACTCTTCAAGCCCAGCAACAAACCATCGCACATCCTTATGCCATTGAGCCAACGGCACCATGACATAGCCTACCACTTGGCCGGGACCGTGATAAGTGTATTGCCCGCCTCGCCCCGTGTTGGGGTAGATGGGAATCTCTGAGGGGGAGAGCACATCGGCGGCCTTGGCCGACGTGCCGCCCGTGTACAGGGGCGGGTGTTGGAGTAGCCAGACGCAGGGCGCGGCCTCCCCCGCGGCAATGGCGTTGGCCCGGTCTTCCATGAAGGTTAAGGCATCGGGGTAGGCCACTAAGCCCGTGTCGATGCGCCATTCAATAGGAATAGAATCAGTCATCGCACCTCATATCATTTTGCAATCAATTGCAAAATTCTTCGCTCAAACGCCGTACGGGCTTGCCGTTTTGCGTAAATATTTTCTACATATTGAACGCAGAGCGGTATCATAAAAAAAGCTGTTGCCTTTGTAAAGGCAACAGCTTTTTGTGTCATCAACGCAGAATTAGCCAATAACTTTGAGATTACCCGCTGACGTTTTGCCTTTGCTGCTTACTAATTCGTAGCTGACTTTTTGACCCTCATTCAGGGTGGCGAGGCCAGCGCGCTCAACAGCACTAACGTGAACAAACACGTCTGCACCGCCTTGATCGGGCTGAACAAAGCCATAACCTTTGGTGGGATTAAACCATTTAACAGTACCGGTAGCCATCTGTAGTCTCCTTGTGGCAATGAACAATTCCGCCTTTTTAAAAAAAGAAAAAGCGGGAGCCTGATGCCCGCTAAAAACGGAAGCCAACCCTTTGGTTCAGCGCCATCGGAATCAACTTCGGGAGAACCATCAGGTGCCTGATGGCGGTACTACCACTAGAAACTGAAGAGATATTGCCTGCAAAGAGTCCACCAGAACTCGGCGTGCACTGTAATGTAAGAATCGTGTTTGTCAAGTTTTTTAAAGCTTTAAATAATAATGTATTTTTTTATTAAAATTTTATATAAAAAGCCAAGCCTTCCCCGCCGCGCAAGGGGCGGGGGGAAGGGGGGATCAATGCCCGCGGTTGCCGATGAACCGGGACTCCCGTCATGAGGTTGTTTTTGCTTTCCCTAAAGGAAGCTTTTGTAC
>JBKDWF010000045.1:0-3959 GCA_046338525.1 Holosporales bacterium
ACGAAATCCGGCGTGCCCAGCGTCTTCACGTTCTGATAGCCACGTTCTCCTAATCCGGTAATGTGGGTGCGGACAGAGGCCAAAAACTGTTTGAGGTGCGCGGCGCGGGGGGCCTCGTCCGCTTCGGAAAAATACCGCTCATAGTGGGTCAGCGACACCTTGGCATCAACAATAAGGTGCCTGTTTTCCGGCAGGTCGATGATCACATCGGGGCGCAGGCGGTTGCCGTCCTCCCCGGTCAGGTGCACCTCCACATTGTATTCTGAACCCTTGCGTAGGCCCGATGCCTCCAAAACTTTTTCCAGCACCATTTCCCCCCAGTTGCCCTGAGTCTTCGCTTCGCTTTTGAGGGCGTTGGTCAAGCGTTCCGCCTGCACGGTGATTTTTTCATTGCCTAGAATAATCCGCTGTATCTCGTTTTTCAGGGAGCACTGTTCTTTTGCTTGCTGACCAAGGGAGGTCTTAAATTCCTGCAATTTTTCCTTCAGGGGGTTGAGGAGTACCCCCAGCCCGGCTTCGGATTCTTTTTTAAATTTGGAGGATTTCTCGTCAAAAATCCGGTTGGCGAGGTTTTCAAACTGAAGCCGGAAGGTTTCCTCCATCTTGGCAAGATCGCCTTTGTGCTGCTGGATTTTTTCAGCAAGGCCTTCTTTTTCGGTTTCCAGTTTGACGAGTTGTTGCTTGGCGGTTTGCAGGGCGGCGTTGAGGATGTCCTGTTTGCCCTCGTGCTTTTCCCGCTCACCTTTTAATTCTGTTTTCAGGGTCTCAAGGGCGGTATCGGCGGCTTGTTTCGCCGTGCTCAGCGCATCAAATTCAGCCTTGGAAACCTTGTTTTTCAACGCAAAATTCCACGCCAGCGCAAACGACGCCCCGGCCCCCAGCACAAAAGCCCCCAGCACAAATACACTTTCCATAAGCTACTCCCCCAACATTGGAGGCATGCTAGGCGATTTTGAGAAGGGAAGACAAGAACCCTGTGGCACTATCGTTCATAACTGCTGTTGACTATGAGCCGAATGGCTTGATATTAGGCTCAATAGGGCGATGTGAAACATTTAATGTACACCGCCTCCCAAAACCCCTTCTGCTCATAAAAAATTAACCCATCCGCCCCACTATACTCTCCTATATGATCTTGCGTCATACCTTGCTGCTGGTGTTGCTATTGGGGATAACCCTGACAGGGTGCGAGACCGCGCCCCCCCCTGGCGATGGTACGGCGCAAACCTTGGCCCCCCGGGGTATCAACTTTTTGTATGGCCGTGACGGATACCCTCAGAATGTAGGGTACGCGAATTACTGGCTCAAACAGGCGGCGGAAAAGGGTGACACGCTGGCTCAATACCACTTTGCCGTTAACAATGAGCTGGGCATTGGCATGCCCCAGGATTTCCGCGCCGCCGCCAAATGGTATGAGCACGCCGCGGTTGAGGGTCATCCCTTGGCTCAGAATAATCTGGGGATGCTCTACTACCACGGCCTTGGGGTTGTGCGGAATTTGGAGGTCAGCATCTTCTGGTTTGGTCGTGCCGCCTTGCAGGGGAAGGAAGGTTCTGCAGCAAACATCGATTTTATCGATCGGGAAATTACCACCCGCCTTCGATCCATAGTGGATGCCGATGCACCCGCGCAGTTAATAAAGGCCTTTTATTACAGTAATACTGCGCCGCAGATATCCGCCGCTGTAAGTGCCCTTAATGAGCCTTCAAAAATTAAGCCTGAAACGAAAAAGAAGAAAGCCAAAAAGAAGAAAAAAGCTCCTGCCAAAAAATCCCCACACCCTCGATAGACAAGCCAGTTTATTCCTCCTACAGCTCACCCATGCGCTTGCTTGGCCTTGATCCGGGGTTGCACCGCACGGGATGGGGCGTTGTTGATGCCCAGGCCGGGCGATTGTCCGGCGTTGCCTGCGGGGTGGTGAAGACCAATCCGGATGATGATTTGGCCAGCCGCCTCGTGACCTTGCACCGGGGCTTGATGGCAATACTGGAAGGCTGGAAGCCTGATGTTGCCGCAGTGGAGGAGACCTACGTCAACACCAACGCCCGCTCGGCTCTTATTTTGGGTCAAGCTCGGGGCGTGGTGTTGTTAGCCCCGGCCTTGGCCGGGCTAGAAGTGCATCATTATCCCGCCGCAACGGTGAAGAAAACTGTCACCGGCAGTGGCAGGGCCGAAAAAGGCCAAGTGGCGGCGGTGGTGGGGATGCTGCTCCCCACCTTGGCCGGGGCTAGAGCCGATGCCGCCGATGCCCTAGCCGTGGCCATTTGCCATGCCCAGCACAGCGCGATACACCATTATCAAAGGAGCGCCGGATGATTGCTTTTCTTCAAGGCACCGTTGCGGATAGCGGTGTGGACAGCGTGGTGCTGGACGTCCACGGCGTAGGCTACCGCGTGTTGTGTTCGGCCAAAACCTTGGCCAGCCTGCCGCCCCAAGGCCAGGCCTGCCGTCTGTGGACAGACATGCACATCCGCGAGGATGCCCATATTTTATACGGTTTTACCAGCAACGCCGAACAGCATTGGTTCCGCCTGCTCAACAGCGTTCAGGGGGTAGGGGGCAAGGCCGCGCTGGCAGTCTTATCGCACCTCACGCCGGAGCAGGTGGAACGCGCCCTCGCCGCCCAGGACAGCGCCGCCTTTCGCGCCGCCGATGGTGTCGGCCCGAAGCTGGCCCAGCGGATTGTGGCGGAACTCAAAGACAAGGCCGCCTTGCGCTTGGTTGCACCGGGGGCAAAAGGCGCGCCAGCGGGAAGCGGCGGTATCACGCCCCAGGCCGACCCCGCCGCCGATGCCGTGGCCGCGCTGGTTAACCTTGGCTATGCCCGGCTGCAAGCGTTTACGGCGGTGCAGCAGGCCTTGGACAACGGTGCGGCCAATGATGATGCGGGGGGGCTTAGTACTGCGGCGTTGCGGCGGCTGGCGATGGGGTAGGATGTAGAGTCATTTTAACAACTTAAGTTCATCGTTTTTTTGCACCGCATCAGCTTGTGGCACAGGAGTAGAAGGTGCTGACTGAACAGGGCGCACGGCGGTCATAGATGGCTCGCGACAATCGTCTTTTACACCCAAAACACAAAGCATACTTTTATGAACACGTTGCCGTTCATCCGCCCTGTCCCAACTTTGTTTTAACTTGGGATCAGCATCGGTTAGGGTAACTTGGCGCATGGGCTGACGTTCGATATTAGGGTATTTAGAAAACAACCATTCTTCGGCTTCTTTTTTTCCTTCTTGATGAAAATAAGGCATCTGAATCACAGGTGTTGAAACAGGTGTTGAAATACGCTTGTTTTTATGATCCAAAATACGTAAATTTGCAATTTTCAGTTCTTGTTGGTAGGTATACTCAAGATCATAGGTTGTTTTAAATTTTGTTACGCCTAAATAAACAATTTCGCCGGCTTTAATATTGAACCCGAATGGTTTTCTAGGCTCATAAAAAAGACCACAAATACCATAGGTCTTCAAAAAGTATGTTCCTGGTTCCGCATAAGAGGCAAAGTAAAAAACTTCTCTTTTGGGATCTAGCACTTTAATGCTGGATACAAAACTAACATCTTTAGCGTTGGAATTTTCTCCAATGGAAGCAATGCTGTAAAAATATGACGATGTCCCTAGCCATTTACTGGCTATTCCGCTATGACAAGCACGAAGATAATTTAATTGATCGTCAGCACTCATCTGCACCGCTGCGATGACTAGCCCCCGCTCGTTTGTTGATGTAAAAACATCATCAGGTTCTAGATGCGGACGCGCGCAGCCACTAACAATAACTACTAGTATTAAAAATACAAAAGCTTTTGCATTCATAAAACCAATTCAAGCGGACTCTGCACCAGTTTCTTAAACACCGCCAGCCACTGCGCCCCCACGGCGCCGTCCACCACCCGGTGATCGACGGACAGGGTGCAGGTCATCACATTAGCCACGGCCAGTGCGCCCTTGCGGACAACGGGG
>JBKDWF010000038.1:0-22363 GCA_046338525.1 Holosporales bacterium
CTCCGTCTTGGCGAGGCGCGGAGCGCCGTGGCCATCCAGAAAAAATGAACGCTGGATCGCCACGCGCTTCCGGCGCTCGCGAAGACGACCGAGGGCGTGGCATTGGCAGGTTTTCTACCCACCCATTTTGGAAGAGAGCCAGATTTATTTTATCTGGACGATGCCCCTTTTTCCCGCATATCCACAAAACTCGTTCGGCGCAGTTCTCGTAGGAGGCTATCG
This sequence comes from Holosporales bacterium, assembly GCA_046338525.1. Lineage (GTDB taxonomy): Bacteria > Pseudomonadota > Alphaproteobacteria > JAJTHO01 > JAJTHO01 > JBKCUA01. Next base: position 223 of record JBKDWF010000038.1, read on the forward strand.
GCGTGACGTTGCATCTTTTGTTGGCGCAGACGCTCACGAATTTGATCGTCGTTGGGCATCTGGAAGGGCGCAGCGGCTTGGGCGGCCTGTACTGGCGGAGCACTGCGATCGCAGATAGTAAACACCGTGAGAACTCCGTTGGTGAGCAAAGGCCGGGTGGATTCCCCAACGGCCAAAGGCGTTACTGCTTCCCGCACTGGGCCAGGCAGCCTCCCTAAGGAGAGTCGTCCCAAGGAGCCGGATAACGAGTTGCCGACTTTTGCTGCCACCCGCTGAGCATCCGCGCAACTGCGAATTCCCTTCGTCGCTTGAATCATTTTATCCCGCAGTTTTAGTAAATCCTTCTCATCAATGCCGGACGGTATTTCTAAAACCGTCTGGAATAACGCTACTGTGGCGTTTTTATCTGATACCTGACGTGTTAATGGTGCACCTTCTCCGCCGCCTAAGAGTCGTCGCCCACGTAGCCACAATAATGTTATCCCGCCGTCCTCCCTTAGGGGCTTTGCTACTGCTCCTGAGGGGAGATTTCGCAAGGCATCAAAGCGTTTTTTATCAATCTCTTCTGCTAATATCCAGCCTAGCTCACCACCGGTCGCTGCCGTCGGGGCCGATGAAAATTCTCGTGCTAGGGCGGCAAAATCACCACCTTTGGCTACGTCGTCAAATAGACGTTTCGCTAGTTGCTCAACCTCTGTGGCACTTTCTGGTCTGGTCGGATCGGTGCGTAGGACAATCTCGCTTAAAGCAAATTCTTCTTTACCACGGGCGCGGCTTAGGCGTTCGCGTACCTCATCAACTTCTTGGGGGCTAACGGAAATTCGTGCCCCATAATTGCGCCGAATTAAGCGTCCCCATAGAATATTTGCTCGCACTTGAGATTCCAATGTTGCCAATGGAATATCACGCTCGGCCAGCATGGTTTTGAGTTTTCCTGACTCCATTCGGTTTTGTTTTTCTAGATCGGCAATGGATTCTGCTACTTCCGCGTCTGTAACGGTAATACCTTGGCGTTTAGCCTCTCCCGTTTGCAGAATTTCATTGATCATTTGTTGCAATGCCTGACCACTATAGGATTTCATGGCTTCGGGCGTTGGGGTAATACCACCGGAGAACAGGGCTAGGCGCGTTCGGGCAGCAAGCTCCCGCCCGGAAATAGGCTCATCATTAACAACTGCCACAATTTGGGGCGCATCAACGGCCTGAGCAACAGGCACGACTAAAATGAGGAACAATAGCAAGTAGCGGATTATTCCCATTCGATAGTCCCCGGTGGTTTAGACGTTATATCATAAACAACGCGGTTTACGCCCCGTACCTCGTTGACAATGCGCCCGGCAATTCGGGTCAGCACATCATGGGGCATGGGATAAGCCGCCGCCGTCATCCCGTCGGTACTTGTTACTGCCCGTAAGGCCAATACATATTCATAGGTTCTAGCATCGCCCATGACGCCAACGGTTTTGACGGGCAGCAGGACCGCAAAGGCTTGCCAAATTTCACGGTACAGGCCGGCGGTGTGGAGTTCTTCTAAGAAAACCGCGTCGGCTTCTTGTAAAATTTTTACTTTTTCGGTTGTTACCGCGCCGGGAATACGAATGGCGAGGCCAGGGCCGGGGAAAGGATGCCGTTCCACCATTGCTTCGGGCAGTCCAAGCGTTCGTCCCAAAGCTCGGACTTCATCTTTGAACAGCATGCGCAGCGGTTCCACTAACTTGAGCCGCATTTTTTCCGGTAATCCACCTACATTATGATGGGATTTAATTGTTACCGACGGGCCGCCATGGGCGGAAATAGATTCAATTACATCGGGGTATAGCGTTCCTTGAGCAAGGAAATCGGCACCTTGAATTTTTCCGGCTGTTTCTTCGAAAATCTCTACAAACAGGCGGCCAATAGTTTTGCGTTTGACTTCTGGATCGGTTTCCCCGGCTAAGGCATCAAGAAACCTCCTCCCGGCATCAATGTGTATCAGCGGAATATGGTAAGTATTGCGAAACAGATTAACCACTTGTTGTGCTTCGTTTTTACGGAGCAAGCCAGTATCCACAAAAATACAGGTGAGGCGCTCTCCAATGGCCTCATGGAGCAGCACTGCCGCTACCGATGAATCCACGCCGCCGGATAAGCCGCAGATGACCTTGCCCGTTCCCACTTGCTGACGTAGCGCAGCAATAGAGGTATCTTTAAATGCCGTCATAGTCCATGTGCCTAACGCACCGCAAATTCGACGCACAAAATTATCAATAAGTTGCGCACCGTCGGGCGTATGTGCAACTTCTGGATGAAATTGCACGCCGTAGAGTTGACGCATGTCATTTGCTACCACGGCAAAGGGCGTATGACCATTGCCAGCTAGGGATACAAAACCCGGAGGCAGGGCTGTTACTATATCGCCGTGGCTCATCCATACAGGGTAACGTCCCCCAGCTTCCCACACTCCAGTAAACAGGGGATGTGCGTGGTGAACCAGCAGTTCGGCATGGCCGAATTCGCGACTGGTGGCCGGTTGCACTGCCCCGCCTAGAGCCGCGCACATGGACTGTTGGCCATAACAAATGCCCAGTACAGGGACGTTTTGCTCTAACACCCACTTTGGCAATTGCGGGCTATGGGCTTGGTGTACCGAGGCTGGGCCGCCGGATAGAATTATGCCCTTTAAATTTGGTGCTTTAGAAAAAGGCATGTTGTACGGACGCACTTCGGAATAGACCCCGGCCTCACGCACACGGCGGGCGATGAGTTGGGTAAACTGACTGCCAAAGTCGATAATGAGAATAGTATCGGTCATACGGGCACTGGAGTTCCTGATCGTGTAGGGCTACAATCCAATTATGCCCACCGTCAACTTTTATCATCTCAGCCGCCGCAGTGTCGAGGAGGCTCTGCCTGCTTTGGTGAATCGTGTGTTGGCCAGTGGTCAACGGCTGCTTATTCATACTGCTAACCCAGCTTTTGCCAAGTTTCTCGATGATTGCTTGTGGACATTTGATTCGGAAAGCTTTTTACCGCATGCCAGCGCAGGAAGTAGCGTAGCGCCTGCTCTTGAACCCGTGTGGATTACCGCTGATACGGAGAACCCCAATGGGGCGACGGTCTTGTTGTTGGCCGATCAGACTGATTCGGTTCATTTTGTTTCTATGGAAAAGGTTCTTATCGTGTTTCATGGCCGTCATCGGGAGAGTCTTGATGCGGCGCGCAGGGTATGGAAATTATTGAAAGAGGCTGGGCACACATTGCGGTATTTTCAAGAAAATGAAGAAGGTGGATGGCTGGAAAAAGTGAGTTAGGCGAGATAGTTTTTTTGAGAATAGGGTATTATGATACCTTACATAAAAAGACATTGACATTGCCAAGGTTGGAGCATATCTATCATTTTCTAATTGAGTATTTGCCCATGAAAACCGCCTTTGTGCGTACCTATTCTGCAAAGCCGCAAGACAATGAAAAGAAGTGGCATCTTATTGATGCTGAAGGTCTTGTTGTTGGTCGGCTGTCAAGCTATGTTGCCAAAGTGATTCGTGGCAAGCATAAAACTATATACACCCCCCATGTTGATTGTGGTGATGGTGTAATTATTATTAATGCTGAAAAAGTAAAAATCACTGGTGATAAGCTGCGTCAGAAAATTTTCTTTTGGCATACTGGCTATATCGGCGGCATTAAGGAACGCACGTGGAAATCAACCTTGGAAGGTAAGTATCCCGAGCGTGTTTTATTAAATGCTATCAAGAGAATGATGCCGAAAGAGTCCCCCTTGGCACGCCAACAGTTGGCGGACAATCTTCGTGTTTACGCTGGGGCTGATCACCCTCATGCTGGTCAAAACCCTACTCCCCTCAATGATCCTGCCCTTGTGCGTCACTGGAAGTAATCTGAGTTTCTTATGGCTATTAGCAAAAAAACCGCCTTTTCTCTTAAAGATTTGAAAAATCTTTCCAAGCAAGACGCTGCGAAGCCTGCTGCAAGTGTTGCCGAGGTTAACAAGCCTAAGAAACGGGATAAAGATGCCCAAGGCCGTATGTATGCCACAGGTCGGCGCAAAAGTGCTGTTGCGCGGGTTTGGGTGAAGTCTGGTAAAGGCGGTTTTACCGTGAACGGTGTCGATGGCCAAGGTTATTTTGCTCGTGCGGTATTGTGGATGCTGGTAAACCAGCCGTTTAGTGTTCTAAATAGACTCGGTCAATACGATGTGACGGTAACGTGTTCCGGTGGTGGTTTATCGGGTCAGGCTGGTGCGGTGCGTTTAGGTATTAGCCGGGCATTAGTAGCGTTGGAGCCTGATTTGCGAGCGCAGTTGAAGCCGCATGGTTTCCTTACCCGTGATCCTCGGACGGTGGAGCGTAAAAAGTACGGCCAAGCCAAAGCACGACGTCGCTTTCAGTTCTCCAAACGTTAAGCGTTTTTTGTGCTGTCCGTCGCTGTTTTGGGGGCTAGTGGCTACACTGGTGTTGAGCTGGTACGCTTGTTGTTGGGTCATCCAAAAGTACAGTTCGCAGCATTGGCGGCGGAAAAGCAGGCTGGAAAGCATTTAGCAGAAGTGTTTCCCGCCGTCTCTGGTGTGATGTTGCCTCGGATGGAAAAGATTGAGGCAGTCAATTTTTCAGACATAGATGCCGTTTTCTGTTGTTTACCCCATGCGGCGACTCAAGCAGTAGTAAAAAATCTTCCAGAAAATCTTGTTATTATTGATTTATCAGCGGATTTTCGTCTGCGCGATGTGGCGATGTATGCGGAATGGTATGGCACCCACCAAGCCCCAGCACTGCAGCCCGAGGCGGTGTATGGTCTATCAGAGTTTGCTCGAGATGCCGTGAAAAAAGCTCGCTTGATTGCCAATCCGGGGTGTTACCCGACGGCGGCGCAGTTGGCGTTATTGCCGCTGATTAGTGAACGTGTGATTGATTGGCATGATATTGTTATTGATGCTAAGTCTGGGGTGAGCGGGGCAGGGCGAAGCTTGCGGGAATCCTCCTTGGCGGCGGAAGTCCAGGAAGGTTTTACGGCGTATGGTCTTGAGGGGCATCGTCATCGCCCTGAAATAGAGCAGGAATTGAGTTTGGCGGCGGGCGCCCCCGTCACCGTGACCTTTGCCCCGCATTTGCTGCCCATGAATCGGGGGATTCTGGAGACTATATACCTGCGTCTAACAGCCGGGTGCAATTTGGATGATGCCCGCCAAGTGCTGGAGCAACGCTATGCTGACGAGGCGTTTGTGCAGGTGCTCCCCGTTGGGCAAACTGCCAGCACTCGCCATGTCAGGGGGAGCAACATGTGCCATCTCTCGTTACACCCCGGACGCACGCCGGGGCAGATTATTGTTTGCTCTGCGATTGATAACCTCATCAAGGGCGCATCGGGCCAAGCGGTGCAAAACCTCAATATCCGTTTTGGGTTTGCTGAGACGACCGCGCTGGGGCGGGTAGGGGTTTTTCCGTAGTTTTTTAATTCGTGAAATTTTTTAGATAAAAACACACAAAAAGATTGATTTTTTTTTTCGTCTGGTAGGCTCTCCTTGGTAAAAGGAGATTTTTATGCCAGATCAACAGGGTTCTACATGGTCGCCAGAAGTAGTTGCCGACCAGTTTTTCAGAAAAGGTGGCGGTTTGATAGGAGGAATAGGGGTTGATTATATTAGGGATGCATTGATTGTTTATAAAAAAAGTGGAGATGTTGATTATAGCGGACTGTGTGCCCTTCCTTGGCCAATCGAAGAGGCTATCATCAAGGAACTGGGTGAAGGAGCGGGTCTACTGGATGTAAGTACACAAGGCGGTCTTTTTAATTTTTTTAAGCAGCAAAAAGATGCAGGTAATGATGTGTTGCCTGATATTCTAAAACGGGCGGCTAAACGAGGAGGTGATTTTTTTGATGTAACTAGGCAGGTCTTGCGAGAATTTGATCCACAGAAAGTGCCTGATGCTACAATACAGCAATTTTGTAAAGCTGCACAGAGTGTGTTACAATTGAACCCAAACGATCTTTCCCCAGAACAGCTTGCTAAAATTGGAGAAACGGTTGCTGAAATAACGCAGTTTTTTGCCGCGCATTCGCGCGTCAATGATTATCGATCGTCTTAATCTTAGCCTCTTCTACCCCGATCGCTAACAAGATCAGTTGTTCCCACCCCCATCCCGTTCTACAAAAGCGGCGATGCGCTCCGTTTCTCTTCCTCCTCTTGCCCTGACCGCTGGTGAACCCGCCGGGATTGCCGCTGAGATTACCCTTAAGGCGTGGCTTGAGCGCCGATCCTTACCCGTGCCGTTTTATACCGTTACGGACGCGGATCATTTAAGGGAAACTGCGGCGCGGCTTGGATTGCCAGTTTCGGTGGAGCTTATCACCGATCCCCAACAAACAAGAGCGGTGTTTCCCCAAGCCCTGCCCGTGCTGCACCAGCCCTTGGCTGTCCCTGTAACCCCCGGGGTGCTTGATCCCGCCAATGCCCCCGCCGTGCTGGCGAGTCTACATATAGCATTGAAATCAGTGAAAAATAATACTGCCTCTGGCTTGGTAACCAACCCTATTCATAAGGGGACGCTGTATGCCGCCGGGTTTTCCTATGATGGCCATACGGAATATCTTGAGGCGCATACCGACACGCCGCTGGCCGTTATGATGCTGGCCTGTCCGGCGTTGCGAGTGGTGCCGTTGACTATTCATAAATCCCTGCTTCAAGCTATCGATCATGTTGCGCCGCACCGGATTATTGCCACGGTGCGGGTGATGGCGTCTAGTCTGCGCGAGTATTGGGGTATTACTCAGCCGCGCATTGCTGTGGCTGGCCTCAATCCCCATGCCGGGGAGGGCGGGGCTATGGGAGATGAGGAAATCCGTTGTATTGTCCCTGCGCTGGAGGCTCTGCGTGATGAAGGCATTGACGTGGACGGACCATTTGCTGCTGATGGGTTATTTCATGAGCAGGCGCGACGACAATATGATGCCGCTTTATGCATGTATCATGATCAGGCTCTTATTCCTATAAAGACCTTGGATTTTTGGGGTGGTGTCAATATAACCCTTGGCTTGCCTATTATTCGCACCTCGCCTGATCATGGCACGGCGTTGTCCTTGGCCGCAACAGGTCGGGCACGATCTGATAGCTTACTGTCCGCGTTAACACTTGCGGGTGAATTGGCACTGAAACGACGTGGATAAAAGCGCGATTTTGGCTTTGCCGCCGCTGCGGGAGGTTATAGGCGCGGCAAGGCTTTCGGCGGATAAGCGTCTGGGGCAAAATTTTCTCATGGACTTAAACCTGACCCGTAAGATTGCCCGGCAGGTAGGGCAAGGCAGGGTCATTGTGGAGATTGGTCCTGGGCCGGGTGGCCTTACCAGGGCTTTATTACTGGAGCATTCAGGGTCGGTTTTTGCGGTGGAAAAAGACCCCCGGGCGGTGGCTGCGTTGCAGCCGTTGGTGGAGGCTGCCGCCGGACGGCTCACTGTTATCGAGGGTGACGCTCTAGAAATGGATGTATGCGCTCTTGCGCCGTCGCCGTTATGGATTGCGGGTAATTTACCATACAATGTCGGCACGGCGATTGTCTTGAATTTATTTCATAAAATACAGCATGTTGCCGGGATGACACTGATGTTTCAGCGGGAGGTGGCCGAACGCCTTGCGGCAAAGCCCAGCACACCTGCGTATGGTAGGCTTTCGGTGGTGGCGCAGGCGTTATGCCGGATTGAGAAATGCTTTGATTTACCCTCCAGTGCCTTTGTGCCGCCGCCGTCGATTGTCAGCCGCGTAGTGCGCCTCATCCCTCATGATGAGGCGGTATCGGTATCGTTGGCGGCACTTGAAACGCTTACTAAGGTTGCTTTTGGCCAACGGCGCAAGATGCTGCGCCGGAGTTTGGAGCCTTTATTGCCGCGCCTACCGCGACTGGAGGAGGATTTCCTGCAGCAGCGGGCCGAAGACGTGGCTGTAGCAGAATACGTGGCGTTGGCGCGGGCACTTATTATTTAGCACCACCGCTCCACAATCCTTTCACGAAGTTGCCCACGCCGTTTGCTCCCACTGCTCGCGTTGAATCAGCAACGGTTTCCAGCATCTTCGCCGCTTGGCCGGCGACATTGGTATCCATACGGGCAGAATCATTCATGGCTTGCGGGTTGACAAAGGCATCGGCGATCTGACCGGTGGCTTTGATGAGCATATTGCTGGTGATGCCGATGAAGATGATCTGCAGCCATACATCGCTGCCCAAGGCAATTTTTAAGTTACCGTTCATGGTCGGGTCTTTGGTAACGGCATACAGCGCGCCGCTGGTAAGGCCGATGACGACGGCCTCCACCGTCAGCTCAGTGGAGCTTTGTATCAAGCCTTTCAGAGTGGTTATGGTAATAGAGCGCATACCCGGAAGCACAAAAGCGGCGATGACCAGAGGGCTGAGCATGGCCAGCAAGAGCCAGCGGATAATGACATCGGCGGCCCGTAGGGGAAAAAGCAAATAGAGCTTGCCAAAGAACCAGACCACCGGGGCGGCGCTAAGGAGCATGATGATAAAACCGATGGGGCCAGTTTGTCCCCCCTCCCATAAAGTTTGCAGGGCTTGCATCAACACCCCGCCAATAGTGGCCTGCATCCCGCCTAGCAGGCAATTGGCCGCTTTGGCCATGGCCTTGCCGTTGGCACCTGCGTCGCTGAAATTGAGGTCGCCGCAGAAATCAGAGACGCTGCCGCTCAGTCCAGAGCCTTGCGAGGCACTGTTTGCTATCAGTCCGGCGGTTTGCATGCCCGAGACGACGATAGGCGCATACACATATTTCCAGAAATTAGCGTAACTGCCTAAGAACAGCCCGACTAGGAACACAACGCCCAAACGGCTGACCACCATGTTGTTGAGGTTGTTCATCTGAGCCATAGGGGTGAAGGGGGTATAAATTCGGGCAACGTGAAACAGGCTCCACACCACTGCAAAAACGCCCAGTAACCCAAGCATGGCGTTTTGAAGGGTTTTAAAAATCTTCTGGCCGTAGGTATCACTGATTTCCAAAAGCTTGGCGATGACCTCACAGCCTATGCAGGCACTCATTAAGTCTTCGACAGCTAACTCTTTTTGTAGTCTTTCCAAGCTTTTGCCGAGACTTTTTTGGCTGTCGCTTTGTTGGTCGGCCATGCCGCTGCCGGTGGTGGTGCTGGCTTCGCCCCGTTTTTTAGTTAGATCAAGGGCGCAAGCGGCTACGCCTTGTTTTTTCAATCCCTCTAGCGTGGCAGTATCGTTAGTGGGAAGTTTTTTGATCTCTTCTGCGCTGAGCGTGTTGTTAATCAGATCATCGCAACTAATCATATCTCGGCAAAAATGGACGGCGGCGGCTCCAATAGGATCGTCAGCTTGGAGGAAATCCGTCGGGTTAGTGGCGCATCCGGGAACGGCAAGGTTGACATAGCTTTCTAAGGCTTGCTGAGCTCCTGATGTTTTGTCGAAGACTTTGTTGCAGGTGGGGTCAACGCGGGCATTCTTGATGGCTAGGCTGAGTTTACTAGCGCATTGGCTTGTATCGGTAGAAGTAGGCGAAGTGCTTGTTGCTGTTGCGGTGTCGGCAAAAGCGGGCAAGGTTTTTAGTGTTTTTGTTAGCTGGGCATCGCTGTTGTAGGCACGAATGGCATTGCCGTACTGTGGCGTTTTTTGCAGGCTGCCAATGCCGCACATGTTTGAGGTTCTATAGGTGTACTCGGCGACCCTGTCTTGTTGTGCTCGCAGTAAGGCGGCTTTTTTGGAATCCGTGTTTTGTAGTGCATTGATTTTATTTTTTATGCTTTCGGTGATTTTATCACGGCACGCTTTTTCAGGGCCTCCCATTAATTGTGTACTGTTCGCCCAAGCGGGAAGGGCAATACACACTAGGGCAAGGGTGAGTAACACGCGGATCATGGTGCTTTTTTCTCCCAAGGAATATTAAACTTTGGTTTGGGTATATCAGGGTTTTTGAGGATATCGGTGACGGTGGGAATACGTTGGCTGAGCTGTTGGCGTAAATTTCTTCCTATGCTGGCGGGGTTTTGGGCAAAGGGTAAAAGTTGTTGAAGTTGCCGCTGGGTGCTATTGAAGTTATCGCTGATACTTTTTCCAAGGCGTTCAAAAATTTGCATGGCGAACATGGGCATGCGTAAGGTTCTGGGTACTTGGGTGATTAGGTCGCTCCAATTCGTAGTTTGCTTGAGCACCGTACGGGCGGCAATATATAAGGCTATCAAGCGCCAGAAATCTGGGGATAAGATGCCGTCCTGTAAGGAAAGGCTCCCAATGTTGTTGGCATTACCCATATCGAGAACATTTTTCATGATAACCATAAAGGCGGCAATAACTATGCCGGTGAGTATAATATTGATCCCCGAGGCAAACAGCACTTTCACGGCGGTGGTGGTGATCTGGCGGGAGATGGGGAACAGGAATGATAATGCCAAAACAGGGCTTAGAATGGTGATAATCGTCAAGTTGATGAGCCAATCGACAACACGAAAGATAACCAAAATTAATAATGCTGCCGCCACGCCAATGAGGCCAAGACCAGCAGCAGAGCGCAGCAAATGCTGACCCCCACCGCCGATAGTGGCGTCCATGTAGCCAACTTTTTCGTTGTTTTTCCACAAATCGTGGCCGAGCTTGATGCCCATGCCTAGGGCGCGCTGCATGATCTCCACGTTGCACAGAAATTTTTGGGTGGCGTCGCTGCTGACGCTGCCGGGGGAGGAAGTCGGCGGGGTGCAGGTGGTAATCTCGTTATTGCCGATATAGCGACCAGCGTTGTTGATATACACATGGCTAACCTTGCTTCCGACGCTGACCACCATGTCCTGGATGCGCCAGAAAATCTTATAGTTTTGCACTAGGCCGACGACGATGATTGTAAGAATAAGCTGCTTAATGAGGCCATTGAGCACCTTGGGAGCCTGCTGACCGCCGAAAGGGTTAAAGAGTTGCGCGGATTGAAACAGGAACCAGAGAATGAGAAAAACGCTGAGGGGATCGGCAATCTGCCCGGCAACAAGCTCAAACGCTCGTTTGCCGTAATCCTGCCGCACGTCATCCATAAGCTGGAGTAGTGAGCATATCCAGCATGTGGTGTACCAGTCGTATTTGGTGGGAATAGTCAGCTTGCCGGAGGGGGATGTGACCGTGGCCGGTGCGATATCGGCAGCGGCAGGTTTTGGTGTTGCGGCTGGCGCAGGCGTTTGGGCGACGGCGGGGAAGGCGGTAAGCATGAACAGCAGTAGGAGGAAGGCGCGCATCATGGGAAACCTGCGGGTTGACGCGAAGCTCTTTTTGCCGCTTGATCTGCTTGGATTTTTTCTAATTGTGCTCGAACGCCATCGTTCCAGCCTTCTTGTTTGGCTTGTTGTGCGGTTGCTCTTTTCGTTGCTCTTTCTTGGGCTTTATTTTGTTGTTCGATGATGTTTTCGGCGGTTTGTCTTACTGAATTCCCGGCAAGGGTCTCTTTCTTCTGATTTGCTAGAAGTGTTTTTACCTCGGTTGCTTTTTGAATAGAGAGTTCCAGTTTTTGTTCTTCAAGGCGTTTATTGTCGCGGTTGAGTAAGTCTTTTTCCCCAATTAATCCAGCAATTTTTGTAGCGACTTCTTTTTTTGATAGGTCGCTAGTGGGTAGTTCGCGGATTTGCTTATCGATTTCTTGGAGACGTTGTTCGTTACGCTGTATAGTAGTGGTTATAGTATTTGTTTGTGCGGCGTATGTATCTTTAGTATCGATGTATTTCTCGTCTTTTTTACCGAGGTAGGCATCGCGCAGATCTTTTATATTGGCTGCATTATTATCATGTATTGCGTTGATATCGCGTATCATGTTGTCGTAGTTTTTATTGAACGCGTCGCGTTCGGCGACAAAGTGGCTGACGCTTGCTTGGCCGCCGTTGAGCAGGCGTGTGCGCTCTTCACTCAGTTGGTTTGATTGCTCTTTAAACTCGGCGGGAGACAGGGATGTGTTGCTGCGTAAAGCCTGTTCTCTGGATTTTATATCAGCAAGTTCTTGTTTGATAGTTTCTTTCAAGTCGTCAATGCGTTGCGTGTGGTGTTGTTTTTGTTGTTCTAAGGCATTGAGGGCTTGTTGCCGCTGGTCCTCATTTGTCGTCTCGGCCTGGTGGAGGATGATCTGGCGTTCGTGATTGCCAGCACTATTGCCGGGGGAGAAAATTGCATTAGCAGTGCCTATACCGACATTTGCAGCGTCAACAAATCTTGTGAAGGCAAGACCGGTAGCATCGCCCACCGCCGCGTGAACGATTGTGAGCGGAACGATGGGTAAGGTGCTACCAAGCAAAACTAATGTATTTTTTACAGCCGCCATGGGCATCGCTTTGATGTCGTTTATTGCTTGATCTTTAAAGTTGTTGACGAACTCGCCGGCTCGATTGCCGATATTTTGAGCGATATCTCCGCCTACGCGCAGGCCCGTCTGCACCGGGCTGGGGAGAGCTTGATAGACGTTGTTGCCAACAGTGGCTAGTTGATTTTGTAAGCGTTGTAGCTCTGCACGCGCATGATCAACGAGATCACCAAAACCCTTTTGCAGAGACTGAATACTATCAAAGGTTTTGCTAATCCCCTCATTCTGGCGCAGGAAATCATTGACGGCCTTGAGGAATTCCCCCGGGGCTTGGTGCATGTTGTTCATGAAGGCGATGCGGTTGGCTTCTAGCATTTGCAGGAACTGCTGGGTGTCCTGGAATTTTTGCTGAAGGTGCTCCTGCATGCCTTTGGCAAAGTCCCCGACGGCGTTGATGCCGCTCATGGCGGTTGCCGCCACGCGGCAACCGATATCGCCAACAAAATTGCCGCCAGCGGCCAGGGCGTTGAGAGCGCCATCAACGAAGGCGTTGTTTTGCCGAAGGGTATTAATGCCGCTCATGGCTGCCTCGGTGACCCGCTGTCCAATATCACCCACAACACCGCCTACCGCGCCCCCCACCGCCCCAGCACCATCCTTAATCGCATCCAGCCCTTTTGCCACCATCTCATTATTGGCTAGGACGTTGAACGCGCCCTGGCCGATAGCCCCAACGCCAAACCCGGCGACGCCCATTGCGGCTCCCATCCCTGGTGTAAAAGCACTCCCGGCGCTTCCCATTGCTCCGCCAAACCCGCCGGCGAGGAGCTTCGCTGTTATAGCTGCAATCATGTTTAGGGCGAACTTCGACATCATGGGGGCAAAAATTATTAGCCATGTAGCGGCCATGGCGAAGGTGTGGAGGGGTTGACCAGATTCGTTACTGCCCTGACCAGAAGCAATCGCGGCATTGGGAACAGGTTGGCCGTTGAGGTACAGCATGGGATTCTCAGCGTCGCCGCTATAGGGGTTTGTTTCATCACCGCCGAGGCGCAGCTCAAAATGCAGGTGTGGCCCGGTGGAACGGCCAGTATTGCCAACGCGGGCAATAATCATATTGACATCTACTTGCTGTCCTTTGGTGACAAAAATCTTATCAAGATGCCCGTAGACGGTATTGTACCCGCCATCGGGATGGTGAATCACGACGAGGTTGCCGTATCCCCCCGTGCCATCGCTATCGGCTTTAATGACCATGCCCGGGGCGGCGGGTGTTACCGGGGTGCCAATGGGGCAGCTAAAATCCACCCCTTTGTGGTTAGGTCTTTCTTTTGATTCAAAGTCACTGGACTTGATGCAGTTTCCGCCTAATTTTATAGGATAGCGGAGGCTGCCATTAAAAGACGGAGTGTTGCCATTGTTCGTGGGTTCAACGTTTGTGGAGCCGGACAAGGGATCGTGGCGCAGGTAACTGCTCAAGGTTTTTGTGGAGGTGGTGGCTGGTGTTGTTGTTGTCGTATCGCCTTTTATCGCCCCCTTCACCGCCGTTGCCGCCGTGCTGGCCGCCCCGGCAACGGCACTTCCAGCCTTGTCCATGCTGGCCTGAACCGTTTTGGTGGCCTCTTGAATGACCCCGGCGGAGAGGACGGCGACGACGGAGACGATAGACAGGGTAAGGCCAGCCTCCAGAAGGCCTTTGAAGCCGGTGTTAGCGTAGTTACGGGTGGCGGGAAAACAATAACAGCCCATGAGGGCCGGGGACAGACAGGAAATAATCACCCAGCGTATCACGGCATCAAGAATCATCACGGCAAAAGTAATCGGCGGGGTGATACTAACAACAAAAACGATAATGCCGATGAGGATGTTATTGGCATTGCCTCCTGTTTTGGTAATCATGTACCACCCGGTGGCAAGACCGTAGCTGAAGGCGTTTTGGAACGTGTGCACCATGCACTCTAGGCGGTATTGTAGGGCGCGTTCCTCAGAGGTTAAGCCAGTAATGACAGTCTTGCTGCATTTATTGCCATCTTTCAGGGTGAAGGTATCAACAACGTATGGGCCGGTTTGGCCTTTGGTGCCCTCATTAAGCAGGGCACTGGACATATTGATAGAGACACTAACCACGGGCTTGTAGATATAACGCCAATAAATATCGTAGGATTTAGGCGAGAATAAAATCAGCGAAACAATAAGAACCAATGCCCCTTTGGTGAACATAGTGCTGGCAATAGCGTTGGTGCGGTTGGCCGGGGCAAAGGGAAGCAGCATTTTAGCCACTTGGATAAAAACCCAAATAACAAAGACGACGCTCAAAAATGTTCCTATTCCTGAACCAAACATGGGCATAAGAACCTTGCCGTATTGCATGGAGGCGGCGAACAGGCGGCTGATAATCCCGCAGGAGAAGCAAGTTCCAGCAAACCAGTTCATAGTTTCGGCGATGGCGGTATTGGCGTTGGTGGTGCTGACGGCTGGCGGTGTTGTTTTGGTTGTTGTTGAAGCTGGCGGATTATCAATAGCTAAAGCAGGAGAGGCCCCGCAAAGCAGTAGGCTAAGCCCCAAGATAAGGACGCCAAAAAAGCCGAAACGAGTAGAACACTGCGGCAACAAGAACCCCTGCTGTTTACACTTCCTTAACTTCTAGCAGGAAATTAATGCAAATGCATTAGAAAAGTGATGCGAATCACTTTTGTTGGGTGATTTTTTTATCCAAAAATTTCAATATTCTTTTGCATGCGTGTTCAAGGGTCGTCACTACCCGGCGGAGGCGAAAGAAATCATAGCCATGCAGTACGGCCCAAAATGCCCCCACTAACCATAAAATACCGAGAAGTACAGCCGTTAGGGCGTACTGACTGGGGATGGTGCGACCGCTGTAGTAGGCACGTTCCAGAACGTCCCAAGAACGAACGTCGTAGATATTAAATCCTTTCAAAAAAGCATAGGCACAGAAAAATGCCGTCAACAGCCACACCCCTGTCCACGCCGCCACGCCTAGCAGGCTGTGGGCGACAAACGTCACGGGCTTACTCACCCGCCGCCACACCGGGGCTATCAGACGCGCCAAAAGGCCAAGGATAAGGTGCAGGGGGTGTTGTGACGGCGCGGGATCGAGACGTTGGGACAGCGGCGGCGGGATTGCCGGGGCAAAAGGCGGTGGCGGTGGCGGTGTTGGTGGCGGTGTTGGTGTGGCGGGAGGGGGCGGTGTTGGCGCGCTGGGTTTTGGCTCTATCTGTACTTCATTTTTAGCTGCGGTTTCTCGTTCCAAGCGGCGTTTTTCCAGAAATGCTGCTAGCTGCGCCCCAGGGGAATCGGCTTCTTGTGTTTCCGGCTCTTTTGCGTCCGGTTGTTTGGGTGGTTCTTTTGGTGCCGCCTTGGGGGCTGGTGGCGGCGGAGTTTTTTCAGGATTTTTGGTTTGTTTTTTTTTCTCTTTTTTTTGTTCTGCGGCCTCGCGTTTTTCAACGCGCTGCTTTTCCATGCTGGCGCGCAGGCGTTTGGCCAGAGGCGATTCATCATCAGGGGCGGGGGTGTCGTCGGCCACGGAGGTTATTGTACCGTGATGATTCTAGCGCACAAGGCTTAGTAAAACCTTAGCGGCGGCGTGGCCGGCTCCTGTGCTGTCTTCGGGTGGGCGGAGTTTTGCCAACGCCGGGGCCACGGCAGCGGCAAAGGCTTGTTTCTGGACAAAAAGGGGTGCGACGGCCTCGGCTAAGGCATTGGGGGTGGCGGCGTGCTGCAGGTATTCAGGAATGATGGCGTTATTCTCTAAAATGTTGATAAGGGAGGCAAAACGAATAGTGATGAGGCGTTTGGCAATCTGGTGGGTGAGGGGGTGGACGCGGTAGGCGACAACGTGGGGCGTTCCGGCGGCGGCGAGTTCAACGCTGACGGTGCCGGAAGCGGCCAAGGCAGCATCGGCGGCGCGGTATAACGGCACTCGGTACTTGCTGTCGGTGAGCACAGGGATAGCCAGTTGCGATTTTTTCACGATGGCCTGTACTGTCTCCTTGAGAAACGGCACGGTCATCAGGGCAAGCTGGGTATTAGGGCGCTGCTGCTGCACCCGCTGGGCAGCCTCCAAAAACAGGGGCAACAGGCGGCTCACTTCCCCCCGGCGGCTGCCGGGCAGGAGAAGCAATAGGGGCTTTTTCGTGCCGCCCTCTGAAAACCCCTCTCCCCTTGGGAGAGGGGCAGGGGTGAGGGCGTTAGTCGTATCGTATCTCTCTAAAATAGGATGCCCCACAAAAGTGCTGGCCAGGCCATGCTTTTCAAACAGGGGCGGCTCAAAAGGCAGCAAACAGAGCAGGTGATCATAAATTGCCGCCATTTTCGCGGCGCGGCCCGGCTTCCACGCCCACACCGATGGCGCGACGAGGTGCACTAGTTTGCCGTGCCACTTGCCTTCCGCCCTAGCGGCATGCAGGCGGCGGGCCAGCCGGGCGTTAAACCCCGGCGCGTCAATGGTGCAGACAATATCCGGCTGCGTCTGCAGCACGGCGGCCACGGTCTCGCGCAGCCGCCGAAACAACCGGGGCAGGCGCGGCAGGACTTCGACCAAGCCCATGACCGCCAGATCGCTGAGGGAAAACAGGGAGGCTACCCCTGCCGCCTGCATCTCCTCTCCCCCGATACCTGAAACACGGGTGCCCGGAGGTAGGGCTTTTATAACCGCCGCGCCCAGTGCATCCCCCGACGGCTCCCCGGCACTGAAAAAAATCTTCATAGGGGAGGCACCCCGCAGACAAACAGGTCGTTGGCGTTGGCGGCGGAAATGGCCTCGTCTTGTTGGAGCAACAAGGTTTCCCCTGAGGTTCCAGCAATACCAACAAAACCGCTGGCCGCAGCTTTTTGAACGGTGCCAAGGCCTAGGGCGGGCATATCCGCCCGGCGTTCCTGGCCGGGTTTGGCGGCTTTGATGAGAATCATTTGCCCTTGGTAGTCAAAGCCCGCCGCCCGTTCTAGCAGCGCGTCGGTGCCGCCGATGTCTTCTACCGCCAGCACTCGGCCTTCCGCCACCACCACCGCTTGGCCGAGATCGAGGGGGGCTAGCTGGCGCAGGGCGGCAAGCCCCACGGCAATGCCGTCGTGTTCGGCTTTGGTTGGTTGGCGCCGGGTTAGGCAACGCTGAGGCAGCAACACTCCGCCTATAATCTCATGGGCACCCACCACGCCAAAGCCTTCTTCTTCCAGAAAACGCACCACGGCTTTCAGTAGGCCATCGTCCCCCCGGCTCACCCCCATGCGGGCCAGCAAGCGCAGGCCAGCCGCGTCCGGGGCAAGTTGGAGCAACGGCGGGCGGCGAATCTGCCCGGCCAGCACAATATGCGTGACCCCGGCGGCCTTGAACGCGGCTAAACTAGCCCCGACTGCTCCCAACCGGCCGATGTGGTGGGGTCGCCCAGTGAGCAGGGCCGGATCGGTTTGTTCGCTAAACCCTAGGATGTAATATGATATGTTATGTGATTCCCAGTTGTGTACCAGCAGAGCCGGCAACGCGCCGCTTCCCGCAATTAAACCATAAACATTAGGCGGCATCGCTGGCAAAACTTGTTGTGGTAGCGGGACGGCAAAGCTGGCGGCTCCCTCTTGCGTTAAGAAAAGCGACCATATCCTGTACGGCGGCGTTAGGGTGGCTGCGTAATTTTTCCAGTGCCTCGGCCACGGTGGTGGTGTCGTCAAACAAACCCTGCAAGGCGTGGCGCAGGGCGTGAATGTCGTCCCGTGCAAAGCCCCGCCGCTTGAGGCCGACAATATTGAGGCCGGCGAGATGTGCCCGATCGCCCATGACGGTAGCAAAGGGTAGAACGTCATGCTCGACCCCAGAAAGACCGCCGATCATGGCGTGCTTGCCGATGCGGACGAACTGGTGCACCGCCGCCAGGCCGCCGATAATGGCGTGCTCACCCACTTCAACGTGGCCCGCTAGCGTGGCGTTGTTCGCCATAATAACGTGATCGCCAACCACGCAGTCGTGGGCGACGTGCACCCCGACCATGAGCAGGCAGTGGTTGCCGACTTTGGTGATGAGGCCGCCCCCGGCGGTTCCGGCATGGACGGTGGCATGCTCACGAATAGTGGTGTGGTGGCCGATCTCAACACGGGAAGGCTCGCCCTTGTATTTTAAGTCTTGGGGCACCACGCCGACGACGGCAAAGGGAAATACCGTGCTGTGGGCACCGATGCTGGTGGTGCCGCTGATGACCGCATGGGAATGGATGGTGACGTGATCGCCGAGGGTGATGGTTCCCTCTAAGACGCTGTACGCACCGATGCGGACACCTTGGCCGAGGACAACGTCCTTGCCAAGTATGGCGGTGGGATGGATTGCCGGAGCCTCAGACATCCATGATCATCGCGGTAAAGATGGCTTCCGCGCACACCTTGCCGTCCACGATGGCCTCGCCGGAAAAACGAAAAACGTTGCGGCGGCCGTGTTGCTTGGTGACGTGGAGCTGAATCTGATCCCCCGGGGCGACGGGCTTGCGGAATTTCGCCTCATCAATGCCCATGAAATAGACGAGCTTGCCCTGAGCCTTGGTGCCAAGGGAATGCACCACAACAATCCCGGCGGTCTGAGCTAACGCTTCGACAATCAGCACGCCGGGCATGACCGGCTTTTCCGGGAAATGCCCGGTGAAGAAATGCTCATTAATCGAGACGTTCTTAAACCCAATGGCCCGTTCACCGACGCTCAGGATACGAATCCGCTCCAGCAGTAGCATCGGGTAACGATGCGGGATCATGGCCATGATGCCGTTGACATCAATATCAATGGGGGCAGCCGTCAGGGCGTCGGCATTGAGAGAAAGGGCGTTGTCAGTCATTCCGTCGTCGTTCCTTTGCCGGTTATGGCTCGTTTGAGGTAGGCAACCTGGCGAAAAAATTCCTTGATGGGTTGAGCAGGGCTTCCCCCCACGACGTCGGCGGGGGGAATGTCCCGCATGACGCCGCTGCAGGCAGCGATGCGGGCACCGTTACCAACTTTTATATGCCCGGTCAACCCGGACTGGCCGCCGATTTGGACGTAGTGGCCGATTTCCGTGCTGCCGGAGATGCCCACCTGGGCCACCACGATGGATCCCCGGCCAATGCGGACGTTGTGGGCGACTTGGACGAGGTTATCAATCATCACCCCGTCTTCGATGATGGTGTCCGGCCCCGCGCCGCGATCCACCGTCGTGTTCGCACCGATTTCCACATCATTGCCGATGATGACCCGGCCAAGCTGCGGCACTTTTACCGGGCGTTCTGGATCAAAGGCAAAGCCAAAGCCCGGCTGGCCGATGCGGGCGCCGGGGTAGATGACGGTGCGATGGCCAATCTGGGCGTACTCAACGCTGGCGTGGGCACCGACGGTGCAGTCATCGCCGAGGACAACCCCGTCGCCCAGCACGGCGTGGGGGTTGAGGCGACAGCCGCTGCCCAGCCGCACGTTCTTGCCCACCACCACCCCGGCGGCGATGTGGCAGTTCGCGCCG
This sequence comes from Holosporales bacterium, assembly GCA_046338525.1. Lineage (GTDB taxonomy): Bacteria > Pseudomonadota > Alphaproteobacteria > JAJTHO01 > JAJTHO01 > JBKCUA01. The sequence continues at coordinate 19,989 of JBKDWF010000038.1, forward strand.
ATGCTGGCGGTGGGATCGATTACCGCGGCGGGGTGCACAAAGGCTGTTACTGCCGGAGCGGGATAGAAATGCTGGGCGATGCGGGCATAGGCCTTGTAGGGGTTCGGGACAACAAGGGCGACGGTGCCGGCGGGGCACAGGGGAGCCAAGGCGGCGGTGACCAAACACGCGCCGGCCTTGGTGGTGGTAAAGGCGTCTTTGTACTTGGGGTTGTCAAAAAAGCTGATCTCGTTTGCTGTTGCGGTGTGCAGCGGGGCAACGTCGTGGATCAGGCGTTCTGCTGTATCGGTGGTAAGGGGTGCGCCCACCAACGCCGCCAGCGTCGCCAGCGGGGCAGGGGTCGGGTGGGGGAAAAAACGCGCATCGGCCATAGTGCCGTGTGTATAGGCGAAAAGGGGGCAGGGGTGCAAAGGGCAAAAGAGCTAATTTTATGATTAATTCGCTTGACCCGTGAACACTCCCAAACTCCTGAATTTAACTACTTGGTAGGCGTTCTGATCTCCATAAAGCTTGTGCACATCTGTATAATAGCTTCAGGTGTTGTGCCGGAGAGTATCGCTTGTGTTGTTTGTGAAGCTGGGCAAACTAAAGCCAATCCATAGTTAGATAATACCCCGTTGTGTCTAATTATGTCTTCGGTTAGTTTTGTCTTTGCCTTTGTTGTATTCGCTATTTCTCCTACAATATCAAAATTCTGATTACCGTTTGTATTGGGAGTTCCAAGAATCAAAATCCTTTTGTGTGTCTCTAAGTTATATCGCAATGGTACAATGCGAGTATCTTCTCTTTCTTCGGATGTGAGATCTGTATCTTCTCTACATAGATTCGAACCCGTTACCGGTATAATTGCCTTATGGAAGTTTCCCTCTTGGAATGTTAGGTCATTTTTTGTATATATGCCTTGTTTCTCATAATGCTCTTTATAATCAGAATCTTCCATGGTTGTGTCAGCGAGGAAGGATGCATTTGCACTCAACCCACCTTTTTTGGGTTTGTTGGTTCGAAAGAAGGCATTGCTCTGCACTGTGGCGTCCGCCGGCACCGTTATGGAAACTGACGAATGACCCTGGATGGTACCTGAAATCGAACGCCCGGTGGTTTGGACAATCTCGCCAGGTTTGGCGGTTAGTGGGCTTTGAACAAGACTCGAAAGACACCTTTGTGACTGATCTGGAATTTCTATGTTATTAGTAATGACAGGAGGAGGGTCGATAAATGCGGTGTTTGATGGAAAATAAAGGGGTTGTCCTTGCCGTAGGGTGTCAATTTTTTGTTGCAGTATCAATTCTAAGGCTTTTTCTCCTTGGGGGTTCTTTTGAATTTCTCTTATTTCTGCGATGGCGTTAGCTTTGCTACGTGTGATCTGCTGATCAACTACGCGTTCTGCTGATTTTGTCGCCTCTTCTTGCAATTGTTTTTCCCTGGCTTGTTGCTCTGCAGCATCTTCTCGGATCATGTTCAATAGGTACATGCCTCCAAAGACTCCGATAAGGATAGCGACCCCTGTCACGATCGTCTCGCTGTTAATGGGGGGCAAAGAAATTTTTTTCTGTTCTCGGGAGGTTCTCCTAGTCTTACCCCTATCTTGAAAAAGCGCTGAGTTATTTGTGGGAATGCTAGAATGGGGCTGCATAGAGGGGGGTTGAGATACTGATGCCGGGGTTTGTGTAGTAGTTGTTTTTGTTCCTTCTTCAATGGCTTGCCGAATGGCTTGCTGAATGGCTTGTTGTACTATGCCTACTGGAGAATTTTTATCAGATTTTTGCTGGAGCATGGGTGACAAAATTTTCATAGGAATAATGTGAGAACCAGCTTTAATTGTTTTATCGTTACGATCAAATTTTAATTTTACATTTTGCAGGATCATATCCCTTAAAATGTTGAAAGGTTTTTCTTTTGTTTCAATGTTTTTTAAGGCAGTATTTAGTTGCGGCTGTTCTTGCTTTGCCGATGTCATGCCTAATTTTTTAATCGATTCTAAAGTTTCCTTAGGAATTTCGCAAGTGGCCTGGTGATTGTGGATGTCCATATACGTTGCTATGAGATTTCCATTTGGGTTCCACTTCAATTCCGCCCCAGCAATAATAGAGATATATGTATCTAAATTGTTCATGGCACCCCTCTTTTTTATAAAATTTAACCTAATATATATATATATACGTCAAGCATTTTATTCATCCCCGCCGCCTGCCCGAACTTTTCATAACCCCCGGCGTTATTAAAAGTTCAGCGGGTATCTTTTAATAAGGGGGTGGGGGCGGTGTTTTGGGAGAACAATGTGGCTTTCAGGAAAAACTCTTAAATTATAGTAATTTGCATAATTATTGGTCTAAAGTTAAACCCTCACCCCTGCCCCTCTCCCAGAGGGAGAGGGG
>JBKDWF010000059.1:0-17738 GCA_046338525.1 Holosporales bacterium
CCACCCTGACGCAATCAGATCTTGACCGCATCGCCGCACAAATCAATACTACTCCGCGAAAGTGCCTCGGGTATAAAACCCCAAACGAGGCTTTTTCCGCCGCTCTCAGGGGGTGTTGCACTTCGAATTAGACACCGCCGGTCTCCTTAATATAATTAAATATATTTTTAAAAATTATTTTTGTCAATATTGTTTTTTTTAATTTTTAAAAACCACATGCTACTGCAAATAAAAACAGAGATCTTTGCAAAAATGGATAGGTGAAAAACACTTGCGAATGCTACACCCTCGATCGTCTTCGCGAGCGCTGCAAGGCGCATGGCGATCCAGCACGATCATATTTTACACTACCACGTCACCGAAACGCATCACCAAAAAGTTCCTTTTTTACATCTTCTATGCTATAATGATCCAATAAGTTTATAAAGGTTCTTTTATGGCAACTACCATCAAGCTTTCCGATGCCTTGGTGCAGGAGGCTCGCCGTTTTGGCGCGGCCCAAAGCCGTTCCGTGCCCAAGCAGATTGAATACTGGTCGCGCATTGGCAAAATCGCCGAGGAAAACCCCGATATGCCCTACCGCTTTATCAAGGATATTCTCTTGGCGCAGCAGGAGGTGTCCGTGCCGTTTGTGGGTGGGGGTGCAAAGTAACCATGCAGGTTTTGCAAAAGCCCACGTTTCAGCGGGCGTATAAAAAACTGCATTCCAATAGCCGGGCCGATGTTGATGCCGCGATCCGTGTTCTGATGGCCAACCCTTTCATCGGTGAGGCGAAAATAGGCGATCTCACCGGCGTTCGGGTGCATAAATTTCGGATGACAAAACAGCTTACCTTGCTGGCCTACTCCTATGAAGATGACAGTGCCACCCTGACGTTGCTGGCCTTGGGGGCGCATGAGAATTTTTACAGAGATTTGAAGGGGTAATGCCCAACCCCTTCCCCCGGCTGCGATCTTGATTTTGTGCCCAAGGTTGCCAAAAAACGCACCCTCCGCACGGCGGTGTCTAATTCGTTTGGGTTTGGGGGGACCAACGCGTCGGTGGTGCTTGGGAAAAATTTAAAGTTTATGTACTTTTTCTATTTACTTTACCTAAAAATATTTTATGTTTTTAGGCATGACGCAAACCACGCAACCCTCGCCCCGGCAAATCGAGCATGAGCTAACGGAGCTGCACGACAAGATTGTCGCCCTGCAAACAAAAAAACGTCCTGCAAAAGAAAAAGAACTGCTCGCTGAAGCAAAAACGGCACTAGAACAAAAAGATCTCAAAGCCCTGCAATCCGTGCTGGAAAAACTGCACCGTTTTCGCCAACGCAACGGCGGCACACCCAAAGCCCTTGCCGAAACCTTAATACTCAAAGCCCATGCCGCCTTTGCCGCCGACGCAGTACCCAAGGCATTGGCGTTAGCCCTCAACGCCGTAGAGCTTGTCCCCAACGATGCATCGCATCATAATGATTGCGCGTATTACATGGCTCAACTCAAACAATACGAAGAGGCTAAAAAGTACGCCCACATCGTCCTAGAACTAACCAAACGCAACAGAAAACCTAGCCAAATTCGGATGCAAGCCATGCGCCGTCTTGGATATCTTGCGCTGCATGACAACAACCATAAAGAAAGTGCTGAATATTATAAAAAATACCTCCGCCTCAAAACACAGTGTGGCTTGGCACCCAATTATCGCGATTATAGTGATGTGGGATATGCTTATGAAAAGGCAGAAATGTATCCAGAAGCCGCGTTTTATTATGAAAAAACAGTTCGCGCCTTCAAAGAAACCACCGCTATCGACGATCTCAACGAAATATCGGCCTACTACGCTGGGCTTCGGCGCATGTGGGCACACACAAAAACAACCAACCATTACTTATGTTTCGCTCGAACAGAATACACTAAAATCACCGAACAAAACCGTTCACCTGATGATCCCTACGCCAACATCATTCGGAAACACTATGAAAAAACGCTGGAACTCGCCGCCGGCACGGCACGCCGAAGGGGGCATAAAAAGGGTGCACGGACTATGTACGAAGAACTTCTTGCTCTGGAGAAAACGAAAGCACATCCTTCAAAAGAAACGCTTTCTTACTTACAAGAACAAATCGATGATCCAATAATACAACGACAAGACGAACTTTTAGGGAAAGCCCGCATAGAGCGGCAAAAAGGAAATACAAAAAAAGCCCTAGCCCTTTACGAAAATCTGCTTTCCCTCGAAGAGGCAAAAAATTGCCCTGAAGAAAGAATGCTTTTTTTCCTGCGCGCGCAGATTCAATACCTGCGTAAATCAAAGATTTTACAGGCCATCGCCCGTAAAAATCCAACAAAGCATCACAATAGAACCTTATCGCGCTGGGCATATCTGGATGGAAAACATTGCATACCCATCGTTCGTGTTAGTTTTTCTTAACAACCCCCTCCCCTTGGGTACTCGCCACCGCATGCTCCCGCACGGGAATGCGCCCGGCAAGGAACGCCGCCCGGCCAGCAGCGACGGCGTCGCGCATGGCGGCGGCCATGAGGACGGGGTTGTGGGCCTTGGAAACGGCGGTGTTGAGCAACACCCCGTCCACCCCGATTTCCATGGCCTTGGCAGCATCAGAGGCAGTGCCGATCCCGGCGTCCACCAGCACCGGCAGCGTCGGCACCGCCTGGCGCAACAGCCGCAGGGCATAGGGGTTTAAAATTCCTGCGCCTGAACCAATAGGCGCGGCCAAGGGCATCACCGCCGCGCAGCCCAGGTCCGCCAGCCGCCGCGCCGTCACCGGATCGTCGCTGGTGTAGGCCAGCACCACAAAACCGTCGGCGACAAGGCTGCGCGCCGCGCTGAGCAACTCCGGCACGTCGGGGTACAGCGTCTCGCGATCGCCAATGACTTCCAGCTTTATCCAATTGGTCTCAAGGGCTTCCCGGGACAATTGCGCCGCCAGCACCGCATCCCTCGCCGTGTAACATCCGGCGGTGTTGGGCAGCAGGCGACACCGGCCTTTGAGCAAATCCGCCAAGCTTCCCTCGGCTCCGGTCAAATCCATCCGCCGCACGGCCACGGTGGCAACATTGGCTCCACTGGCCGCCAAAGCTTTCAGCATCACGGCTTGATTGGGGTACCCGGCGGTACCGAGGAAGAGGCGGGAGGATAACACCTCCCCGCCAACAGAAAACGGTGTGTCCGTCACGCCTTACTTGCTAGGCGCGGCAGGGGTCTCCCCCGCAGCAGCGTCACCCTCAGCCGGCTTGGTCTCTACCTCATCTTTTGGCGCGACAATGGTGGCGATGGTGAAATCCCGATCAGCAACGGTAAACTGCACATCCTTAGGAAGGGTAATGGCGCTGGACTTCACCGCTTCACCAATTTTGGTCTCGCTGATGTCAATTTCAAATTTTTCCGGAATGGCGTTGGCCGGGCAGGAAACCTCCACCACGTGGCGGACAAAGTTTAAAATACCGCCTATTTTCAGGCCTTTGGATTTATCTTGGTTGAGGAGCACCACCGGAATTTCCACAGTAATACGCACGTTTCCGGAAATACGCTGCAAATCAACGTGGAGCGGCTGCTCATTCAGAGGGTGAAACTGCACCGCGCGGGGCAGCACAGTCACTTTTTTACCATTAATTTCAATTTCATACAGCGAAGCATGGAAAGAGGCTTGGTTCACGCCCTTGGCCACGTCCCGGGGATCGAGAGCCACCATCATCGGCTCAACATTGCCGCCGTAAATAATGGCGGGGACTTTGCCTTCCCGGCGCACAGCCCGGGCGGCACCCGTACCTTGATGTGTTTTTTCAACGGCTTGCCACACGGCGACAGTTTTAGACATGATAACAAATTCCTAGTCAAACAGGCTTGAAACAGAACGGTCTTCAGCTATACGCAGCATCGCCTCAGAAAGCAAGGGGGCAATTGTCAAGGGCCGGATTTTTTCGCACAGGCGCACCGCGTCGGTGGCCGGAATGCTGTCGGTGAGCACCAACTGGCTGAGCGGCGAAGCTCCCACCCGGGCCACTGCGCCGCCGGACAATACCCCATGGGTGACATAGGCCGATGCCGAGGAAGCCCCTGCCTTTACAAGGGCTTCCGCTGCATTGCACAGCGTTCCGGCGGAATCGACAATATCATCCACCAAAATCGCGTGCCGCCCGGCCACCTCCCCGATAATGTGCATGACTTCGGAGACCCCGGCCTTTTCCCGCCGCTTGTCAATAATCGCCAAATCGACGCCCAGCCGCTTGGCAATCGCCCGCGCCCGCACCACCCCGCCCACGTCGGGGGAGACAATCACAATCTCCTTGCCCTTAAAAGTGTTTTGAATATCCGCCGTAAACACTGGGGCGGCAAAAAGATTATCCGTCGGAATATCAAAGAAGCCCTGAATCTGCCCGGCGTGGAGATCGAGGGTCAGCACCCGGCTCGCCCCCGCCACGGTAATCAGGTTCGCCACCAGCTTGGCCGAAATCGGTGTCCTTGGGCCGGACTTGCGATCCTGCCGCGCGTAGCCAAAATACGGGATCACCGCCGTCACCCGCCGCGCCGAACCCCGCCGCAGCGCGTCCAGCATCACCAGCAATTCCATGAGGTTATCGTTGGTCGGAAAGCAGGTGGACTGAATGATATACACATCGTGCCCACGGACATTCTCCTGAATCTCCACAAAAATTTCCATGTCGGCAAAGCGTTTGACGCTGGCTCGGGTAAGCGGCAGGCGCAGGCAGGCTCCAATCGCCTCGGCCAGGGGACGGTTGCTGTTGCAGGTGATGATTTTCATGGGGGAGTCATAGGAAAAACAGCATCATTGGGCAAGACCTCTTTCAGAGGTATTTCAGGGGGGAAGCCGCCAACACCACCCTCCCCCAGCCGTCCAGCCCTAAAAACCGCCCGGTCTGGCCGTTGGCAGTGAGGGGTTCGCCCAAAAATAAAGCCTCCGCAAGCCAGGCGCTGCGGACGCTGGCAAAGCCGAGGCGGCGGGCTTTAGCAAAGCCCTGCTCCAAGGCCGTAACTATCTGCTGCGCCAAGGTTTCGGCGTCGCCCTGATACCCGGCCTGGGCCAGGCACGCCGTGGGTCGATCCGCCACTGCCGGGGCAGTGGCCACGTTCACCCCAATGCCAATGAGCAGGGCTTCTCCGGCCACCTCGACCAAAATACCGCCGGCTTTCACACCATTATAATACAGATCATTAGGCCACTTGAACTTCAGGCTCGCCCCCCCCTGCCCTGCCGCGGCCCGCACCGCCAACGCCACTAAGTAGCCCACCTGGGGCAGCATGGCTTCCGAAACCGCAGCCTTCGGCCACGCAACCGTCAAGGCCAAATTGCCCGCCTCATGCACCCACACCCGGCCCCATTGGCCCTGCCCGGCGGTTTGCCGGCGGGCTAGGACGGCAAAGGGCAGCGGCTGCGTAAGGAGTTTCTCCCGGGCAGCCTGTGTCGTGCTGCCCGTTTCATCAAGGACAATCCACTGCATGGAAAAGAAAACTAGGCTTGTATGTCTTCAGCGTTTTCGGATGACCTTGGCAGGGCTTGATACATGAAAGAAAAAACAAGAGCCCAAGAAAACAGATAAAAGGCATCAAAAAAAACACCAATCAAATACTGTATAGGATACAGTGGCACAATGAAACTTAAGCCTTCATATACCACGGTATAAATGACGATAATAACAATCAATAATCCCAAACACCGCCACCGTCGACCCTTAGTACGCTGAATACTCTCTTTCAAGGAGATTTGTTCTCCCAGAGCCGGAGCAACGTAGGAAATACTATACCTGATAATATATAGAACAACAGTACCCAATAATATACCGCATGCAATAAGCGCAATGATATCAGATGGACTTACACCCAAAACAACATCCGATTTGCCTAACTCCAATAAAGGAATCAGCAACCAAAGCCCAATCAGCGCAAACAAAAAGCCAATCATCGCAAACAAAAAGCCAATCAATGCTATCCGAAAAGTCAAAATAAAGCATCTCTTACAATACATCCAATCCACTCGGCGAAACCACCACCGCCACTGCCGATCCTCTTCCTGCAACAGATACCAACGGTGACAACGCACCATGCCAATAGTGCCCCACACACCCCATCCCAGCAACCACAGTACACCCGATGCGGACAGAAAAGGCCAAAAACGATGCAAAAAGATATTTTCGTCTTCTTCAGATAATGTGGAAAAATTCGCCCACCCCTGCATATAGGCTCCATTAAAAAAAACCATATCCACAACGTAAAGGGCTAAAAACGACAGTACCGAAAACACAAGATATTCTTTAAAAAATACAAACACGCGCCCGGGGGGCAGCATCATCCGGTACACCCCCATCACCTGGGGCCAAAAACGAACCGCTGCTGACTGATTATCGTGCATAAAACACCCTTTAGGAGAACTGCTTATACTCAAAGCGCTATTAAGATTTAGTATCTGAAAGGCTCAATACGCCCCATCCCGGCGCAGCACCACCCCCGCCGTGGCCCCAAGAATTTTCATGTCCCGAACCAGCGACGCACTGGTGGCGTAAAAGCGATCGAGGGCAACCCGCTGATCATAATCAATATCCGAACGGCCACTGACCTGCCATAAGCCCGTGAGGCCCGGGCGCAGGGCGAGGTAATAATCGGCGTCGCGGCCGTAGCGTTCCAGCTCCGCCGCGACAATCGGGCGCGGGCCGACAAGACTCATCTCGCCCTTGAGGATATTCCACAACTGGGGCAGTTCATCGAGGCTGGTGCGGCGCAGAAATCTACCCAAAGGCGTGACCCGAGGATCGTTCTTCAACTTAAAGTGAGCCTGCCATTCCGCCCTAGCAAGGGGATCGTTCGTCAAATATTGTTCAAGTATTACATCAGCATTAGCGACCATTGTACGGAATTTATAGCATAAAAATACCTTTCCATGCCGTCCGATCCGGGCGTGACCAAAAAACGGCTGCCCGCCATCGCGGCCAATGCGCCACGCCAACACCGCAAACAATGGTGCCAGCACCACCAAACCCGCCGCTGCCCCAACAACATCAAGGCTCCGCTTAGCCCCTGCCGAAATAAGACGGGATAAAATCCCCAATTGCAACGTCCACCATTGCCGCCGGCTTCTGGGCATCCCCACCGTAGCAGAATATGTCCAAGCTTTTGTTTTATTTTCAATATCACTATCTTTTAATGAAGGGGATAACACCACCAAGCTGTTGCGTATCAACTCAGACACCCCGGACAGGCGCAAATCCTCCGCCGCCACCAAACCTCCCCGACGGGCAAACACTGTTGCCGGAACAGCGGCCAGCATCACATCGCCATCATCACTACTTCCAGATAGTGAAACAATCGGCGTTGCTGGCGCAGAAACCCCCCATAAAACCAACAACATAAACCGTCTTGCCAACGGCACTAACACACCAATAATCGCCCAATTAAGCGCGACCTCCCGTAGCTGCACGTAACCAGCATCCAACAGCCCCAGCACGGCCAACTCCGCCACCAGAACCGCCGCAGATGCGACTAATCCAGCCACCATGCTGAGCAAAAAACCGCGCACAACCAAAAATCGTTCCACGACTAAAAAAACAATAAAAAACAAAATTGTAAATAAAAAACTTAAAGAAAAAGGCAGATTAAATTGCAAAACTTCCGGAGCCATATCAAAAGCCAACGGGGCTAACACCGCTGGATGAATAGTCAAAACCAACCCCAGACACAATGGTGCAAAGGCCACCACATCAACAGCCATCCCTTTAAAAAAAGACGATAAATGCAGCCAATACAGCCATGACAACGGCGCACTTTGGGCAGAACGAACAACAGGCATAAGCGCCTCTTTAAGCTTGCATCATTCTACCAGAAAGTGCACAAGGTGCAAAACTTTTATTAACACCACTTCCTATAAGGATACCCTGTATGAACGCCCACCAACATTTAGAACATGCCCTTACTTGGCGCTATGCCACGAAACGCTTTGACTCAACAAAAAAAGTGCCTGAAAAAGACTGGGCTTTATTGACAGACTCCCTCATCAAAAGCCCTTCCTCTTTTGGTCTTCAGCCTTGGAAATTCATCATTGTACAAAATCCTGATGTACGCAAAAAACTTCGGGCCATCTCTTGGGATCAAGGACAAGTAACAGATTGCTCTCACTTTGTGGTGTTCGCCTCAAAACAAAGCATCGATGTGAAATACATTGACGATTATATTAATAGCATTGCGAAAACCCGCGCCATAGAAGCAACGCAGCTCGCCGGCTATCGTCAAATGATGATTGACAACCTGATTAAAGGCGCCGCATCCGTAAACATTATTGCATGGGCACAACGTCAAACCTACATTGCCTTAGGCTTTTTACTGGAAAGCGCAGCACTACTGGATATTGATACTTGCCCACTAGAGGGGCTAGACCCAGCCGCCTACGATAAAATCTTAGGTCTGGAAGACAGTGACTACAAAACTGTAGTTGCCGCCGCAGTAGGCTATCGCCACGCCGAGGACGGCTATGCCACGCTGAAGAAGGTTCGTTTTCCTGCAGAACAGGTTTTAAGCATTGTCTGAATTTCATTGGATAGCGCTTTATATACATTATCCTTTTTGCCTAAAGCGCTGTCCGTATTGTGATTACAACGTTCATCTGCGGGGCAGTCTTGATGAACATGCTTGGCTAAACGCCTACCGCCACGAGATACAGCATTATCAAGAAATGCTACCTCACGCCCTTATCGGCAGTGTGTTTTTTGGCGGCGGCACCCCTTCCCTGTTACCGGCGGCATCGGTGGCGGTGATGCTGAACGACATCACGAGGGGCTGGAAAACCACCCATGATTTAGAAATCACTCTGGAGGCTAACCCCACCAGTACCGATGCCGAACGGCTCCAAGGCTACCGCGCCGCCGGGGTTAACCGCGTCTCTTTAGGGGTACAATCCCTGCGGGATGAAGCATTACAATTCCTGGGGCGCGCCCATAATGCAGCGCAGGCACTGGACGCTATTCATCTGACCGATAAACTTTTCCATCGTTGGTCGTTTGATCTTATTACCGCCCGGCCAAATCAAACGCTCAATGATTGGGAAAATGAACTGACACAAGCTTTACATCTTCTCCCTAAGCATCTGTCTATTTATCAACTGACTATTGAGGAAAATACCCCCTTTTTCCGCCACCAAGCACAGGGAAAAATTATAATGCCCGATGCAGAACTAGCTGCGGATTTTTTTAAAATCACCAATGCACTGTGCATGGATAAAGGCTTATACCGCTATGAAGTCTCCAGTCATGCCGTACCCAATGAGGAATGCCGCCACAACCTTGCCTATTGGCGGCTGCAGGACTACATCGGCATTGGTGCCGGGGCCCACGGACGCATTACCATGAATGGTATGCGCCACGCCGCCACAACCCATACCGTGCCGGAAAAGTGGCAGCGTCAAGTTCTCTCCATCGGTCATGGCCGCAAAAGCTTCACCGCCCTGAACCCGAAAGATATACGTGAAGAAGCTATCATCTTTGGCCTACGCAGCGTTGAAGGGCTTAACAAGAATCTTTACACCTTGAATAATCAGGTTGTCTCAAATCTCATAGCTCAAGGGCTTCTCGAAGAAACCGCCACCCATATTCGCGTGACACCAACGGGACTGCTGGTACTAAACTGGATTGAAACGCAATTATCAGACGACAGTTAGTGATTAGACACTTCAGGCTTAGTGGGATCAAGGACGTACTGACGGCTGCAGTAAGGACACACCACCGAGCCGCCACTCCCCAAGTTCAAAAATACCCGAGGGTGGCCCAACGCCCCGTTGCCGCCATCGCAGGCGATACTACGCTGATTCACCAAAACAGTATCAACAAAAGAAACGACATTTTGAGCGTGTTGCATAGTTGTCTGTTAGCCGAGTGGCCGCGATGAGGCAAGATGGAACTACGCGATGGAACTACGCAACAGAGGGAAACGCCATGCTGGTGTTTATATTAATACCGCTTTGCGTTCAATATGTAGAAAAGCGGCAAGCCAGCCCGGCGTTTGAGCAAAGAATTTTGCAATTAATTGATTACAAAATGGTATAAGCGTGCCGTAGCACTTTGTAGGGGGAAACCGCAGGGAAAAATAAGGGTTTGTTTTGTAAGAAATTACCGTGCCATGTCTCGTGCAGACCAAGAAGTAAAATTTTGAGTAATGAGTGCAAGCTGTGCGGCACGTTGTTCTAAGGTACGTCGCAGGGTGGCATGATGCATATCCTCTTCGGCGTTTAGGCCAGTAATTTGCAGGATAGTTACGTTCCCTGGGTCTTGGGGTTCCGAAAGAATGACTGGCAGGTTGTTTTCTATTTCATGTTCAGCACGGTTTACAGGAATGCTCTCCGCAAGGGTTTGAATAAACAGGGGAAGAAAGTTTTCGCCGCCGTCGCTGCGTTCCCCTTGGATTACAGACAGTTTTTGTAATTCTTCGACAATGTTTTCCCAGGAATCCTGGTGCGGTGCCCCGCGACTGGCGTAACGCCAGAAATCTTCGGCGGTTAAGCCGTAGGCTGTTAAAACCCCGGCGAGGCGTTCGGCGAAGGCTTGGACACCTCCAGGCTGCGTTGCGGCATCGCGGAGTTTTTTCTCCATCTGTCCGGCCAAGGGCGTAGCGGCGGCCAATTCAGGGTAAGGAACCACGTCCTGCCCCGCCAATACTGCGCTGGCCGTTAAATCACTATGCAGCAATGCCCGCGCAATGCGCCGCAACACGTCGGTGGTTTCGGTGAGAAGAACACCCCCCCCCCCTCTTTGTTTGCAGCCAAAAACGCCACAATATTTTCCGGTTTGATGGTAGAGCCCATGCCGTTGGCAGGAGGTGCCTGTGTGGTGCCGTCTGCCTGTACCGAAGGATTGGCGTAATAGCGTTGTTCTTGTAAAAATTTTGCCCAATGCGGGTTGGCTGGGTCAGGGGTGAGTTCGCCAGCGAAATCGCTTAAGGCAACCCCGCCTGCACCTGGCCCGGCGGAGGTGGGGAAGGTAGCAACGATGCGCACGGTACTCTCTTTAAAATACTCCTGTGCATCAGTGAGAGATTGCGCCGAGCCGGCCACACCACCGCCAAAATGCCGGGTGATGGTGAGGGTGTTGGCTTCTTCGTCCACTCGTATAAAAAAATCTTTCAGGAGCTGGCGTTGCACCGTAGTCAGTTGAGAAAGTTCAGTGGTGTCACCAACAACAATGTTTGCCAAGGCGGCAACCTCATTAAGGCTCAATGGATTGGTGGGGGTGTAAAAACCATTGCCGTCAAAATCGTTGATTAATAATTGTAGGGCATCGGCGTCACGGGTCTTACGATCGTTATACCGTGAGGGTTCTTCGCCTAGTGTTTGCGCTTTTGGATCGGCGTTTTGTTCTGCGTGCAGACGTTTAATAGTGTCCCATTTTTCCGGCGGCATTTCGGCGGTGGGGTTGGGCGGAAACAACGCAATGCCGGTGACAGTATGTTCAGCATCGAATAAATCTTTGCCCTCAAGTGTCAGACCGCGCAGGGCTTCGGCCATTTTAAGGAGGCCAATGCCAAAACTGCCCGTGGTCGGGCCAACCAGCACCTTATTGGAAAAAACCGTGCGCAGGGCGAGTTTCAACGCCGCCTCATCCCGATTAGTATTAGTAATCGTCGCTTCCGGGGTGAAATCTTGTAGTGCCGTAGTGAAGGCAGCAGTATCGGCGGATAGCTTTTGATACTCATCCAGCACCAAACGGGTAACGTAGCCGATCATGGGGTAGAATTTGAAACTATTTTCCGCCTGTTCAGGAGGAAGCTGGTACGCTAGGCGTTCGCCCAAAATGGCACTGGCTAGAGGGGCCTCCCAAAAGCGGTGCAGTTCCGGATCCGCAATGCCCAATAAAACCGCAATCTTGCGGGCAACGGGTGCCAAGGTATCAAAGCGTTGATAAATATCTTTTATATTTGGATTTTCTGTGGAGATGGTGACAGTCATCAGCTTGACTTCCTCTAAACTGGAAATAGTATATATGTTTTATATGTTATTGACAAGGGTTTTTTCCTTCTGTATTGGGTTAGAACTTATTTTTTGCTGGATTTCTTGTTATGTTATTATCCCTTTTCCCCCGAATCTTGCTTGCTGCTTTGCCTACCCGGCTTGAGAAGCTGTCTCGGCTCAGCAGCCATCTTGGCGTTACAATCTACGCCAAACGCGATGACCAAACGGGCGTTGGGGGCGGCGGCAATAAAATTCGCAAGCTTGAGTTTTTATTGGGAGAGGCTCTGGCTCAGGGCGCGGACATTATTATTACCCAAGGTGCTGTCCAATCGAACCATGTGCGCCAAACGGCGGCTATGGCGGCAAAACTTGGCCTCAAGTGCCAAGCAATTCTGGAACGCCGGATTCCCAACACGGCGGAGAGCTTTGATACCACGGGTAACGTACTGTTAGATAGGCTGTTTGGTATTGAGGCACTGCGCTTTGTTGCCGCAGGTACCGACATGAATGCTGAAATGGTCAAGGATGCCGAAGCCCTGAAGGCGCAGGGGCGAAAGCCCTATATTGTGCCGGGTGGTGGTTCAAACGCGGTGGGGGCGTTGGGGTACGTTAATGCTGCGCTGGAGTTGGTCGCGCAGGTGAATGCCCAACATCTCAACATTGATCATGTTGTTGTTGCTAGCGGCAGCAGCGGTACCCACGCCGGGTTAGCAGCCGGTTTTAAAGCACTTAGCACTCGCGTGAATCTTATAGGCATCAGTGTGCGACAGCCTGAGGCTTTTCAAGTGGCCAAAGTCACCGATGAGGCTGGCAAGGTGGCCAGTCTTTTGAGTGTTCCTGCGGTTACTTCTGATGAAGTTATTGTAAACAGTGATTATGTAGGCCAAGGCTACGGCATCCCGGCGGAGCATACCTTTGAGGCGATCATGATGGCGGCCCGGTTTGAGGGTATGCTGCTCGATCCTGTCTATACAGGCAAATCCTTTGCGGGATTGCTGGGTTTGATCCGTACTGGGCGTATCAAGCAGGGGGAAACGGCAGTGTTTTTTCACACGGGTGGGGATTATGGCTTGTTTGCCTATGAAAAAGCGTTGTTGCAGCACGTTTAGTGCTGCCCCCCTCTTGACGCTTCCCCTGCGCCCCGCCAGTTTAGCCCCATGTACCGCGCCCTTGCCCGCAAATACCGCCCCCAGCATTTTGACGATCTGGTCGGCCAAGATGTTGTTGTCCGCACCTTTCGCAACGCCTTTGCCCAAAATCGTATAGCCCAAGCCTACATGTTCACCGGGGTGCGGGGCGTGGGCAAGACCACCACGGCGCGAATTATTGCCAAGGCCCTGAACTGCGTTGGGGCCGACGGCACCTTGACGCGGCCAACGATTATGCCCTGCGGCGTTTGCCCGCAATGCGTTGCCATTACCGACGATCGGCATTTGGACGTGCTGGAGATCGACGCGGCCAGCCACACCGGGGTGGAGGCCATGCGAGAGGATATTCTTGCCCAGGTGCGCTACACCCCCACCCAAGGCCGGCGCAAGGTGTACATCATCGATGAGGTGCACATGCTCTCAACGGCGGCGTTCAACGCGCTGCTGAAAACCTTGGAAGAACCCCCCGCCCATGTCACCTTCCTGTTTGCCACCACGGATATTCACAAAGTCCCGGTGACCGTTTTATCCCGTTGCCAGCGGTTTGACTTAGCCCGCCTCAGCCCCGCCGCACTGGCCGAGCATTTGACGCTCATTGCCGGGAAAGAGGGGGCAACGCTGGATAGTGATGCCGCCGCTGCCCTTGCCCGGGCCGCCGAGGGTTCCGTGCGCGACGGCTTGTCCTTGCTGGATCAAGCCTTAGCTTTAGCCGGGGAAGGCGGTCAGGTAACGGGGGCACTGGCCTTTGAGATGCTGGGCCGGGGGGATGCGCTGGCGGCCTATGACCTGCTGCACCACGCCTTGGCAGGGCGGGTGGCGGCGTGCTTGGAACAGTTGGAGACATTATATAGACATGGGGTGGAGCCGTTGCTGCTGCTGAAGGATATGCTCAGCGCCGTCCATGCCGCCAGCCGCGCCCGGGTGGCCCCGAACCTCGCCGATCACAGCGGCCTTCCCCAAGGCGAGCGGCAAGCCATTGCCAGCCTGGCCGCCGCCTACACCGTGCCGGTCTTGACCCGGGCGTGGCAAATCGTGTTGCACGGGTATGAGGAAATCCGCTTGGCGGAAAACAGCCTGCAGGCGGCGGAGATGATCCTGATCCGCCTGTGCTATGTCGGCAACCTGCCCACGCCGGAGGAGCTGCTCAAGGCTCCCGTGCCTAGTGTCGCTGCACCAGCGGCGGCCACTGTCAAAAGCCCGGCAGCACCACCCGTCCCCACCCAGTTTGCCGAACTCATCACCCTGGCCGAGGCCCAGCGGGAGGGGAACCTCGCCTACCATTTGCGTCATAGTGTGGCGGTGCAGAAATTCGCCCCGCCGCTGCTGGAGATTGCTTTGCTGTCCGGCGCGTCGGCAACCTTGCCGGGGCAGCTTGCCCAGTTCCTGCTCAACCATACGGGCACCCGGTGGGTGGTGACGGTGGCGGAAAACACCGGGGCTGTCAGCCTCGCCGCCGCCAGCGCGAATGAGCGCAAAGCCGCTGAGCAATGGGTGCTGGCCGATCCCTTGGTGGTCGAAGCCCTGCGCCTGTTTCCGGGGGCTAGTGTGGTGGGGGTGACGCCGAGGGAGAGGGGGGAAGAGCGGGGGAAAACCGCTGAGGCGTGAGTATTTTTTCCTGTCAAAGACGAATACACATGTCCGATCACGGACGGTATGTCTAACGGCGTCTGTGGAAGGGGGGTCTAGCCCGACTGGAACAACCGCCTTTAGGCGGCGGCGCGTTTTTGCTCCTAGCGTGTTGGTTAGCGGCGGCGGGGGGTTTAACGGGTTTTAAATCAATTGTACTCATTAGAAAATTCCTTGTTTTATAAATTGTTAAAGGATTTTCTAACGGTTTAGCGTTTTGCAGGGAGTGAAATTTTTGCGTGTAACGCAAAAATTTCACTTGTAACCGGGATACCGATAATATATTACTAAGTAAGAATGCTAACGCGAACCGTTAGAATAAAGAAAGCTCTTGCTGTGGTCATTCCATGATAAGTGTTCCTTTCTCTGCCAAGATATTCCCCGCCGCCCTGTGTCGACAAAAACTTGGGGCGGCGAGGAATTTGGTTTTTATGATCGTATCTAATGGCACATATTCACCGCTAAAACAAGGCCCGATAAACACTTTCTTAACACTCGCCCCGTTGCCGTTTTTTTTGGTGCCGTTACAATAATTTACAACAATTATAGCCGCAAGTTATCAAAAAAACTTTTATTTTTTTATGCGGCTTTCACTGATTCCTCCTCAATATCCCGCATTACCCCGTGTACACACCCACCACGCTTACCCTGTCATCAAGGGGCAGTGTTCGGCTGCGGCGTTAGGCGCGTGGCGATCCAGAAAAATAATGTCTGCTGGATGGCCACGCGCCTCCGGCGCTCGCCATGACGGCGTTTTATCCTGAAAATTCCTATTATTACAAAAATATAGGGTGCAAAACGCGCCGGGTGCAACCCATCCATTTTGGGAAAGCGCAACGATTTTTTCCTGATTTTTTCCTGTACACCCTCCCCATTTTCTGGCTTTATAATTCCCCTGTGCGGGTGTAGTTCAATGGTAGAACTCCAGCCTTCCAAGCTGGTCGTGAGGGTTCGATTCCCTTCACCCGCTCGCTTTGTGTCCCTATTGTTATCGTTATAGAGTGTGTGGTTATGACTGATACTCCTGTAAAACTATCGCCCGTTGAGGGCATGAAGATTCATAGCCGTGCCCTGCGTGGGACGATTGCCGCCGATTTGGCGGACACGTCCAAGGCGTGCCTTGATGAGACGGGGTATCAGCTTCTCAAGTTCCACGGGGTGTATGAGGGGTTTAACCGCGACACGGCGACGGCGCGCAAGCAGCAGGGCCTCGATAAAGAATACGAGTACATGGTCCGCATCGCCATTCCCGGCGGGCGGCTCACGGCGGCGCAGTATTTGCGCCTGGATGAGCTGGCCGACAGCCACGCCAATGGCACCCTGCGGGTCACCACACGCCAAGCGATTCAGTACCACTGCATTGCCAAGGGCAATCTTCAAGATGCCATTGCCGAGATTCGCCTGGCGGCCCTGACCACCTTGTCCGCCTGCGGCGACGTGGTGCGGAATATTACCAGCACCCCGGCCCCGATTGCCGACGTGCGCCACCGCGTGTGCCGGGAGACGACGGATTTACTGGCGCGGGAGCTTACCCCGCAGACGAAGGCCTACGCCGAAATCTGGGTGAAGGGGGAGCCTGTCCTGACGGACGAAGAGGTGGCTGAGCCGCTCTACGGCAAAACCTACCTGCCGCGTAAATTCAAGATTGGCGTGGGTTTCCCGGAAGACAACAGCGTGGATTTGCTCACCAACGATTTGGCGGTGCTGGCGTTGTTTGAGGGGGACAAACTGGTTGGGTTTAACCTGGCCCTGGGCGGCGGCTTGGGGATGACCCACAACAAGGCGGCGACGTACCCGCGCCTTGCAACAACGCTGGTGTTTGTCGAGCCGGAAAACCTTGTGCGCGGGGTCAAGGCCGTGGTGACGATGCAGCGGGATAACGGCGATCGCACCGATCGCAAGCACGCCCGCCTAAAATATCTCGTCCAAGAAAAAGGCGAGGCCTGGATTTTGGAAAAACTGGCTGAACATTATTGTGAGCCGATGCAGCCCGCCCGCCCCATGCCGGCGTTTGTCGTGGTGGATCACATGGGCTGGCATGAGCAGGGCGACGGGAAATGGTATTTTGGCCTGCCGCTGTCCAGTGGCCGCATTAAAGATGTCCCCGGCGGGGCGCAGTGGCGCACGGCCCTGCGGGAGGCAGCGCAGCAGTTTGGGGTCGATCCGGTGCTTACCCCCAACCAAGATATTTTGCTGACCAATATTGCCCCGGCGGATCGCTCGAAAGTGGAAGCGTTGCTGCGCCAGCATCAGGTGCCCTTTGCCAGCGACCAATCGGTGGTGAGCCGCTGGGCCATGGCTTGCCCGGCGTTGCCGACCTGCGGCCTTGCCCTGACCGAGGCCGAACGGGTGAAAGAGCCGATGATTGCCAGCATTGAGGCCGCCATGCAGCCCTACAGCTTGCAGCATCAGAATATCTCCATCCGCATCACCGGTTGCCCCAACGGCTGCGCCCGGCCCTACGCCGGGGAAATTGGCCTCGTGGGCCGGATGCCGGGGTTTTATGCGCTGTATCTTGGCGGGGATTTTGAGGGCACGCGCCTGAACGTCAAGGTGCTGGATAAGCTTGCCGAGGATAAAATTGCCCCAACGCTGGGGAAGGTGTTTGCCGCGTACGACAAAGGGAAAAACAACGAAGAACGGTTTGCTGATTTCTGCCAGCGGCTGGGGGCAGAGGCGCTCAAGGTGGTGTGTGAGGGGTGATGGGGGGCAGGGCAATACTTTTTGACGACCTTACCCTTTCTCAAGATGCCCTCACCCCGCAAGGCCAACGGCCTTGCGCCCTCGTCCCAAGGGGAGAGGGGTTCTTAGTGCCGCCCTCCGAAAACCCCTCTCCCCTTGGGAGAGGGGTAGGGGTGAGGGCGTTAACCAAGATAATCTCTATTGTATGTTTTTGTCTTCTCCTCACCTCCTGCACCACGCCCCCATACCCCCCCCCCCCCCCCCCCCCCCCCCCCCAACCCCCCCCCCGGCGCCCGCCGCCCCCCCCGGGGGCCCGGCCACCCCCCCCACCCCC
>JBKDWF010000060.1:0-3024 GCA_046338525.1 Holosporales bacterium
TTGCTCACCGCTTGCTGCTTCTGACCAGACTCCAATAAATCTAGTGCGCGACCACGCAAATCTTCAGAATATGCTCGTGCCATTTCCTGACCTCTTTGTTCTCTTTTTTTATAGCCAAACCTTAGTGGGGAAGGCAATATCGCGGCGACTCCTGGAAATTATTTCAGACATCCACCACGATTATGTGTGAAAATTATCAAAAAAGCAATATTTTTGTGTTGTACCTCACCCCCCAAACGGATCCGTCACCAAAATCGTGTCCTCCCGCTTGGGGCTGGTGGACACCAACGCCACCGGGGCGTGGATTTTGGCCGAGACGGTATCAATATACCGCCGGGCGGCGGCGGGGAGGGCTTCCAGGGTTCGCGCGCCGCTGGTGTCCTCGCTCCACCCGGGGAGGGTCTCATAGACAGGCTCAAGCCCTTCTTGTTCCTCGACGCAGGCCGGGAAGTGGTCGAGGCGTTTGCCGGCCGGGGTTTTATAGCCAACGCCGATGGCGATTTCAGGGAGGCCGTCGAGGACGTCCAGCTTGGTGAGGGCGATGCCTTCAATGCCGCCGACGCGGACGGACTGGCGCACCATGGCGGCGTCGAACCAGCCGCAGCGGCGCTTGCGCCCGGTGACGGTGCAGAACTCATGCCCCCTCGCGCCGAGGCGTTCGCCGGTGGCGTTGTGCTGTTCCGTGGGGAAGGGGCCGCTGCCCACCCGGGTGGTGTAGGCCTTGACGATGCCGAGGATATAGCCGGTTTGGCGCGGGGCGACGCCGCTGCCCGTGGCGGCCTGGCCGGCGACGGTGTTGCTGGAGGTGACAAAGGGGTAGGTGCCGTGATCCACGTCCAGCCAGATGCCTTGCGCGCCTTCAAACAGGATTTTTTTGGATGCTTGTGCCGCGCCAGCGAGTTCGTCCTGCACCCGCGCGCGGAAGGGGGAGAGTTTGGGGGCTAGCTCCATAAGGTCGCTGCACAGCGCGTCGAGGCTGACTTCTGCCGCGCCGAAACCGCGCAGGAGGCTGTTGTGGTGGATGACCAGCGGCTCGAGCTTGTCGCGGAGGGTGGCCGGGTGGCTGAGGTCGCAAAAGCGCAGGGCGCGGCGGGCGACTTTGTCCTCATAGGCCGGGCCGATGCCCCGGCCGGTGGTGCCGATGCGGCTGACCCCCTTGGCGGCTTCCCGGGCTTTATCGCTGAGGCTGTGCAGGGGAAGAATAAGCGTGGCGGTTTCCGAGACCCGCAGTTGTTCCGGTGTCACGTGGATGCCTAGCTTGGCAATCTCATTAATCTCATTCAGCAACGCCCAGGGGTCCACCACCACGCCGTTGCCGATCATGGACAGCTTTCCCTTTCGGACAATCCCCGACGGCAGGAGGTTGAGCTTGTACGTCACCCCGTCCACCACCAGGGTATGGCCGGCGTTATGGCCGCCCTGAAAGCGCACAATCACGTCCGCCCCGGCGGACAGCCAATCGACAATCTTGCCCTTGCCCTCGTCGCCCCATTGCGCGCCGATGACGGTAACGTTTCCCATGCTGTGCATCCTCTTTAGTCGAGGGGGGCAGCATAGAGGGGGACGCGGGGAATTTCTACTGAAATGGAGTGCACGTTGAGCACTTGCGTATGCCGCACCCTCGGTCGTCTTCGCGAGCGCCGTAGGCGCGTGGCGATCCAGCAAAATTTACTTTTTCTGGATTGCTTCTGCTCCGCCTCGCAATGACGGAGTTTTTTTAATATATAGTGGCTTATATATTAAGCGTTCACCAACTGATGCGCTTTATACGTTTGCTGAATTTCCATTTGCCGCAGGTGCTGGGCGGCTTCGCTGACATAATAATAGGCAGTGCGCAGGCATTCGAGGATCACGTCCCAACCGGTGGAAATCGCCTCATCGCAAAAGACGATGCCGGCGATGAGCCCCTGGGCTACCATGTCGCTTTTGGCAATGGTCTTGGTGTCGCTGAGCAGGCGCAGGAGCAGCCGCCGAGCCTCAAAAGCTGCCTTTTTGGCGTTATAGCCCGCGCGTTCGACAATATTAAAGGCCAAGACAAAGCCGTCGTGGAGGGCTTGCTGCATCTCGTTAGGCCGCTGGGCCGGGAAGGCTTTTTCAATAGCCTGACGCTTTTTCAGCACGTTGGTGGGTTCAAACACCAGCGCGCCCTGTTCCATGTCTTCCATCTTGGCAACGATATCAACTGCTTTCATGGCTTCCTCATGCAAAAGAGAAAATTATTGAGTATATTTGTGATTATTATCACTATAATAAAAAAGCAGCAGGGTCAAGGGAAAAGTTAAGGGTTTGTTAAGGATTGGGTTGGAGCATTTGCGGTCAGAACGCTCTTTTTGGAAGAGGCTAATTCGTGACAGTCCGCGGTTATGTTCTATCTGGACTCTGGCTCTTTCCAGGCGGATGCAAAATGACAAACTTCTCTGTATGAATAACACCCCATATCTTGGGTAGAACGTCCATGTTTTATATGTTGTTCTTCAATAATGACAAGATCGTCATAATCTTGAATAATATGTGAAAATTCAGAATTATTAGATTTATCTTTTACGGTAGTCGTTGTATCGGTTTCTGAAATGTTTAGTCCCGCAATACTTATGACTGCTTTTGTAACGAGAGGCAATTTGTTGACGTAGTCTTGATGATAAGTGAGATCAAAAGTACGCTTTAACATTGTTCTCCGCACACCGTGCAAGTCCATTTCTTGGCAATGATAACAAGAAACCGCGGCATTAAAAGCCGCTTGTAAGGCTTGGGGATCTATTTCAGGATGACGAAAAGCAAAGCTGGAATTTCGCACTACAAAAGCTGGCTCTTTATTTTGATTAAGAAAATCCTCTAAAGACAGTATCTGATTGTGTAGTTGTACTGTTGCACTGTTAAGGATTTCCCGTGCAGCAAGCGTAAATATCTTTAATTTTTCAGAATTAGGCTTATTGAAAACTTCTGTATTTTTTAGGTTTTCCGGAGAAAAATGGTTCTGGAAAATTTTTGGTATGTTAATTTCTTTAAGTGTGATGAGTGATAGTG
>JBKDWF010000017.1:0-11497 GCA_046338525.1 Holosporales bacterium
CATCACTGACCTTAATGGCCTTAGAGTTCAACTCATACGAACGCTGGGCGGTGATAAGGGTGGTAATCTCATTGATCGCGTTGACGTTGGAGGTCTCCAAGTAGCCCTGCTGGATCGTCCCATACCCGGTGGAGCCGGGCAATCCCACCTGAGGCGCACCGGAAGCCGGGGTTTCCAAAAACAGGTTGCCGCCGATACGCTCTAGGCCAGCATCGTTGATAAAGCTGGCAAACTGAATCTGGCCGGCATTAACCTCGGCATTTTGACCATCAATCTTGACCAGCACTTCGCCGTCCTGGTTAATCGTCACGTCCCGGGCGTTGGTAGGGATGGTGATGCCCGGCAAGAGGCGGCGGCCATCCTGGGTCACAATCTCCCCGGTGGGGGAGAGCTGAAACGACCCGGCGCGGGTGTACCCAATAGCCCCGTTGGGCAATTCCACCTGAAAAAACCCCGTGCCGTTAATGGCCAGATCGTACCGGTTTTGCGTCTGGTTCAACGTTCCTTGGGACATCAAGGCATAAATGGCCGAGGTTTTCACCCCGACGCCAAGCTGAATCCCGCTGGGCACAATAGAGCCGTCGGTGTTGCTTTGCGAGCCTATCCGGCGCTCATTCTGGTACAGCAAATCCTGAAATTCCGCGCGCTGGCGCTTAAACCCTGTCGTCGTCAAGTTGGCGATGTTGTTTGAAATAACATCCACGTTGGTTTGCTGGGCGGTCATCCCCGTAGCGGCGATATTCAATGAGCGCATGGCGGTGTCCTTCTATTTGAAAATAATTGTGCAAAGAACGTGCCAAACACTGTTCACTGTTCATGAGTTGTTGCATAATTCGCAAGAAGTTGATAAAAAAAATGAATTTTTGTGGCATTTTTACAACAATTTCCGCCTAAGCCAAGGGCAGCTTAAAACTTATGCAACAACGCCCACTGTTCACTGTTCACTGTTCACTGATTACTGACTCTTGTTCCCCGCCAACCTCCCAATCGCGCCCTTGATCCGCTCATCCTCGGTGGTGGTGATGTTGCGGGCGTTGGAATAGGCACGCTCAATCTCAATCATCCGGGTCATGGAGAGGATGGGGGAGACGTTGGATTTCTCAATCATGCCTTGGCGGATGTCGGGGCGTTCCACGGGGGCGGCTTGCTGGGTGGTCTCGTACAGGCCGCTGGGGAGTTTTTTAAGCTCCCGCTCTTTGGCGAATTTGACGAGGCCGACTTTGCCCAGCGCAACAACAGCAATATCGTTGTTGTTCGCCGCGTTGACAACGCCGTCGGTGCCGATGGTGATGCTGGTGGTGTTGGCCGGGATGGTAAACGGCTGACCGGAATCGCTGAGCAGGGGATAGCCCTCTTTCGTGGTAATCTCCCCCGTCGGGGCAAGGGTGAACACCCCGGCCCGTGTGTAGCGGTCGCCCTGGGGCGTTTTTACCGTGAAGTACCCGTCCCCGTTAATCGCAAGATCAAGGGGGTTATCCGTTTTTTCCAAAACACCAGCGGTAAGGTTGCGAACAAGGCCATAATCGAGAACATAACTGACATCCTTATTTTTCGGTTGATCAAGAAGATACTCGGTAAACAGCGGATCTTCGCCCTTATACGCCGTGGTGTTGATATTGGCAATGTTATTGGTGGTAATATCCATCTCCCGCCGCAAAGCGTTCATATGGCTCAAGGCAACGTAAATAGGCGCGTCCATGGGGGAGAGTGTGCAAGAAATATGCCAATATTAAGGTCTGTCTTCCCACCCATTGGCGTGCAGTATTCTATGTAAAATAATCAATAGCTCTGGAAGTCTTTCTATAACAGTACGATAAACCATGTCATCAGCAACACCTTCATAGTCATGCACCAAAATATTTCTCATGCCTATCATGCCGCCCCAAGGAATATCAGAATGTAGCGTTCTGGTTTCAGAGCTTATTTTTGAGGCCGCTTCACCGATAATCTCAAGGCACTTATACACCGCCAGTCGAGTTATCTCATTTTCAATAAAAGATTCAAAGAGCTGATTGTCTACAAAGCGAATCGCACGTCGAGCATAGGCGACCATATCCAGAAAATAATCCGCCTCGTCTCTGTCGTGCCTCACAAATACTGAACCTCTGCCAGAATCCTCCGCCCAATATGCTTTTTCAAAGCATGCTTGAACGCTATATCCACGGGCCTGCCCACGGCTGCGCTTAGGTAATCCCGCAGCGCAACCACATCAAACAAATCCAGCCGGGACGTCTGCGGGTTGTATTCCAGCAACACGTCCACGTCACTGGCATCATCCTGCTCATCCCGAACGAACGAGCCAAACAAGCCCAGCGCGGTAATCCCATACTTGGCCTGAAGTGCTGGCTTTAACCCGGTAAGGATCGTTTTGATTTCTGCGGATGGTAGGGATGGTAGCATCGCTTGATTCTCCGGCACCGTTTTATCACCGTAATTCTTAACAGAGAATTGCCCGATCCGCCACAATTTCACACCATAGTATTGGCCGTAATATCCATCTCCCGCCGCAAAGCGTTCATATGGCTCAAGGCAACGTAAATAGGCGCGTCCATGGGGGATGGGATGCAAGGGGTGTGCCAAGTTCAGAAGGAAGGAATCGGAAGTCTTTTTGCAAACACACAAGATGGCCGAAGGCTGGGTGAGACACCGCCAAAAATATTGATTGCAAAGTAGTTATTTTTAAATTATAATTTATAATATTTTTAAAGGTTTTTTCATGTCGTATTGTACTGATGCTTTTCATGAATTTACGGAGCGTTTTGGGATTAGTACTGATCCATATGGAATATCAATTAGTGCGCGTACATATCAGTCTCACCTGAAATTTTATAAGGAGCAATTTGGAGATAACCCAGAGGCAATGGCTGCTTTTGAGGGGTTGCCTGAATTTTTTGCTGCTGTTGATGCAGCGTATTATCGCGCTTCTCAACGCATTGTTTCCCAAGATGATAAAGATATTTTTACCGCTGAACAATTCACGGCGGTATTAGGATTCTTCAATGAAAAATTCGGTTCCCCACAAGATGATTGGGAAATAAAACTTCTTGGAAAGGCGTTTGAGCGGCTGCAACATACCCGCCGCAGTGCCACCAAAAAAGACGTCTTACTTTCACGGGAAGTAAACGTTGCCATTCATACGATACAACTCCTTATTCTGCAACTGCACACGCTGGAAGAGGCAGGTAAAACCCATCCCGATCCTGCAGAATTCGATCGTCTTGTTAAAGAATCCAGTGTTCTTGAAAAATCTTTTCTGATTCGCGTTATTCATGATCTCAGCGATGAGCTGCTTCATGAAGTCAACGTTGCCTCTGAAGGCAAAAGCACACCCATCGATATTCACTATTCTCTTGGTTATTTCTATCTTAAACGGGAAGTGCTGGAAAACCCCCCGGTTGATGGTAACGGCAATACAGTGTCAGAAAATGAGGTGCAGGCTTTTCTTGATCACGTTGCCGAAGACTCAAAAGCGATTCATTATTGGAAAAATAAAGAGCGTTATATTGTAGATGCTCTTGCAAAATCACATGAAATGCGTAGTTCCGATTTCAAAAAATTCTACAGATTGCAATTGCAAACAGCCGGATATGCCAAAGAAGAAATTAAAAAATTAATAAACCTTGAATTAAAAAATCCTGTTGCGGCATTGATAGCCGCATGGGCAAAAATAGATGACAGAACGCTGGGAACCCTCGAAGCATCAAGTAACCGCGTTATTGAGCCATCAGCATTGCCCATTGTAAAAAAACCCCAAGACATTGCTGTAGAAAAATTTAAAGAGTTAATTTCTTATTTTCAAAATAATGCAGCAAATTTAACGAACACGGAAGCAACGAATCTCGGTAAACTCATAAGCGCCTTAGTTCTTGCTGAAGATATACAAAATAGCCGAGCGACCAACGATCCTCTCGTTCCTGACAGTGATATTCCTTGTGAACTAAGCCTCAATATCCCTGAGGAAGAGTATTTGGCAAAGCCAATGGCTTCCGCATGGAGGTCTCTGTTTTGGAATATAGAAAAAAGCTCTACTTTAGCAGCAGTTTTTGGCTATTGTATTCCTGTGATAGATGCCCAGCGTGTGACGGTGATAAAACAACAACAGGCATTACAAGATATCATTAAGTTTAATATGGAATCTTCTCCTGTTAGCATCGCGCATACTGTTTTTGACAAAATGCAACAAGTTGGCCCCCAGGCACAGATCACAGCCGGTAGTTTGTATGTTCTTGCGGCCATGTGCGACGAGAGTTTGAAACCTGTCTTGGAAGCGATTTCGCCTCACCTTGAAAACACGATGAGTGTCCTCAGGCCTTGGAAAGATCCTATTCAAGAATGGGCGGGAATTATAGCCGGGGGCGGCAGTCTTGCCACAATGCCGGCGATGTTTAAAATTTCGGCTTATCATCGCAGCCCCTTCGGGTTCGCCACCGCACTGTATACTAGCAAAGAGCTCTTTGAAATGATGACGCATCCCGATCGGGCAGGAGAGCTGGGAAAATTTATTAACGTCTGCAATTGGGCTTGGAATATCACCCGTAATATGGGCGAATGTGATCCCAAAGTATCGCGTCATAAACCCATTTTTAACGGCAGCATTACGGAAAACGTTCTTGATATTATCCCCACAACAATTTCCTTTGCCAACAAGGAAGCGAAGCGTTTTATCACTTATGGCCTGCAGCCTTTACAGCACTATATTGCGGAAAAGGCCACAATAGCAGGCACCAGCACGTCTCAAATAAAGAACCCCTTTAATAAGGTCGCTACAGCTACTACCGAAGTTGCGGGCAGTATAGCCAAAGATATAAAAAGAATTGTCGTTCCTCCACGCATCCATACATATCACGCATCAGACGATGAAAAAGCTCAATATATTACCAATGCTGCAAAATTTAGTGCTGCGATAAATGTACTTGCTATTGGCAGTGCTGTGCTTGCACACACAACGAATAATCCTACTGCTATTACTGTAGCACAACTATTGGCAATCAGCACTGCTGTGACAACAAGCGTGCAGGGCCGGGTTAAGTTGCTGCCCGATTGGGATTTGGCAGGAAAATTTGGTGGCGTTGGTCAGGCACTATTACTAGGTGGTGTTGAGGCACCAGGGCTAGCGCTTACATTTTTAAGTTACTATCTTTTCTCCAAGGGAAACGCCGCGATGCTTGGGAAGCAAGGAAAAGACTCTCGTTAACTTCTGAATCCCCCCCTCACCCCACCCGCCGCACCCTATACGCCTCCAGCAACGCCCGCGCGCCCAGCGGCAAAGTGGGGGAGAAATCCCCCCCCACCGCTACGCGCACATCGTACAGATACCCTACCATCAACAAGATGGCTGTCTTAATGGCCTGGGGCACATCGGCGGCGCTGGCGTACCCTGCGCTGTAATCAATGGTGATGCCGCCCGCTGCAATCCCCGGCAGGGCAAGGGCCGAGGTGTTGGAGAACAACACCTTGGCGTGCCCCTCACCGGGCAGGAACCGCCACGCCGTGGGCATGACGGCAACGCTGCTGCCGTTGCTGAGCACCACGCTGACGGCGTTGATGCTGGTCACCGGGGGTTTGGGCAGGATCACCACCGGCTCCCACGCATCAAGCACTAGGCGAAACGTGCGGGGCATCAGGGTACGGCGGGTGTAAGCCTCCGCCACATTTCGGGCGGATTTAATATACGACTCAATGAGAGTCTGTTGCGCCGTCCCATCAAGGCGCAGGTGCGCCGCCGCCTCGCTGTAGGTCACAGGTTCGGCAACAGGCTGGGTCAGTTCGATGAGCTGCATAACATTACACCGTTGGTGCAAAGTTGGGAAAGCCCAGCAGGCCGATGACGGCAATGGGCGTGCCCACGGTGTGCGCACCGGTATAGGTCGCCACTACGCGAAGAAACCGCTTCGCGCCGCGATAGCCAATGCCGTAGGCTCTATTAGCCTTAGCGTTGGCATCAATGCGGGCGAAAATCCCGGCGTTCGCAACAGGCAGGACCGCGCCAAACATATCGGCATCGGCCACCACGGTAAACGTGGTGTTGTTGTCCGATTCCTGGAGGACAAAATCAATCAGCACGGTGCCGCTTAAGGTCACGCCGGGCGCGCCAATATAGGCGGCAAATTCCACCGCACTATAGCCTTGTAAATCAAGGCTGACCCCCGTTGTGGTCACGTTGAGCACCGCCGGGTTGATGAGTGGGCGCAACGCAATATTGTTGCTAATATCAGGCATGGTTATTCTCTTTCAAAAGGTTAGAGTGAATTTTTGATTTTTATGTACATCATTAAGGACATGTGCTACTATGAGTACATAAGCTAAAGGAATGCTTCTAATGAACACAGTCACCTACACGGCTTTTCGGCAGAACCTCGCCACTTTAATGAATAAAGTCAGCGATGATCATATGCCGTTGCTCATTACCCGCCAGAACGCCGCGCCAGCGGTATTGCTATCCTTGGAAGACTTTAAAGCCTTTGGTGAAACGGCGTATTTAATGGCCAGCCCCCGCAACGCACAAAGCCTAGACGCAGCCATTAACGAACTGCGTCAAGGCAAAGGCACAGTGCATGAGATCATCGAACCGTGATTCTTCAATGGTCCCAACAGGCTTGGGAAGATTATTTGTACTGGCAGGCAACCGACAAGGCCCTACTGAAAAGAATTAATCTTCTCGTCAAGGAAATCCAGCGTCATCCGTTTGAAGGGATGGGCGATCCAGAGCCTCTGAAGCATCAATGGACGGGTTTTTGGTCCCGCCGCATTAACCGCGAACACCGGTTAATATACGCCATTGAAAAAAATAGCATCCATATCGCCCATTGTCGGTATCATTATTAACAGGCCAAAAATCTTGGCTATTTTATTCAAGATGCTGCGAGAAATCCATGCTATCATGTAAAACACGCACAATGTAAATCGTTGTATGCTCAACACGATAAAAAATAACGTGTCTTCCCACTTTCCAGTGTTGATAAGGCTTTTGCAAACCATCATAGCAACGACCCTGCTCTGGCTGAGCGCGCAGCTTTAAAAAAGCCGCGCTCAACACACCGCGATAGGCTATCGCCTGTTTTTCTCCCCAGTGCAGTGCCGTGAAGTGGGCAATCGCCTCAAGATCATCCTGCGCTGGTTCGGTGACAACAACAGAGTACTCAGTACGGCGTGACATCTGCCCTACTGACTGGATGGCCCTGTTTTGCTTTCGCCATTCCCCGCTTAAACGCACTCTCCAGCACTGCCGGGGTAAAAGGTTGTATCCGGCCTTTTTGAATCGCCTGTTCGCCAATAGCTAAAGCATGATTCAATTGTTGCCGTTCGCTTTCACGAAGACGCCGCACAGCATCACGAATCACTTCCGTGACGCTGCTATAATACCCTGCTTTTACTTTGCTGCGAATATAGGCTTCATCAATTTCGGCAAAAGATACTTTTAGCATTGGGGGATTCCTTAATATACCCCTAGTATACCCCAAAATGGGGTATACTGTCAATCAATGCTTACACATCAATGCTTACACATTAAACTCCAGCAGCTTAATCGCATCCGTATTCGTTACATCACCGCCAACGCGCTTGGTGGTGTAGAATTTAACATACGGCTTAGCGGTAAACGGATCGCGCAGAACGCGGGTGCCAATGCGATCAACAACGGTGTAGCCGAGGCGGAAGTTGCCAA
Source organism: Holosporales bacterium (assembly GCA_046338525.1). Lineage (GTDB taxonomy): Bacteria > Pseudomonadota > Alphaproteobacteria > JAJTHO01 > JAJTHO01 > JBKCUA01. Next base: position 7,664 of record JBKDWF010000017.1, read on the forward strand.
AAGCCACGCTTAAACTTCCCGCCGATTTACCCGGCATGTCTTCGGCAATATACACCGGATAGCCAAGGAGAAGGGCAGGGTGCCCGGCTTGGTAGGAGGGCTGCCAGATATACTGGCCATCGCTGCCCTTGAACTTGCGAACGTCGCTCATCAAACTCCGGTTCAACAGGAACGCCGCGCCGTTGGCATAACTGATTTTGAGCAACTGGGTCAAATCCAATAAAATATCCGCCGGGTGAGCAGCAGGCCAGTTTCCGGAAACACCGGTTTTAACGCGCTCCATCGTGGTGCCAAACGTGGTACCAGCAGGGTAGGTGAGGATGCCGCGAGGCTGTGTGACGCCGTTGCCATTGACAAAAGCCGTGTTTTCCACGCGGGCAAAGCGATCCGCCACCTTGTTACCTAGCCATGTTTCCACATCAAACTTTGCATCATCAATGAGCTTTTGGGTAATGCGGGGTTCGGCGTATAATTCATACGTCGAGATACGAATTTTACCCAGATCGGCGGTACTGGTTTCATTCCTAGCCCCGATCTCTGTGGTCCAGGCACTGCCGACATCATTGGGATCGGCCAGCATTTCAAAGGCCTCGCTGCTCACTTCCACTACCGTGGCCAATTGCCGGATGGGGGAGGAGTCGCGAAGGACTTGGCTAATAGTCGCCGCCAGCTCATTGACGACGGCATAGCCGCCTTCCACGTCGCTGTTGCCGCTCATGGCTTTGAGTTCCATCGGAACCACGCCCTTGCGCAGGTAGATATTAAACGCCTCCCGCTCGCGGCTGCGCTTGGTGGCCAGAGGATCGGTTGGGGCGGCGGCCGGGGTGCGCTGCTGCGCCACGGTAAGTTGCTGCACCTGTACCTGCATTTTGTTCAGATGCTCATTCATGCGTTCAACTTTATCTTCCAGCAGAGGATCGTTGCTCTTTTCCGCTTGCTGCTGGGTAATCTTATATTCTTCAAAAACATTGCCCATCTCGTTGGTCAATGCCTTGGTTTCATAGGCTGGTGTTGTGGTCACAGAGGCTTTCCTTGTGTTGATAGGTTAAACAAAGGGATGTGTTGTTACAAAAAACAACACCCCCACCACAGTTTTCTGGGTGGAATAGGAGAGAAAAAACTGGGGTTGGGGTGATGTGAATCATATATATATTCGTGGTAAATTTCTTTTACTAGCGCAACATTTTTAAGAAGAATTTTATGAATGTTAGACAAATTTTTGAAAGCCCATATGTTCAGGCAGCATTTATCGTCAGTACTCTCAGTGTTGTTGCTTGTTTTATGGGTCCAAAAATTATAGCAGATATGGATTTTCAAAAGGCACAAGATCTTTGGAAGTCCGGTAATTCATTTTGCCAAAAAACAAACGAGCCAATAATGATAGTAAAAGATATTCCAAACAGTGTCATGGACCAACTAAGCGTTGCTGGATCAACTGTTAAGACGCCCTGGATTGAAAGTCTGCACATCCTTAATTCGGGAAGTGATACCAATGACAATGGCGTGGTGGGGTTCACATGCAAACCTAAAATGCGTGATCTACCAGGCACAGAATTAAGCCAAATATCCCCACTTTATCCCAGCACAGCATTAACCCAAATATTACAACATCATAACAGCCGAGGCTAAACAGCACGCCAAGCCGCAGCATCATAAAAACTTGCAACCCTCACCGCAGGCGGCTAGAAGAGCCTCCTGCCGCAGGGCAGCTATAAGGGCACGTAGCTAAGGGGTTAGAGCGCTACGTTGACATCGTAGAGGTTCGAGGTTCGAGACCTCGTGTGCCCACCATTTTAGGCTTGGTCAGACCTGTCATGGGCATTCGCCTCATCGGGATCGATTTCAACAATTGCACCGTCACGCCAAATTACCAGTTTGGTTTTTGTCTGCCGTGCCTTTTCAATAGCAGCAAGAGCAACAGCAGGGAAGCCAGCGTCAATTTTTTTAATTATTTCATCGGTGGATAGCTGGTTCATGATGCGTGTTCTCCTGAAAAACGGGTGATTGTGTGCCACATGATCAAAAAAGATGCTGCCTGTTCTTTCCCTTAGTTGTCTCATGTTTACCAGAAGCTACCCTTGCCCGCATTAAAAATCACCTTAAAAATCCCCCTAGCCTACCCCGGATTTTCTTGGCAGATTCTGTCGTCATGCTGCGCCGTTCTAAACTACCATCAGTGATTCCGGGTTTTCGCCTGACCATGGCGTTTACGCTGGTGTATCTGGCGTTGATTGTGCTGATCCCGCTGAGCGGCTTGTTTTTCAAGACGGCGACCATGACGTGGGAGCAGTTTGCCCATTCGGTGACGACGCCCCGGGTTATGGCTTCTTACCGGGTGACGTTGCTGGCAGCGTTGGCGGCGGCGTTGATTAATGCCGTGTTCGGGTTTTTGCTGGCCTGGGTGCTGGTACGGTATCAGTTTTGGGGCAAGCGGTTTTTTGATACCCTGGTTGACCTTCCCTTTGCCCTGCCCACGGCGGTGGCGGGGATAGCCATGGCGGCGCTATACACCCCCAACGGCTGGGTAGGGCGGTATCTTGCCCCGTTAGATATTCAGATTGCCTTTAACCCCTACGGGATTGTGGTGGTGCTGGCGTTTATCAGCCTGCCGTTTGTGGTGCGAACGGTGCAGCCGGTGCTTCAGGATTTGGACAAAGACATTGAAGAGGCCGCCATTGGCCTGGGGGCGAATCGGTGGCAGACGTTTTGGCGCGTCCTCCTCCCCCACGTTGTCCCGGCGTGGCTGACGGGGGTAGCCATGGGCTTTGCGAGGGCCTTGGGGGAATACGGCTCGGTCATTTTTATTGCCGGGAACCTGCCCATGGTGTCCGAGATTGTCCCGGTGATTATCATCAGCCAGTTGGAGCAGTACGACTACGCCGGGGCAACCGCCGTGGCGGTGGTGATGCTGCTAGCCTCGTTTGCGATGTTGCTGGGGGTGAACGCGTTGCAGGGGTGGGCGACACGGCGGGCGGGGGGCTGAAGTCAGAAGTCAGAAGTCAGAAAAAAGCCTACCCATGCCGCATTCTCGGTCGTCTTCGCGAGCGCCGGAGGCGCGTGGCGATCCAGAAAAAGAAAAGAGTCCTGCTTGTGGCAAGGACTCTTTTCAAAGAATAAACTAAACGAATTAGACAGCACGTGGAATTGGATTAGCAATTCGACGACGTAAGCTGATCGGTTGAGGAGTAGTGTCCTCAGTTACCAGTCGCAACGTGATCGTCACAGCATTGTCTTCATCGCGTTCGATGCTGGATGCGCGCCCGTACTGAGCATCGCTGTGCCCAGAAAGACCGCTTACGCCCGCACCTAAACCAAGACCTTTGCCGCCACGAGTAGCTCCGAAGAGCCCACCACGTGTCGAACCGAGTGTTTCAAGTACATAATCATCGCCGTAAGACTTTTCGGGATAGAAAGTAACTTGAACCAACCCTTTTTCGTCTTTGTTTAAAACAGCTTCTCCGACAGCAGCAGCTTCGGAGGTGCCGCTTGCATAAAACGTGAAGCGTTGCTGGGAATCTGCGGGATGTTCAATGGCCCATACTTGACCTGCTGAAAGGCGGTACGTGCCAATTTCATCACCATCCAAAGATACCACAGCATCACAGCGAACATAAGAATGGTTGGAAACTTGAATGCGATATTGTTGTCCGTGTTGCATAATAACATGCTGGGATGCCAATTCACGACCTTCAGGAACCACCAATTCAAATTTTTGCACTTTCATAATAAACCTCGAATGAGTATGTTTTCAAGGTAATCTCAAGTTCTCCAAATGCGCAAAAATGATTGTGCATTAAACTTACTAACTTTAGCCTAATATATATATATATATAT
>JBKDWF010000007.1:0-10734 GCA_046338525.1 Holosporales bacterium
TTATTGAAGCTATCGCACGCTCTCTGACAGAAAAAAATAGCGATTTTTTAAGCCAGCGGCTACTTGATGACGAAATGCCGCTGCTGCAACATTTTCTTGGGGCGATGCTGGCACCGCAACTGCTTGCAGTGAAAAAATGGCAAGATAAGATGCAGGAAATAATAAATTCAATATTCCTCGATCGCAAACAAGCAACCAGGAAATCCCTAGAAAGATACAAAAACATAGAAAATACAGTAAATGACATGCCAATAAGACAAACAACAAAGAAATTATTGGAAATGATGCAAAACCAAAGCCGATAAAGTATATTGTTTTGTAATAAAAGAATTTTCAGCGCGTGAACACTTCCCTATGCACCAACGATCACAGGATTGGTGCAGGGTTCATGTTATCCCCCCATCCATCAATACGAGGACACCCGCCATGACAGCATCCCCCACCGATTCCGCCCTCAAAACCCTTGAATCCCGCCTGACGACGCTGGCGGAAAAGACATTGCCCAAGGCTGCGGCCAGTGGCCTGTCCAGCATCAACAAAGAGGTGCAAAACAACATCAGCAAGAGCAAGACCAGCTTCGATGACTTTGGCCGCAGCCTGCGCGCGAGCCTCGAGCGTTCCCTCACCGCCTTGACCCAGACGGCCATCAATCAAGCGGCGGCCAGCAACAGTAGCGGCGGCGGGCAAGCCGGCCTAGGGAGTCTTTTGGGCAACCTCTTCGGCGGCGCGCGGGCGAAAGGCGGCGCGGTAGCCGCCGGGCAAGCCTACCTCGTGGGCGAGGAAGGCCCTGAGCTTTTCGTCCCCGGCGCGTCCGGGGGGATTATCCCTAACGGGGCGTTGGGCGCGCGGGCTGCTAATGGCGGCAAAACCCCCGTCGTCAACGTCACCATCACCACCCCCGATGCGGGGAGTTTTCTTGCCTCCCGATCTCAGGTTGAGGCGGCGTTGGCCGGGGCGGTACGGCGGGGGGCGGGTGGGTTGTAGCAGCACTTTAGAAAAAGCATCATGCACTTGTTTTTCTATGAATTATTCTGTAATGTATTACGATGAAATAAAGGGTTAAATTTTTGGCTCCGGGAGAAAGAAGATGTTATGGCGGGTTATTCGTGTCATTCTTGGGCTGCTGGGTGCAAGTCTGGTGTGCGGGATTGCTGTGGTTTTGTTGTTTATACCTGTCCTATACACGATCCTGACAGGCCATAAACTAGAATTTGTAGATTCTATAAAAGAATTCACTGCCTTGTTTTTATTCGCGCAGTTGGTGATTACGCCCTCTGTCTGGCTTGGGGGTATTCCCTGTTTTCTGGTACTGCGCCGAATCCGGCAAAACCTACTGCGCCACTACGCCAGGGCTGGCCTTATCATGGCAGTTCCGCTTGGCGGAATTATTTTTCTGTCCATCGATGATGGCGGGGATGGCTTCGCCATTTTAACGTTTTTTTGTACCCTTATCGCCTCCGTTGTCTTCTGGTGGATTGTGCGCCCGGATCGATGGGAAGTGCGGCGGGGGAATGGGGGGTTGTAGCCGGTCGTGTATTCCATGCCTATACCGCCCTCACCCCAGAAGGCCGTTGGCCTTGCGACCCTCTCACAGTGGGCTACCCTATGCACACAAGTCTTATGAGCCTATCAAAGGGCGCGGTGCAGCCCCCTCTCCCGCTTGCGGGGGAGGGCCGGGGAGGGGGTGAAAAGCATAAATACAAATGGGCACCTCTATTAACCTCATTTCTGGGGCGATTGGCGTCGTCAGGTCTTTGCTCGCAATCCGCACGTACCCTTAAGTACGCTTACGGTTGCTCGCAAATCCCTTTCTAGCCACTCATCCCCATAAATGAGGTTAATAGAGGTGCCCAAATTATTGATTTTAAAAATTTTAAAAACCCCCTTCCTCACCTTCCCCCGCTGCGCGGGAGAAGGGAGCAACAGGCGGCGGCGTTTTATCCCGCTAATGCTGGGAAAGAGCCAATTTTAGGACTTGTGTGCATAGGGTAGAGAGAGATGCTGGGTTGTTTATTTTTTTGTCTTACCCCCACCTTCTTCACCCCCCAACGCCCCTAACACAGGCAAATTGACCAAAACCGTCATACATGTTATACACAAAACATGCTCTCCTTGCGCCTAAAACCTGTCACGGAAAAACGCCTGAACGCTTTGGCTAAGGCCAGCGGCAGGACAAAAACTTTTTACGTCCGCACCTTGATTGAAGAGCATCTTGATGATCTGGAAGACATCGCCATGGCTGAGCGTCGCCTGAAGGCTGGCGGCAAACGCCTAACCCTAGCGCAGGTGCGCAAGAACCTTGGCCTGGACCATTGAGTTTACCCCGTCTGCCCAGCGGGACTTGATAAAACTGGGCAAAGCCGCTGGGCGGGATATTGTTCAGTATTTGGAAAAACGCCTTCTTGGCACTGCGGATCCCCGGCGTTTTGGCAAAGCCCTGCGCCATGATCGCAAGGGACTCTGGCGGTATCGCGTGGGGGATTATCGCGTGGTTTGCCAGATTGAAGAGGATCGCCTGGTGGTGCTTGTTGTCGGGGTTGGGCATCGGCGTGAGGTTTACCGGTAGAGTGTCTAACTACCCTTATAAAATTTCCCCTTGCTTTTCATCAAAATACCCTCTACATCCCCTACAGGGTTTAAAAACCCTGTGCTTGTGCGTTCTTTATTGAGCCTTCCCTTTTGAGGGTTTTTTCTTCCGCATCGGCAACCTTGACCGGATGGTCACGGCACGAACGGTTGCGGATTGTCTGTAGTCGCGGAAGGCCACACATAGGATTTATATGACTGATTTTCAAAGCTTTGGCTTGCCCGAGCGGCTGCTCCAAGCGATTACCCGCGTTGGTTTTACCACGCCAACGCCTATTCAGGCGCAGACGATTCCGTTGGCCTTGGCCGGGCGGGATATTCTGGGTTCGGCCCAGACGGGCACGGGTAAGACGGCGGCGTTTGGCCTGCCCATTCTTGCCGGCCTGATGAATCAGCCGGAGGCAACGGCCCTGATTTTAACCCCCACGCGGGAGTTGGCCGGGCAGGTTCTGGCCGCCCTCACGCCGCTGATCCCCATCGCCGGGATTCGCACCGCCCTCCTGATTGGCGGCGATTCCATGCAAAAGCAATTGCGCCAGTTGTCTCAGCGCCCGCGCCTCGTCGTCGGCACGCCGGGCCGGGTGAACGATCACCTGGAGCGTAATACCCTGCGCCTCGACAAGACCGCGTTCTTTGTCCTCGATGAGACCGACCGGATGCTGGACATGGGCTTTGGCGTGCAGATTGAGCGGATTGGTAAGCTGTTACCCAAGCAACGCCAGACCCTGTTGTTTTCCGCCACCATGCCGGCGAATATCGTCAATCTGTCCGCTAAGTACATGAGCAATCCGGAACGGGTTGCGGTAGGCTCCACCACCACTCCGGCGGCGAAGATACAGCAAGAGTTGATTCGCACCACCGACGGTGAAAAATACGGCAAGCTGATGGAGCAGGTGGGCCAGCGTGACGGTTCCATCATCATCTTCGTCAAGACCAAGCACGGCACGGAACGCCTGGCGGAAAAGCTCACCAAGGGCGGCCACCACGCCGACGCCATCCACGGCGATTTGCGCCAGCGGCAACGGGAAAAAGTCATCCAGGACTTTCGGGATAAGAAATACCGGATTCTCGTGGCTACTGACGTGGCAGCGCGGGGCCTTGATATCCCCCACATCGCCCACGTGGTGAACTATGACCTGCCCCAGTGCCCGGAAGATTACATTCACCGCATTGGCCGGACGGCACGGGCGGGGGCTGAAGGCGCTGCGGTGAACCTCCTCACCCCTGCCGACGGCGCGAAATGGAAGGCCATTCACCGCCTCATCCACGGCAAGGACGACGCCAGCATCCCCGTCGCGGCGGATACGTCCCGTCGCCGCAATGGTAATAGCAATGGCAATGGCCGAGGCCGGAGCTTTGGTGCCCCTGCCAACAACGGCGCGCCGCGCCGGGGGAATGGTGGTTCTTTTGGTAAGGGCGGCAATGCTGCTGGTGGCGCTTCCAATGGTTCGGGCCAGCAGCCTTGGCAGCGGCGGAGGGCTGCTGCGGGGGGTAGGGGGTAAACCCGATATTATATGCATCTTGAATGCAGATAATTTATACGGTATAAAATATGCCAAGCTTCGAATAGGATGAGGAGCGGAGTGCAGCGAATAAAGCCAAGCATGGCATTGATTTCTATCATGCCCAGTATGCTTTTTTTGATGCACACCGTCTTTTTGTTCGCGACAGCAAACACAGCGTTGAAGAAGAACGCTGGTTTTGCATCGGTAAAGTAGCGGGCAAAATCTTAACCGTTCGCTTTACCTATCGAGGCGACGCAATTCGTATTTTTGGTGCCGCTGCTTGGCGCAAGGGGAGAAAATTGTATGAAGAAAAACAGCCGTGATGAGAACCTGCCTATCGGGGCTGTCACCATCGTCCCCGATTTCCTACCGCCGCCAGAACAGCTTGTTCCGCGTAAAAAAACCGTTCGCATTACCATGGAATTCACCAAGGAAAGCATTGATTTTTTTAAACAAAAAGCCAACCAGCACCACGCATCGTACCAGGCGATGATCCGCAACCTAGTCGACGCCTATGCCCATCAGGATTGGGGGAAGGCAACGCTGTGATAAAATCCTGTCATCACGATACTTTTGAAAAAATGCGCGGCCAATCGGATTGGCAGGCCGCCGCCGCTATCCCAGAAGATACCATTGATGATAGTGACTTTAATTGGGATGGGGCAGTATTACTCCCCAAACGAAAAGTTGCAAAAACCCTTCGCCTTGACCCCGAAATGTTGGCGTGGTTTCAGCAGCAAGGCCTCGGCTGTCAAACCCGGATGAACGCGGTATTGTGTGCGTATTACCGAGCTTCGGTAACGGGGGGTTGAGTGGTTTTGGTGTATGCTACAAGGGGGTGTTGCACTTCGTTTTGGAAACCGCCTATCACCGAGGTACTCATGCACCACAATGTTGCGAAAACCGGCAATCCTGCGCCAGGGAATATCCGGATACTGTTGTTTTAAAGCATCGGGCAAATGCTGGGTAGCCTCAGCCAAGGTTTGCAGATTGTACAGCAAAGCATCAAAAAGCATTTTATTATTAAAGGGATCACAGGCCAGTATCTCATCAATATACACGCCTTGATCGACAATATGCTTGGCGTGAGGCTGCCACTTTTTGCTCACAACTCCACCGCCTCCTCCATAATATACGCCCGAAAATGCTTATTGAGTTCATGCTCCGGCAGCAGGTCAATCCGCCGTCCGGTCACGCCTTCAAGGGCTTCGGCTAACGGCATGCGTTGCAAAAACAAATCATACCCCGGCGGGTAATCCACCAGAAAATCCACATCGCTGTCCGGGCGTTCCTCCCCCCGCGCGACTGAGCCAAACACCCGTATCCGCCGCGCCCCGTAACGGGCGGCTAGGGCGTTGATGGTGTCTTTTTGCAGGCGCAGGGTGTCAATAAGCGTCATGGTTTTCATCTTATAGCACATCCCCCTCCCCCGCCAACATCGCCGCCACGGCGGCCTTGAGGGGCGGGAGATGCTCGCGGACAATCACCTCAATCGTTCCCGGTTGAATATCGCCAAGGTAATCATGAACAAGGACATTGCGAAAACCCCGCGCCCTGCGCCAGTCAACATGAGGATAACGCTGTTTCAGGGCTTCCGGCAAGTATTGGGTGGCCTCGGCCAAGGTTTGCAGGCGGCGTAAAATGCCATCATAACGTGCCATTGTTTCCTCATTCAGGCATCCAAAATCAAGGGATGCTGCGTAACGCTCAATCCACGTTGCAGCCTCCAGAATATGGTGCGCCTGCAGCCGCCAATCCTTGCTCACAACCCCACCGCCTCGGCGCACACCCTGTCTTTGATATACCAGTGCAATTCTTGTTCCGGCACCAAGTCCACCGCACGCCCGATGAGCTGTTCCAAATCCTCGGCCAGGGGCAAGCGCTGCTCAAACATTCGGTAGCCGTGCGGGTAATCCACCAGAAAATCCACATCGCTGTCCGGGCGTTCCTCCCCCCGCGCGACCGAGCCAAACACCCGTATCCGCCGCGCCCCGTAACGGGCGGCTAGGGCGTTGATGGCGTCTTTTTGCAGGCGCAGAGTGTCAATAAGCGTCATGGCCTGTCTAAAACTTCTCCAGAAAACCCATAAACAACGACAAAAACACCACGGCGGCGGTGAGCATTTTGCCCATTGTAATAGTCAGGTCTTTTTCCAAAATTTTTAGATCACGTTTTGTGGCAAGCTCATTCTCAGCCATATCTTTAATAATATGAGATATTTCCCGCGCTTGTGCCTGAGGAAAGCCAACTTTTTCAAGGCGTTCAAGAATATTTAGGGCATCAACAGTCATAAAATCTCCTGTCTTCATTCTACAACAAAACCCCCTCCCCGTAAACCACCTGCTTTTCAAGGATTTCCCCCATGTCCTTTCACCCCGTGTTATTTCCCGTTGATATTTCGTACGGCAGTGCCGGCGGGCCGCAGTTTTCCACCGACGTGGTGGAAACCATTTCCGGCTTTGAGCAGCGCAACGTGAACTGGAGCCAGGCGCGCCTGCGCTATAACGTCGCCTACGGCGTGCGCAGCGCGGCGCAGCTCGAAACCTTGCTGGCCTTTTTCCGCGCTAGGCAGGGCAAGGCCTACGGCTTTCGCTTCCGGGACTGGACGGATTACCAGTCCTGCCCGGCGGCGGCCTCCCCTGCCCCGCTGGATCAAAACCTCGGCAGCGGTGACGGCACCAATAAAATGTTCGCCCTGCGCAAGGCCTATACCTCCGGCGCTACCACCGTTTACCGCTCCATTACCAAGCCCGTGGCAGGGAGTATCCGCGTCGCCCTTAATGGCGTTGAGCAACTCAGCGGCTGGACGATAGACACCGAAACCGGCTTGGTGACGTTTACGGCGGCCCCGGCCAGCGGCGTTAGTGTTACCGCCGGATTTTTGTTTGATGTTCCCGTGCGGTTTGACAGTGACACCTTGTCGCTGTCCTTAGACAGCTACGGTGTCGGATCGGCCAATGGCGTGGACCTTATTGAAGTGCGCTAGGCCCCACGAAAAAGTAATGCGAAAAAGTATGGTTTTTGTAACTAAGTGCCAGTATAAGGCCTTGTTGAATGTGCCGCAGTAGCTCAGTTGGTAGAGCAGTTGATTTGTAATCATCAGGTCGAGGGTTCGAGTCCTTTCTGCGGCACCATGTTTTGAGGGGGTTGTGCGTCGAACCCTCTTCGTTATGTTTTTGCTGGCTACGCCAAACTTTATTATTTGCGCGCAACGCGCGCGGGGGTTCGAGTCCTTTCTGCGGTAGTATTTTTTTGAGAACTGTGAACTCTTCTCTAGGTGCTCGGTGTAACTCCCTCTCCCGCGTGCGGGGGAGGGCCGGGGAGGGGGTGAATAGCATGAGAACAAATCATTGATTTTAAAAATTTTAAAAACCCCCTTCCTCACCGTCCCCCGCTGCGCGGGAGAAGGGGGCAACAGGCATGGTGCTTTTTATCTCATGGCAATAGCTGGATTTTGAATAGCTGGATTTTGAATGCTATGAACTATGAGATAAACGTTTTGTTCCGGTAATTCTGATGCGCCATTCTTGTACGGCATCCCAACTGTGCCAAAGAAAATGAATAAATGCGTACAAAAGCAAAAAGAACAAGCAAGTGTCCACAAAAGTGGGCTTCAAATGCTCAAAATCCACTCCAAATAATGTGAAGCGGGTAATGTCCGTTCCAGAATGCTTGTAGGTCAAAATAATAGACGTAATCACCAGAAGATTGCGCCTGATCCGATTTACTTCATCGGAAAAAGCAATAAAAACAGGCTCACCTAAAATCTTTTGTACCGCTGTTATCTTTTCATCTTCAGTGCTCATACCTCACCCACCCCCCACTCTCTCCACCTTCGCCACGGTCTTATCCCCCCGCAGGACCGCCATGACCGCCTCAAGGTGCTTGCTGTCGCGGACTTGAACATCGAGGAGGGCCTCGAAGAGATCGGCGGAGCGGCTGATGGTCTTGATGTCCTGGATGTTGGCGGTTTGGCTGCCGATGAGGGTGCAGACACCGCCGAGGACGCCAGGGACGTTTTCCATGCCCACATAGATGCGGGCGGTGCGGCTGGCCTCGCTGCCCAAGCCGTCGGGGTTCCACGTCACGTCAAGGCGGCGTTCGGGTTCGGCGCGTTCGGCGTTGGAGCAGCCGCGCACGTGGATGACCACCCCCTTGCCCATGGAGACGACCCCGGTGATGGCATCCCCGGGAATGGGGTGGCAGCACTTGGCGTAGTGAAGCGCCATCCCGGCGATGAGGCCGTTGATGGGCAGGGCTTTTTTCGCACTGCCCGCAGCGGCTTTCTTGGGTTTGCGCGGGGTGGTGGCGGCGTGCTCGAGCTGGGCCTGTTTTTCTAAGCGGGGAATATCCGGGTACAGGGCGAGGAGGACATCCCGCCCCGTGCGCTGGCCCTCGCCCACCATGACCACGATATCCTCGGCGGTGGTGACGTTGAAGGCGGCGGCGTGTTCTTCCAGCGCGTCCTCGCTCCATTCGCGATCGGCTTCCCGAAAGGTTTTATCAAGGAGGGCTTTGCCAAGGGTCAGAAACTCATCCCGCCGGCGGCTACGCACCAGACGGCGCAGCCGCGCCTTGGCCTTGGCCGTAACAACGAACTGTTCCCACGAGGGGGAGGGTGCATGGCCTTTTTGGGTGATAATCTCTACCTGATCGCCGTTTTGCAGGGCGGTCTTAAGCGGTACAATCCGGCCATTGACCCGCGCCCCGGTGCAGGCATCGCCCACCCCGGAATGGACGGCATAGGCAAAATCCACCGGCGTTGCCCCGCGCGGGAGGGAGACAAGATCGCCCTTAGGCGTGAAGCAAAACACCTGATCTTGAAACATCGCGATCTTGGTGTGCTCTAAGAATTCCTGGGGGTCATGGGTTTGCTCTAACAAATCCAGCAATTCACGCAGCCAGCGGTATTGCCGCCCATCGGTGGAGCCTTCGCCCTGTTTGTACACCCAGTGGGCGGCCACGCCCAGCTCGGCCACCTCGTGCATCTCCCGCGTGCGAATCTGAATCTCAATCTTGTGGTTACCGGGGCCGATGATGGTGGTGTGCAGGGATTGGTAGCCATTGCCCTTGGGGATAGAGATATAATCCTTAAACCGCCCCGGCACCACGGCGTAGCGGGAATGGATGACCCCCAGCGCCGCGTAACACTGCCCAATGGAATCCACCATCACCCGGAAGGCAATAATATCGGAGAGTTGTTCCAGCGTGGTGTTCTTCCGCTGCATCTTCTTCCAGATGGAATAGGGGCGTTTTTCCCGCCCCTCGATAACGGCGTGGATATCCGTGGCGGTGAGATCGGCCTGAAGCTGACTGATAATAGAATGGACGAGATCGCCGCCGCTCTCCCGCAGGAACGCCAGCCGCTTGACAATACTCTCATGCCCCACGGGTTCCAGCTCGGCAAAGGCAAGCTCTTGCAATTCATCACGAATATCGTGCATCCCGAGGCGTTCGGCCAGGGGGGCGTAAATCTCCATCGTTTCTTCGGCAATCCGGCGGCGCTTTTCCGGTTTGGGGATAAAGTGCAGGGTGCGCATGTTGTGCACCCGGTCGGCCAGCTTGACCAACAGCACCCGGATATCCTCGGACATGGCCAGCACCAGCTTGCGGAAATTCTCCGCCTGCTTGGTCTTATCGGATTTGAGTTCCAGCTTGGTGAGCTTAGTGACCCCCTGAACGAGGCGCAGGATATTGTCGCCAAAGAGTTTTTTGAGTTCCTCTGGCGTGGCGTCGGTGTCCTCCAGCACGTCATGAAGCAGGGCGGTGACAATACTATCGCTGTCCAGCCGCATTTCCGTTAAAATACCTGCAACCTCAATGGGATGAGAGAAGTACGGATCGCCGGATGCCCGCTGCTGCGCCCCATGCTTCTGCATCGCGTACACATAGGCACGGTTGAGCAACGCCTCATTCACCGTCGGGTCATAGGCACGCACACGCTCAACAAGTTCATACTGCCGCAGCATCTATGGTAGTATAGGGGGGTAAAGATGAAAAAGAGTCAAAGGGATTGTGGAGTACAATTGCTGGCACTATAAAGCGGTGGGGATAAAACCTGTTGCTTATTGCGTAACACTTTTTTAAAACCAGCCATGCTAGCAAAGCCCAATAATTGTCATTTTTTCCAAAAAATCTACTTAGGGCGGGATTAAACCAATGCTTATCAGCTTTAAAATTAAAAATTTCAAATCCATTGGTGAAGAGCAAACCTTTTCCATGGTGGCCGCCAATAAAGAAAGCACTAAGGAAGTACGCTTTGAAAGCGGCAACGCCTTTGCCCCCAAACTTTTAAAGGTGGCCAGCATCTTTGGCCCCAACGGGGGCGGTAAAACCACTTTTGTTCAGGCAATGGATGTTTTTAGGGAGTTTGTTTTAAATTCGGCAGATTCACGAAGAAATGCAACAATAGACTGGGTTAAAGCATTTAAACTTGATACGGAATTACGCCACCAACCCTCGGAGTTTGAAGCTATTTTTGTTCATGACGGTGCCTTGTACCAATACGGTTTTGCCGTGACGCAAGAAAGGGTGTGGGGGGAGTGGCTGTTTACCCGCGCAAACGCGCCGCGTTCAAAGCTTTCCACTGTTTTTGAACGATATTATAATGAACAAAAAGAGGAATGGCATCTGAACGATGCGT
>JBKDWF010000016.1:0-39766 GCA_046338525.1 Holosporales bacterium
ACACCCTTGACGCAGTCATGCTCTTAAGGGTACCGGAAGACATGCGTGCTTTTTTACTCCTGATATTATACGCAGCTTGGACAATGCTAGCGTTTGCCAGCGAAGACCCAAAAGCAAAAGACACCACTGGTACTGTCACTGGCTTGTCCATACCCCGTTTTGCCTCCCTTAAAAGCAGTCAAGTTAATATTCGCACCGGTCCGGGGAAACGCTATCCTATTGACTGGGTAATTGTACGCAAGGGAATGCCGGTAGAAATCATCGCTGAACACGACATATGGCGTAAGATAAAGGATTGGCAGGGAACCGAAGGCTGGGTGCACCACGCCATGCTCTCTGGCCGGCGCTCTGTCCTCATCACTGGGCAAAATGTTATTCTACGTAAAAAACCCGCCGCCGACGCCGCCCCGGTAATAAAGCTTGCCCCCATGATCGCGGCTTTTGTAGAACGCTGCACTAATGACTGGTGTCAAGTGGAAACCGATAATTTTAAAGGATGGCTAATGATAAAAGACATCTGGGGAATCAAGACCGGAGAAGTGTTCTAAACCGAGGCAACAAATCGTTCCCACAATACTACGGACAAACCGCTGTCCTGCTTACTTCGTCGTTCCAGCTCCAACAACCGGCGCAATACCCCCTGCAACTGCGGCATTGACCATCGGTCCAAAACTTTAATATACAGCCCTTCAACCCTGAAAAACACCGGTGGGGCAAGGCGCTGCATCGCCGTTTTAAGAGCAAGACCATCCTCCATCGCCATTTTTAGGCTTAACAACCTCAGTACCAACCACGATGCCAAGCGCAACCGCATGATCATTTCATTGGGTTTCATTTCCGCCAGCGTTGTCCCGGCCTGAACATCAGAAAGCAACCAGCGCAAGAGCGTTTCTTCATCGGCATCGGCCACCTCAGGTAGAGCAGCCGCCACCAATTCTTCCGTGAGCTCTCCCCCCTGTCCAGCCAACGTTGCCAACCGTACCGCCTCAGATCGTAGTCGCAACCGATCCCCAGCCAAAGTTCGCCCCAATAATGTCAATACCGCAGAGCTGACTCGAATACCATCATGAGCAAAGAAGGTTTTTAACAACGCTGCGGCAAGGCCTGGCTCATCAGCATAACACGGAACCGCCACTAGATGCGACGCCTCTTCAAAAAGTTTTAACAACGAAGAACTCTTACGCAACTCTGGCGCGCAAATCACAACCCTGCTATCCCCAAGCCACGGCTTGGATAACAAGGGTTTTAGAGCCGCCGTCTGGCTATCCCCAGCCTCATAAATAAACGCCAGCGGCGCGCCGCCAAACAATGCCGATGTTGCCAGTGTTTCCGCCAAACGATTCGGCTGTTCTTTGATTTCTTTCCCTGTAAACGTCATCAGTGCCAGACTATCCTCGCCCGTCCAAGCTCGGCGCACCGCCGCCGCCCGCTCGGCAATCAACCCAGCATCATAACCAAACAACAGCACTCCGCGCCAACTAGCAAGAGGCTCAGCACAAAGACGATCGGCATCGGTCGCGTTTATCTTGATACAACAATATCCTTATTTTACAGTAAACTTTGGCTGCCTTTCTTATCTTATTTTGTATAAGACAAGAAACTGCCACTCATCACCACTCACTTACAATCACCACTCACTTAGCACCACTCACTTACTATTGCGCGTGCCACAAGGCAATGCTAGGCTGTGTACCATTATGAACCTTCCCCTCGGGCACATTGTCCGCGCCTACGACGAAGAGCTAACGCAACTAACCCTCTACACTAACCGTATGGGTAGCAAAGTTGAGGAATTGCTCAGCCACGCCCTGCGCTCCTTGCACACACGGGACAACGATCTTGCTGCGGCCACTTATGAGGCTGACAATGCCGTTGATGCTCTAGAAGTCGAGGTCAACGATCAAATCCTGCAAATCCTCGCATTGCGCCAGCCTATGGCCTTGGATTTGCGCCTTATTGTTGGCAGCATGCGCATTGCTAGGGATTTAGAACGTATTGGCGACTACGCCGCCAATTTTGCCAAACGTACGTACTATCTAAACAGCCAGCCACGGGTAGAACTGACTTCAACACTGCTGCGGCTAGGCAATTTGGTAATGCCTATCTTAGGAGAGGCTCTACAATCCTACGCTGAACGTAGTATTGCACGAGCTGATTCCGCCTGCGCCGGGGACGATGCCGTTGATATGGCTTATGAAGAGCTTTTCACGCAAACTATCCAAGCTATGGAACGTGAACCTAACAACGCCGCCTCTTACGTCCACATTCTCTTCATGGGCAAAAACATCGAACGCATCGGCGATCGAGCCACTAATATTGCTGAAACTGTACATTTCATTGTTCATGGCTACCTGCCCCGCGAACCACGGCGCCCGAATATTGCCGCAACCCTGAAAACAAAGCATTTTCCCTCGGCATGACCACCCGTCCCTTGGTGCTTATTGCAGAAGACGAAGCGGCTATCGCCACTTTGCTGCGCTATAATCTTGAACAAGCTGGCTTTGTTGTTGAACACTGTGCTGATGGCGCCATGGCATTAAAGAAAGCGCGCGATATGCAACCCGATATGGTGATTCTCGACTGGATGCTGCCGATTATGTCGGGGCTAGAGGTCTGCCGTCAATTACGAGGATTTGCCGAGACCGAACGCCTGCCGATCATCATGCTCACGGCCCGCACGGAGGAAACCGACCGCGTTCGTGGTCTTACCCTCGGCGCAGATGATTATGTCACCAAGCCTTTTTCCCCCGCGGAATTGATTGCCCGGATTCGCGGCCTGCTACGGCGCAGCGGCACAGGCATCCCAAGTACTGGATTACTAACATGCGGTGATTTAAGCATTGATACCACTCGCCACCACGTCCAACGCGGCACCCGCACCGTGCACTTAGCCCCGACAGAGTATAAAATCCTAATCTTTCTAATGCAGCAACCGGGCAAAGTGTTCTCCCGCGATGAAGTGCTCAGCGGGGTTTGGGGCGATACTATTCATGTCGAAGAACGCACTATTGACGTGCACATTCGTCGTCTCCGCCGCGCCCTGAACGAGGGTGGAGAGCCCGATCTGGTTCGAACCGTTCGCGCCGCCGGGTACGCCGTCACCGCACCCTCCTTAACCGAAGCAGATTAATCAATAGGATACCTTGTTATGGGCAAAAAAATTGGCATTATCGGTGGCAGCGGCCTGTACGCCTTAGAAGGAATCTCAACGCTGGAATGGTGCGACGTCAAGACTCCGTTTGGGGAGCCTTCCGATGCCATTGGCGTAGCACGATTAGGTGCAGCAGAACTTTTTTTTCTCCCCCGTCATGGCCGCGGCCATCGCCATAACCCCTCCGACATTAATTACCGCGCCAATATTGCCGCCCTAAAGATACTGGGTGTCACAGATGTGATTTCCGTTAGCGCGGTAGGGTCTCTGCGTTCAGATCGCGCCCCTGGAAGTTTTGTTTTTGTCGATCAATTCATCGATCGTACCATTAATCGTGCCAACACTTTTTTTATCAGCGGCTGCGTCGCCCACGTCTCTATGGCCGAACCAACCTGCACCGAATTAAGCCGATTTTTATTTGAACAGGCCAAGGCACTTGGTTTAGAGGCCTATCTTGGTGGCACCTATCTAGCCATGGAAGGGCCACAATTTTCCTCTCTTGCAGAATCTAAACTTTACCAATCTTGGGGCTGTGATGTCATTGGGATGACCAACATGCCCGAAGCCAAACTTGCCCGGGAAGCAGAACTTGCTTATGCAAGCATGGCCTGCGTCACGGATTATGACTGCTGGCACCAAGATCACGGCCATGTCAACGTAGAGACTGTCTTAAAAACACTGACTACGAACATTAAAAATAGTCAAAAATTATTAACTTACAGCCTGCCGTTATGGGCCGACTATGATTATAAAGATGCGCAAGGATGCTACCGATCGCTCGATAACGCTATTATTACTGCACCGCAAGCAAGAGACTTACAATTAGTTGAGTGCCTGCGCCCAATTGCTGGGCGCATTCTTTAACTTTGTTCCTGACATCGCCACAATATCAATCACAACCTTTTGACCATCCACACCAAGAACCAACGAAGCTTGTCCGTCCGTTACCTCATCATGCTGAACACTCACCATTCCCGCCACCACATCGCGGTAAGTAAACGTATCACCGGAGCGCAGCACCAAAGCATCACACAATATAAAACAATTCTCAGGGAGCTGTTCAAGGAAAAAAGCCAAATCTAAAGCTTGTGTCTGCGTACTCCCCGCGACGGGTAAAATGTGCTTCTGATTAAGATACGCTGATGTACCCCAAGCAACCTGTAAAACTCTAGAATTAGCACCATTTTCTATAAAATGAGACACAGGCTGAGTCGATAAAATAGCACGAGCAAAAGTACCAGTTAAAACATCAACTTCTTTGCGATCAAGACAACGACCACTCTGATCCACAAGCACCGGGCTTTCACCACTGTAATACCCCGTCACCAATACCGAGGCATCATCGGCAAAAGTAATCAATAAATCAGGCTTTGCAGGCAAAAAACGCGCCGTCGAAATATCCCCGCCCACAATCACCCGCTCTTGTCCCTCACCCTCGATCAAGCGCATTGCATCAACTTGTTTTGCAATAGAATTATTTTTCTCCATGTGGGCTTCCTCCATGAATGCTTATATAGGTGATATCTATCACATAAAAATATACATCTCAAGGGAATTTTTTATTGGAAAAATACAATAAAAACAAATATTTTTATCTTCCTAAGGCATTTTCGCGCGCCAAGATACCTTTTTGCAATAAAAAAATGGCAAATTTCTTGTCCGCTAAACCAATGCGCGGCGCATTCCAGTGTCCCCCAAAATCAAGCTCCAACGGCGGTGCTTGTGGGTATGCAGCAAATCGCAACGCGGCTCGACCATTCATCAACCCGTCCCGCACTTGGTATTGACCGCTAGCCACCAAACTTCCCCCCGTAAAATGCCCTATCAGACTATCAACCTCCAATCGTCCCGAAGCCAAACGTCCAGAAAGTTGTGCATCCCCCAACATCAACGTCCCATCTCCTACCCCTTGAGTATTACGCAACAGACCCAACAAACCCTGCAATGCCAACCCCCGCACAGTGACGCCTTGAGCAGTTAAAGCGACCTTCCCAACACCAACATCTAGCATATCTGATAAGCACGCGGTCGCCCCGGCAAGGATTGCTGACCCCGTCACGCTAGCCCGACCAACACCAACCTCAACAGGCATCCCCCGCACACGCACCGCCATTGCCAACTGCGGCATACCTCCCTGTCCTGAAGAATTAAGCCGTACCGCCGCCTCCGCCACCCCATTATCAGCATTGGCTTTTACGTTAAGTTGCATCCCCTGCCCTGTCCCTCCCCCCTCAACAACAACATTGCGCCACACACGCACACCACTCATCTCCGCAAGACGCAAAGAGACCTGCCAGGGCTTATTCACCAGCAAGCTTTGCAAGGGCAATGTCGTTGCCGCCTCTCCAGCCAATGCAGGGCACTGTATTCTCGAAACCGGCTCAGAAATAGGCAATAACCCGGCCACATCTCGTACTGACAACCGTCCTGCGGTACCATGCAATGTTAATGGCTTTTCAACAGTCCAAGGCACAGTGATATCAAGATGCAGCGGCTGCCCAGCCATCGTCCCTTGCAACGGCCCAACCTGAACCCCATCACCCGCCGTCTGCACCGGACCCTGAAGGTTCAATATCGGCGCTGCAGACCGCTGGGAGGTCAACGTTCCGCTAAAAACAGGCTGACTGCGCGCCAGTTCTAATGTGCCTTTTATTATTGTTTGAGCAACTTCATTAGTCCACGTCATGGTCATAGGCACATAGGGTAAAATACCTTGTATTTCAGCGCGCACACCCCCCTGCCCTAAGGCAAGAGGCAGGGAACTACCTACCAAGGCAGTGAGCGCACTTGCATCACCTTCCATCCGGGCGGTCACCATTGGCACAAGGCGATCCGCGTCAAGACCGATAGCGCCATGCAATCTGGATTGTTCATCCTCCCTAGGTACAACCACCAAAGGATCAACATCGAACCGCTTTTTCCCCAGCGTTGCCATACCCCGTATCAACGCCAACGAACGTCCTGCCAATACAGTATTATTCATGTGAAAATGCACCGTCACTGGAGCCTCGGCATCGCGTACCGTCTTCAATATGCTAATCGGTTCAGTCTCTAAGATCGGCCACGTTTTCCAACCTTGTCCCACCACCGTGATATCTGTACCTTTATCACGCTTTACTGCACTAATAATAAGTTCTTCCGTACCTAGAATAATGGAAGCATCTCGTATCTGCCACTGATCCAGACCTCCCTCCACCACTGCCCGCCCGCTTATCTCTCCTTGGGGGGTACGCCCCTGCCCAAGAATCAATAGAGGCTGATCCGGGCGTAAGTGCAAATCTATATTAGCTGCTTGCAAGAACGATACATCCATCCCCACCCGTACTCGCCCTGATAATGCTGCCCCACTCAAAAATCCCGCCATGGCCATAACATCTCGGAACTCAAAAAATCCCTTTTCTTTTCCTAAAGACATCTGATCATTTTTATACTGCAACAACCCATCGATTAATACGATATCGTTATGATCCTGCAAACGCAGGCTCCCCGTCAAGGTTCCACCCGGAAATACTCCATCTCTAAGCTTTACCACCACGAGATCACCCTGCCACAATGCAGCACCCACCAGCCGCACCTCCACCGCACGACTAGCAAAAGAAGAAGCTACTGCTGAAAATTGCATCGCATGGTGCTCAGAAAAAAACTTCAGTGCAACATCGTAACGATACATGCGTTTTGACCAACGGTATACCCCTACTGCCGTCAACTGATCCACCATAGGCCGCCCCAAGGTAACAGTCATATCCTCTATAACGGTAAGGCTGTTGCCCACCTTGATATCCACCCGCGGAATCCCGCCCTCGATTCCCGCCTCCCCCCGACGCAGCAACCGCCACCACGTCAAAAATACCTCAGGTCGATGTGCCGTCACTGTAGCGTTCATTCCGGCGGGCTGCACCCGCACAACATCAAACAGCACCAATACCCCCGTTAGCCTAGGACGCAGGCGCGGCTCTCCATCAATATCAATCTGCAGGGGCATTCCGGCCACCAGACGCTGTACCTCTCCCGTCACCACCGCCTGCCAAGGCAACACCCAGATCACACCCAACCAGAGAGTCACGAGGAACAAAGCAGCTACGCCCAACCTCTTGCCCCAACGCGGCCAGTGCTTCATACTCCTGCGACGATGCGGCGCATTATTCACCAATCCCCCTCTCCCAACGCTGATGAGCGACGCTTACCCATTTTTATGCTGGTGCTGCACTATACCGGAATGCCCAGCGGCGCGAAAGCCCTTGCCCGCCTTTGCGATCCCGCCGCCAAGGTGAGTGCTCATTACCTCATTGATGAAGACGGAAGCATTCACACGCTGGTGGAGGAAGATCGCCGGGCTTGGCACGCCGGGGTTGGCTTCTGGCGCGGCGTTACCGACATCAACAGCGCCAGCATCGGCATCGAACTGGTCAACCCCGGCCACCAATGGGGCTATCGCCCTTTCCCCGCCGAACAGATTGAAGCCTTGTTAGAGCTTCTTCAGGATATCACCCAACGCCACACCATTGCACCGGAAAATATTATCGCCCACAGCGATCTCGCCCCCGCCCGCAAGCAAGACCCCGGGGAGCTGTTTCCGTGGAAGTATCTGGCGGAACATGGGGTTGGCCTTTGGCCAGAAGATAGTACTTTACTAAGCGATCCCGATGTTTTGATTAGCCTGCTGCACGCCATAGGCTACGATCCAGCCGCTGATCCTAATAAGGTGGTCACTGCTTTCTGCCGTCACTTTGCCCCGGAGCAGTTGGAAAAAAAAGACAGCGCGTATCTGGCAGGGCGGGCAACCACTCTGCTCAATGAAATCGTCAAGAGGCAGCCTTACGTGGGCTAATTTTAATAGCTTTTTAACCCCATAACATTTAAAAATGTTTTTTCATTGCCAGATATATTTTACCTGATAGAAAGCGGTAGCCATGCGATTATTTATTGCATTAATCTTGGGGTGCACTTTAGGGGCTTCGGTTGCCGTTGCAGCCCAGAAACCATCTTATTCTGCGGCGACGCCACTGTTGATCAGTCCAACACCTCCAGTGTTGGATGCTCGTGTAGTGCAAGACCCGTGGGAGTCGGTGAACCGCGGTATTTTCTCTTTCAACCTCGGTCTTGATGAATATGTGTTAGAACCGACGGCCAAAGGGTACCGATATATAACAACCCCGCCCATTCGTCATAGCGTGCGCGGCGTGTTGACCAATTTGAGTGAGCCGCAAGTATTTGTGAACGCGATGCTGCAAGGAGAAATCAAAGCGGCGGGGGATGCGCTGACTCGCTTTGCGATTAACACCACGTTCGGTGTACTGGGACTATTTGATGTCGCCGGTGATGAGGGGGTGGCGTGGCGGGCGGAAGATTTTGGCCAAACCTTGGCTGTGTGGGGTGCCGGCGAGGGGTCTTATGTAATGTTGCCATTTTTAGGGCCGTCCAATATTCGTGATACCGGTGGGCGCGTGGTTGATTGGGTGATGGATCCTGTGCGGTTAGTTGCTAACCGTTTTGATAAAAAATCGATGTATGACGTTGTTGCCTATGGACAGTACCCTGTTGATGCGGTGGCAACACGAGAAGAACGGTTTGAAGTTATTAATGATCTACGTCGCGATAGCTTGGATTATTATGCGTCAATTCGAAGCTTGTACCACCAGAATCGTCTTTATCTCATCGAAAATCGAAAACCGGGAGATGCCGCCACCCGAAGCGACGATGCGGCGTTTGAGGGCTTTTAAGTGATGCGTCGGATTATTTTTTTCTGTTTAGGATTATTTCTTTTATCTTTTTCGGCGACTGCTCAAGAGATGCCCGATGATACTCAGCGCCGGGCGGCTGCTGAGGCTTTTATTGCCAATCTTGCCAATAGGGTTATTAACAATCTGAACGATCCCGGGGTAGCCGAGCAAGCTCGGCTTGATACCTTTGCCAAAGCTTACACAGAAAATTTTGATAGCCAGCGTATTCCCCGTCTCGTGCTGGCTCGGTATTGGAATATAGCGACTCCAGCAGAACAAAAAGATTTTATTGAGCTTTTTCGGGAGTCTAATATGCGACTATACCGAAATAAATTAAGAAATTATCGCGGCCAGAAATTGCAGGTTGTTGGTTCCCGCCTCGATGGAACGGGGCAGTATGTCCTTGTAGACAGCCGTGTTATCGATCCTGTTTCTAGTGAGGTCGTGGCCTTGGAATGGCGCGTGCAAAAGGGTGCCGATGAGGTATTTCGAATTGTGGATGTTGGGGTGGAAGGAATAAGTATGGTCTTGACCTTGCGGTCGGAGTATGCTGCGGTGATTGAGCGCAATGGAGGAAAGGTTGCGCCATTGCTGGAGGAGATGCGCCATAAGATTAACGGAGATGCTACGAAACAGTAAGATTGTTGTCTGGTTTGTCCTATGCCTCTTGGGTGTGCCTGCATGGGGGAATCAACCTACACAGACCCAGTTTACCCGAGTTCAGTCCAAGACTTCGCCTACTCCCACTCAAATAGTCTCTTTTCCCAAGCAGGCCGAAGCTTTTATTGCTTCACTTGCTGAGATGGCCATTCGGGAATTAACGGATCAAAAAATTTCGGAAGAACAGCGACTTAAACGCTTTCAGCAGCTTTACCGTGGTCATTTTGATGCCGAACGAATTGCCCCCCTGGTGTTGGGTCGGTACTGGCCTGTTGCTACGTACCAACAGCAACAAGAATTCGTGCGCCTCTTTGAGTACGCCAATATGCTTAATTATCGTGAACGGTTGCGGCGCTACCGGGGGCATACCTTACAGGTGATTGGATCGTTGCCATTGGCTCAAGATCAGGTACGAGTACTGTCGGTGGTGACAAACCCGGTGACAGGGCGAATCGTCCAAGTGGGTTGGCGTGTGGCGCGGGATCGGGCAGGATTACGTATTTTAGATATGGAAATTGAGGGTTTTAGCATGGTTGCGGTGCTGCGCAATCAATATGGCGCGACAATTCAGCGTAGCGGTGGTCGAGTGGAAGGTCTTTTGTATGAACTTCGCCTAGCGGCGGCACAATTGTCCAGTACGTTGCAGTAATGACCCTGGGTGCTCATGCTAATTTACACTCTATACTCCTTGCACATGAAGAATGTGCAAGGGCTTTGCTCAAGCGCCGCGCGGGCTGTACCGCTAGCAAGATTGAGGGGGGAAGTTTTGATGTGCGAGCGGTATATTGAGTACTATAAGATAGAGTCGCCTCTTTAACAAAACATCTCCCCAAAACATCACACCAAAAAACGATAACCAACTTAATTTACTTCTCTAAACGTTGGGACACTAGTGAATCCATATATGCTTCCAACCACACACCAGGGCAGGCCGCCACGTGGTGGATATAGTCTCTCTGGATCATATCGTCGCCCTGCCCATCAGGGGTAATCAGCACCGTTTCCATCCCCAAGGCATGGGCTGGGGCGAGGTTTTGCGGCAAGTCCTCAAACATCACCGCCTGGGTAGGGTTAACCCCGCAAGCGACCAGCATCGCGTGATAGGTCTGTATATCTGGCTTGGGACGATAATCCGCCTGATGAATATCAAAAATCGCGTCTATATGATCGGTAAGACCGAGCACCGCCAAAATATTTTCCGCATGCCGCCGTGAGCCATTGGTAAACACCACCCGCGGCCCCTCAAACGCAGCCAAATACCGGCGTAACCTAGGGTTTTCCGGGATACTGCCCGTATCAACGTCATGGACATAATCCATGAAGTGGTGGGGGTCTACCCGGTGATGGCGCATTAAGCCGATAAGGGTCGTGCCGTAATCCAAAAAATATTGTTTTTGTAAGGCGAACGCTGCTGCGCGTTCTAATTTCAACAAAGCCTGAACGTAGCCTGTCATCCGCTCTTCTACTGCGGCAAAAAACGCACAATTAGCCGGATACAATGTGTTATCCAGATCAAAAACTAAAGCACCAGTCAGAGAGTTTGTCATTTATTAAACCTATGAAGGCATACTGGCTAGCAGTCTATGGGTGCCAAGTCAAAACCAGATGCCGCTCATGCCTACGCCGAGGCTAGGCAACTAGCGTTCTCAGCACTGGCAGATGAACGTCTGCGCGCCGCCAGTGCAGCCGGAGCACCACCGGAGATTCTCTACCTCTTGGCCAAAGACCCCAGCACCGCTGTGCGCCGGGCAGTGGCCCACAATGCCACTGCGCCACACCATGCCGACGTGCTGTTGGCCAGTGACAGCGACGATCAAACCCGAGAGGCCATTATAGACAAAACGCTAAGCCAGTTTGAGAGCATCCCCGCCCATACCCCTGTGCCCAGCCTGATCACCGAACTGCTCCGCATTTTTGTTAAAGAACCACTGCGCCGACTGCGTATCCGCCTCGCTGCATCCCTAGCCGATAGCCCCAACACCCCACGCGACATCGCCTTAAACCTAGCCCTAGACCCCGACAAGGAGGTGGCACGCCCGATTATCCAGCGCTCCCCCGTCCTTATTGATGCCGATTTTGAAGTCATCGCCGCCAAAAATCCCGGCATGGTCAACGCTAGGGACGCTCGCCCACGCACTGCCAAGCCGCCTCTAGGCCTAAGCGAAGAAGCCATCCTCAGAGCCATCATCGCGCGAGATAAAACCACTATCATCCAAGTCCTTAGCGACCGCACTCACATCACTCCCTCCAGCATTGAACGCCTGCTCATTAGCGGTCAAGCCAAAACTATCACTGCCCTCTGCTGGAAAGCCGGGCTAAGCGCCACCTCTGCTCTGCAACTGCAACGCCACATTGCCCGTCTTGCCCCCAAGGATAGCCTACGCCCCCGGCCGGGTGGCGGCTACGCCTTATCCGATAAAGAATGCCGGACATTGCTCAATATATTAATTCCGGGTGCAGGTAATTGTCGGCATGATCTAAAAAATATCACCGATACGCTGCCATAGGTTGGGTTTTTCCGGTTCTGCGGTGGCTGTACCTGCGCCGGTAACCGGTTGTTTCTTATCCTTGGCGGTACGGACACGCTTGGCTTCGGCATCGGGATCAACAAGGCGATCATTGGTTTTGTCCGAAGGCGGCAAAACGGCATCAATGGGAAGTTCGGCGGCTTTGCGACGAGCTTCATTTTCCGCATCGAGTTGGGCGCGAATGTTCGGGGTTGCTCCTGTGGCCTTGGCCTGTTGCAGGAGAATATTTTCGGCCAGAGAGCCGCTAGCACCGGGGGGAATGGGGGAAGCATTGGTGTCGCCCATAACGGCGGCCTCGGCCATGCTGCGGGTGGTAGATTCCTGTGGGCGCAATGCGCCGGGGCGTGGTGGACGCAGATCATAGGTGGGCGGGACGCTGAGGGGCGCACGGGTCACAACTTGAAATTCATCGGGGGCGGTGCGATCGATGCCCAAGGCTTGGCGGACATCGCCACCGCCGCACCCGGCCAGTGCCAGCACCATTCCTGAAACGATTAACCGCCGCATACTATTCTCCCTTACTTCTTATGACCAGATGGCCCGCGCAGCGTCAAGACCAACAACCCGCAAACGCCGCAGACAATGGCACTGTCAGCAATATTAAAAGCCGGATAATGCCAAGTTGCCAAGTAAAAATCTAAAAAATCAAAGACGGCACCAAATCGTAGGCGATCGATAATGTTGCCCAGTGCGCCGCCGATAATAGCCCCATAGCAAAGGGCGTGCAAGCGATCGGGGGATTTGAACAACCACCAAGTCACTAGGCTGACCAATGCTAACGCTACTCCAATCAAAGCCCAGACATGGGCGGTGCTGTCGGCCTTGAATAAGCCAAAACTGACCCCGTGGTTCCACACCGGGGTGAGGTTGAAAAAAGATGTGACGGGGATTTGCCGCCACGGTTCGGTTAATAAAGGCAGGAGCAGGGCTTTGCTAACTTGATCTGCTATGAGAATGAACAGAGCGGTGATGAAGCCAGTAGCAAGGATGCGGCGTTTAAGCATGATCTTCAGCCTCGGCGCAGCGGCCACAAAGTTCAGGGTGGTTGGCGTTGGTGCCCATGCCAGCGGCCCCGACTTGCCAGCAGCGGGGGCATTTCTCCCCCTCAGCCCGGCTGACAACCACGGCCACGTCGGGTACATCCGCTAGGCGAAAAGCGGCAGCGGGCGGGGTGTCTGTTTTCATGACGACATGGGAGACGATGCATATCTCGGCCCAGTCAATTTTTTTAGAAGCAGGATCGGGTAGATCTTGCTCATTCACACGCAATAGATTGCTGTTTTTTTTAACATTATTAGGGGCTGGTAAATACAGGGTCACTGCCGCCTGTAGACTGGAACCTATTTCTTTGGCGGCGCGGGCTTTTTCTAAAGCCCCAAGAACAACGCGACGGACAGCGCGAAACTTACCGTCTCGGCCAAAGGGGCGAAGAAAATTGCTCTTTATGTCAATTCCAAAGGGTATATTATTTCCATCGGGTCCTTGGGAAAAACTGCCTATTTCTATTTTTGGGAATTTTTGCTGATGGACAGACCCGTCTTTCCCCCGCGCTGCCCACACTTCCTCTGCAGTAAAGGGTAACACTGGGGCAAGCCAAGCATTCAGGCAATCAAGAATATCTATTAATAATTTTCTGCACGCCCGGCGGCGCAGCGAGTCTGGCGCATCACAATATAGGGCATCTTTACGAATATCGAGATAAAAAGCAGATAGAACATCAACACAGAAATCATGCAGGGTAGTATAAAAGCGGCGAAAAGCGTAATTCCTGCCAAGTTCTTTTGCAGCATCGTTTAGCTCGCTAAGCTGAGCGTAAATTTCTTTTTCCAAATCCGGAATCTGTTCCTCTTCTTCTGGTCTTATCGCCTCTTTCTCCGCATCGTACCCCGCCGTGGCACCTAAAAGGTAGCGTAGGGTGTTGCGGAACTGGCGGTATTTTTCGGCGGTTTGCTCTAAGATGCCCTTGCCGATGCGCAGATCGTTTTCATAGTCTTGGGTGATGACCCATAAGCGCAGGACATCCGCGCCGTATTTATCCACGACTTCTTGGGGGGAGACGACGTTGCCCAGAGACTTGGACATCTTCCGCCCGGCTTCATCAAGGACAAAACCGTGGGTGAGGACTTGTTTGAAAGGGGCTGCGCCCCTCGTGGCAACGGCCTCCAAGAGGGAGGCTTGGAACCAGCCGCGATGCTGATCCGAGCCTTCCAGGTAGAGATCGGCAACGGGGTAGTCTTTAGCCTCTTTATCGGGGAACACATAACTGTGGCTGGCGCCGCTGTCGAACCAGACATCGAGAATATCGGTGACTTTTTGATACTGGCTAGGATCAGCCACGATCCCGTTCAGGTAGAAATGGACATCTTTTATCCACCAAGCATCGGCACCTTCTTCGTGAAAAGAATCCAGAATCCGTTTTTTCAACGCCTCCGTGATGGACAGAGATTCTCCCGTATCCCGGTGTACAAACAAAGGGATAGGCACGCCCCAAGCCCGCTGGCGGGAGACGCACCAGTCTGGCCGGGCGGCAATGGTGGAGGTGAGGCGTTTTTTGCCTTCTTCAGGAAAAAACTTAACGTGCTCACAGGCATCCAGTGCCGCCTGTCTAACACCGCTGTTAAGATTGATGAACCACTGCGGCGTGGCGAGGTAAATCAGCGGCGCTTTGGATCGCCACGAATGGGGGTAGGAATGTTCAAAATCGGCGGCATGGAGAAGAGCACCAGCGGCACTAAGAGCCTCCAAGATGGCTGTCTTGGCTTTAAAAATATGCTGGCCGGCAAACAGGGGCGTGGTGGCGGTATACGTCCCGTCGCCCCGCACAACTTGAGGAAAATCCTGCCCTTTCGGAAAGCAGGCAAAATCGTCTTCGCCGTGGGCCGGGGCAATATGGACAAAGCCGGTGCCGGTATCGGCGGTGACAAAATCGGCGAGGATCAATGGCCGTGGCCCTGTGTATCCCTGCACCGCTAGGGGATGGGCGGCCACAAGACCCGCCAAGGCCGTGCCGGTAAAGCGTTCTTTAAGTGTTCCTTGCAGGCCCAGAACGGCCAAGATTTTTTCCGCCAGTGCCTCGGCCAGCACTAGGCGACGACCTTCCGCTTCCACCAGCACATACTCCAGTTCCGGGTTGGCGGCGAGGGCGGCGTTGGCGGGCAGAGTCCACGGCGTGGTGGTCCAGATGACAACATGAGCATCGGACAGCGCTGGCAACGGGCTGTGCGTTATCGGAAAGGCGACATACACAGCGGTGGAGGTGTGGGGATGGTATTCAACCTCGGCCTCGGCCAAGGCGGTTTGTTCAATCACCGACCACAAGACAGGGCGAAACCCCCGGTACAGCAAGCCTTTTTCGTAGACCGTGAGGATTTCGGCGGCAATCTGCGCCTCAATATCTTTATCCAAAGTGACATAAGACTGATTCCAGGCGGCATCAATGCCCAGGCGTTGAAAATCTTTTTTCTGTTTTTCAATCCAATCGGCGGCGTAGCGGCGGCACTCGCCGCGAAAAGCCAGCACATCATCGGTTTTAGCCTTTTTGGCCTTGCGGTATTCTTCCTCAATTTTCCATTCAATGGGCAGGCCATGACAGTCCCAGCCGGGGATATAGGCCACGCGCCTGCCCAGCATCCGCTGGGTACGGTTGATAACGTCTTTGAGAATTTTATTCAGGGCATGGCCAATGTGAATGGCTCCATTGGCGTAGGGAGGCCCGTCATGAAGGATAAAATCTGGGTCTTTATCGCTTAGGTCTTGCCATTTTTTAGCGATTTCCGGCTCACGCTTAGGCATATCGCCGCGCATGGGAAAATCGGTTTTTGGCAGGAAAACGCGGTAATCTTGAGTCATTCGGTGATAGCCTCAGGCAAAGGGGCATCCTTAAGCAATCCACGGGCAAAAGCAACATCGGCAGCAATCTGTGCCTTCAAAGCGGTTATATCAACAAAGCGGCGTTCATCCCGCACAGAATGTAGGATATCAACAGACACTCGTGCGCCGTAAAGATCGCCTTTATAATCAAAAATATGTGCTTCAAGCAACGCTTCGCCGCCGTGCATGACCGTGGGGCGCACGCCGATGTTGGCAATCCCGTGAAAGCTCCCACCTAGCATATGCACCCGCACGGCATAAACGCCAAAATGAGGGCGAAGATAATCATTGAGAGGAATATTCAGGGTAGGAAAACCTATGGCCTGCCCCTTCTTTGCCCCGTGTTGCACAATGCCGCTGATACGCCATGGACGACCGAGAATCTGGGCAGCGGTGGTCACGTCGCCTTTCTTGAGAGCAACCCGAACGGCGGAGCTGCCCGCGCGCACGCCCGAAGGGGCATGGTAATCTGGCAAGATAGTGACGGCAAAACCTTTTTCTGCACCAAATTCTTTGAGGTGCTCGACCTGACCCTTACGCCCAGCCCCGAAGACAAAGTCTGAACCTACCACCACGCCTTTGGCCTTGGCGGCATTGATGAGTATCTGATCAACAAACTGCTCAGGAGTGAGGCTGGCCAATGCCTTGCCGAAGGGCAGAACAATGATGGTTTCAATGCCTTCTTCTTTGAGGAACAATCGTTTATCAATTTCATCAAAAAGTTGAAATGGGGCGCAATCGGGGCATAAAAACCGCCGAGGGTGCGGGTTAAAGGTGATGACGGCGGGCTTGCCCCCTAGACGGACAGCCTCGCGGCGGGTTGCCTCTAAAATCTGGCGATGGCCGCAGTGCAACCCGTCAAAATTCCCAATGGCGGCCACGACCCCGGTCATGGGGGTGGTTATAGCGTAGAGGGGTAAAAAGAAAAGAGGGCGTTGTGACACCCTCCCTCGAAATTAAATCCCCCAAAAGCGTTGGCTCCATAAGGAAGCCACTAAGGCGATTGCTAGAAAGATCATTCTCTGATCCCAGTCTAGCGGGGAAAAAAGAAAACTTCCCACCAAAAAGACAGGGTCAAACAATCCACCATATAGTACTGGCACTTGCCAGTTAGTGGATTGTTTTTTTCGTTTTTCATCTCCGGGAGGATTACCGGGATGATAAGCCCCTGAAGGAGGGCTAAAAAGGCTGGTTTCATGAACATAGTTGTGGTCATATCGCTATGTCCAGCGTTGATCGCAGAGACAAGCGATATGATGGTATTCAAAACAAGGAACAGAAAAGCATTCCAGAGGAACACTTTTAAAAATTTAGAACTCATAATTTTGTGAGTAAAGGATAGTATCCACCACTCTACTGGACTGGACTGTACTGTGATCTGCATCGCTTTTTATTAAAAAATTATATTCCTTCAGGGCGGTGTCTAATTCGAAGCGCAACACCCCCTGAGAGCGACCCTAAAAGGTCTCTTGGGGGTTTGGTTTTTTCGCCGCCCATCAATCCTTCAGCATTTTCTCCACCGCCGCCCGCAGCACCGGCAAATGCTCCCGCACCACTTTTTCCAAAATCCTAGGATCAATTCCATGCCATAAGATCGTGGGACTTAACATTTTTCACCCCCCCTTTTTTTCTCCCCGGTTGCCCTTCGCCATGCGCCCCTCAAATCTGCCTCCACTATGCAGACCGATTTTCACCGTATTTCCCGCCTGCCGCCCTATGTTTTTGCAGAGGTAAACCGCCTCAAGCTAGCCTCCCGCCAAGCCGGGCGCGACGTGATTGACTTCGGCATGGGCAATCCCGATTCCGCCTCACCGCCCCATGTGGTGCAAAAACTCATTGAAACAGTGGGCGATGCCCGCACTCACCGTTATTCCGTCTCCCGCGGCATCCATGGCCTGCGCAAGGCTCAGGCGGCCTATTACCAGCGGCGCTTTAACGTCGATCTCGATCCCGACAAAGAAATTGTCGCCACTTTGGGAAGCAAAGAGGGTCTCGTGAACCTCGCCCAAGCCATCACCAGCCCCGGGGATGTGATCTTGGCTCCCAACCCCTGCTACCCCATCCACAGCTTTGGGTTTATGCTGGCTGGTGGCTCCATACGTCATCTTCCAGTTGATTTTGAAGAAGATTTTACCGTACGATTAATTGAGCAAATCAAGCGCGCCATCCGCCATTCAGTTCCAAAGCCCACGCTATTAGTTATTAGCTACCCAAGCAATCCAACCGCACAAATAGTTTCTCTTGACTTTTACGAAGAAATAGTTAAAATTTGTAAATATCACAACCTTTTTATTTTATCGGATCTTGCTTATGCTGAAATATACTTTGATCAACATCGAAAACCACGCTCTCTTCTTGAAGTGCCGGGAAGCCGGGAGATCGCTATTGAATTTACCACGCTTAGCAAAACCTACTCAATGCCCGGCTGGCGTGTTGGCTTTGCGGTTGGCAGTTCAACACTCGTAGGAGCCCTAACCAAAATAAAGTCCTACGTTGATTACGGCGGCTTTACCCCTGTACAAGTTGCTGCCGCTGCCGCACTGAACGGTCCACAGGGCTACGTGGACGAAATGCGGGCACTTTACAAAGAACGTCGCGATGCCTTGGTGCAGGGGCTTCGAACGGCGGGGTGGGATGTCCCCCTCCCCGATGCGTCCATGTTCATATGGGCACCGATTC
Organism: Holosporales bacterium; assembly: GCA_046338525.1. GTDB lineage: Bacteria > Pseudomonadota > Alphaproteobacteria > JAJTHO01 > JAJTHO01 > JBKCUA01. Next base: position 18,609 of record JBKDWF010000016.1, read on the forward strand.
CTGCGCCCTTTCGATCCCTTGGTTCGCTGGCTTTTTCAAAATCCTTGCTCCGTCATGCCGACGTAGCTGTTGCCCCCGGCATCGGCTTTGGCGAATATGGTGATGGCCATGTGCGTATCGCCCTAGTGGAAAACACCCAACGTATCCGCCAAGCTGCTCGCAATATCAAAGAATTCCTCCGCCATGATCCCGAAGCCTTGGCCACCGAGGCAGCTTTATCATGAGCAATCTCGTCCCTTTTCGACTCGGCATTGCCGGAGCTGGTACTGTCGGCGGCGCGGTGGTGCGCCTACTGCTGGAACGAGGTGATACCCTTGCCCAACGAGCTGGACGGCCTTTAGTAATCACTGCCATTGCCACCCGCAGTCCCGAGAAGCTCAAAGATTTATCCTTGCAAAACATTCACGTACTCACCAACCCTCTAGACTTGGCTTCCTTACCCGATGTGGATGCAGTGGTAGAGGTCATCGGCGGTGCAGAAGGCACCGCGAAGAGTCTCGTAGAAACCTCGCTCAAAGCCGGCAAGCACGTCATCACCGCCAATAAAGCCCTTCTCGCTCATCACGGGCATGATTTAGCCGTGCTTGCCGAAAATAATAAAGTTAATCTTACTTTTGAAGCCGCCGTTGCTGGCGGCGTACCCATACTTAAAGCCCTGCGCGAGGGTGCGGTGGCCAACACCATCTTCCGAATTTTTGGCATTCTCAACGGCACCTGTAATTATATCCTCACTAAAAGCCAAAAAACAGGGCTATCGTTTGCTGATATTCTCAAAGAAGCGCAACATCTAGGTTATGCAGAGGCCGATCCAGCGGCCGATGTGGATGGTCTAGATACTGGGCATAAACTCAGCATCTTAGCTAGCCTAGCTTTTTCTAGCCGTATCTCTTTTGAACATGTCCGCATTTCAGGTATCAGAGCACTTGAACCGATAGATCACCACTACGCCGCCGAACTGGGGTATGCGGTAAAACTTCTTGGCTACGCCGAACACCGAAATGGCACCATTCTGCAACGAGTAAGCCCCTTTTTTGTACCCTTATCCTTAGCCATTGGCCATGTAGAGGATGTTTTTAACGCCGTAGTATTGGAAGGTGATGCGGTTGGGCAGATCATGATTCAAGGACGCGGCGCCGGGGGCATGCCCACCGCCTCCGCCGTTCTTGCCGACATCGTGGATATTGCCAGTGGCCGCAGTGCCTCGCCTTTTGGCATTAAAACAAGCCTCCTGCACCCATCTTCCCAATCCCCAGATTTTCACAGTGAGTTTTACCTGCGCCTGTCCGTAGCCGAAAAGCCGGGTATTGTTGCCGCTGTGGCCAGTATTCTAGCGGAAAACAGCATTTCCATCAAAACACTCCAGCAACGCAGCAACGACGATGCTGCCACCGTCCCGTTGCTGCTTACCACCCATACCATACCCGAAAGTGCCGTGGACAAAGCTCTGGCAGCTATCATCAATGCCAAGCTTATTGCCAGCCCGCCCTTAGCCATCCCCCTCCTCACCGAGTGAGCACGATGCCGCCCCTGTTATCTACATTGCGACGCATTCTGGATCGCCAACAAAAACGTGCATTTATAATTGTTTTTATTGCCGCCTTTTTTGCAGCACTTCTGGAAGTTATAAGCCTCGGAGCTGTATTCGCCTTGGTGCTTAGCCTCCTCAAACCCGATGGCCAGACCGCCGGCCTCATAGGTCAAGGGTTAACTACTGTTGGTGTTAACCCCGATGCCGCAACCCCCTTCTGGATCGGCAGTATTGTGATTATATTGTATGCTCTAAAAACCGGGCTAAGTATTCTATTAAGCTGGGTACGAGCTAGAGCATCATTACGCCAAAATGCCGTTTTTGGTGAACGACTGCTCGCCGGTTATCTTGCAAAACCATGGACTTTTTTCCTAGGACAACACAGCACCGTCCTCGCCACTAGGGTCACCGGGCATACCTACCAACTCGCCGTGTATGTTTTTGTGGAGCTGGCAATGGTCTGCGCGGAAACATTGGTCGTCTTATTTATCTTTGGTTTTTTGATAATGTTGAACCCATTTCTAACTTTATGGCTTACAGCTATTTTAGGGGGTCTCAGCCTACTCATGGCCTTTGGCCTACGATCCAGCAACGATCGTCTAGCGCGCATCAAGCTAGCCGCCGAACACGCCGCAGCCACCACTGTCCAAACCGTCCTGCAAGGTGCACGTGAAGTATTGCTTAATCACTCAGGTTCCGTATTTTATCATCGGTATCAACAACATATTGGTCGCGCTGTGGATGCACATGTTGCTCTCGTCACATGGCGGGAAGTCCCCCGTTTTGTTTTTGAATTTGGCCTTGTGGCAAGTTTTCTTGGTTTATTGGGTGTCTTATTATCTCGCCACACCCCCGCCGATGCGGTATTGTCTGTCGCTGCGGTTTATGCTGCAGCCAGCTTTCGCCTAATGCCCTCCTTGGGTCGTCTCAGCCAAGCAGCCTACCATTTGCGTTCCTCCCTGCCCTTACTGGGTGAAATAGCCGACGATCTGGCTCAGCGTCCGCCCTTGCCAGCCAACCCGCAATCCGTAACACCTCTTGGCCTACGACAAGATATTATTTTTGATAAGGTAAGCTACGCCTACCCGGGTAGTGGCCGTCCCTCCTTACACGGCGTGAGCTTTCGCCTTCACCGCAACGAATCTTTAGGCGTTGTCGGCCCCACCGGGGCAGGAAAAACGACCCTCATGGAACTACTGCTTGGCTTGTTACAGCCCAGCAGCGGCACTATTCTCATCGACGGCACCCCCCTTACAGCCGATCGTCTCCCTGCTTGGCAAGCCAGTTTAGGCTATGTCCCCCAGCACCTCTACCTGACCGAAGACAGCATACGCCGCAATATTGCCTTTGGTGTTGCCGATAACAACATTGATGAAGAGGCCGTTCATGCTGCCGCTCGCCTAGCACAAATGGAACACTTTATCCGCACGGCTATGCCCCAAGGTTTTGATACCCCGGTAGGTGAACGCGGTGTGCGCCTGTCCGGCGGCCAACGACAACGCCTAGGCATTGCTCGAGCCTTGTACCGCAAACCGCAGGTTTTGCTCCTCGATGAGGCCACCGCTGCCTTGGATACCGCCACTGAAGCCGCCGTGACCGAAGCCCTGCGGGGCTTGGCCGGCCAAAAAACCATCGTTCTTATCGCCCACCGCCTCAGCACCGTCCGCCAATGCACAAGCATCCTCGCCCTCGAAGACGGCACTGTCACCGGCCAAGGCAGCTTTGACATCATGGCCGCCAACAATACCACCGTACGCCGCCTGCTCGCCGCCGCTCAGGACTCCCAATGATGCTGCAACACTGCATTAAATATCTGGTGAATAGCCGCCTGTTATCAGGGCTTGCTACACTGTATTTACGCCTTGTTTATCGCACTACTCAATGGAGTCACTGGGGCAGCGAAGCCTCTGCGAAAGTCCGCGCCGAAGGCAAGCCTGTTATTGTTTGTTTCTGGCATCAACGCCTCTTGCTCATGAGCTATATGTGGGCAGAAATGCACCCCATGCCATTTGCTATGCTTTCTTCCCCCCATCGCGATGCCCGCCTAGCACAACGGGTCATCGCCTCCTTTGGCCTAGGCGCAATTATTGGCACCCGGGGAAAAGCCGGACGCAAACGCAGTAGCGGAGCAGCCGTAGCATTTTTACGAATGCTTCAAGCCCTGCGAAGCGGGGCAACCGTTGGCTTCACCCCCGACGGCCCTCACGGTCCTAGGCAACGCTGTCCTCTCGGCCCGCTATTATTAGCCCAAAAAAGTTCCGCCCCCCTATACCCTGTAGCCGCAGGAACAAGAAATCGCTTTGTTTTAAATACTTGGGATAAATTCCAAGTCTGTTTACCGTTTGGCAAAGGTATCACTGCTTGGGGTGAACCACTGCTTGTACCAGCCGATGCCGATGCAACAACGTTGGAACATCTGCGCGAAGTTTTTGAAGCACGGATGAATGCCCTCGCCGCTAGCCTTGATACCGCCCTCGGTCACGCTCCCACGGAACCCGCTTGATGCAATACCTGTATAAAACTTTATGCGTCCTAGCAACGCCGCTTCTGCAGGGTCTTTTGCGGCTTCGTGTGCGTCAAGGCAAGGAAGACCCCCTACGCTGGCGGGAAAAAACTGGTCGCTCTACTCTACCCCGTCCGTCTGGCGATTTATTTTGGTTTCACGCCGCCAGCGTTGGCGAAAGCAAGGCCGCCCTTCCCCTCATAAAACAGTTTTTAGAACAACGTCCCTACGCTCATGCCGTCCTAACCACTGGCACCCGTACGGCGGCACAATTGGTGCAGGCCAACCTCCCTCCCCGTACTCAGCACCAATATGCACCTCTTGATAACCCATTATGGATAAAACGATTTTTATATCACTGGCAACCAAAAGGGCTTATTCTCATCGAATCAGAAATCTGGCCAGGCATTCTCGCCGCCTGCACCTCACGCTGCATCCCCATCGTTCTCGTCAACGCCCGCATGTCACCCCGATCGGCAAGACGATGGAACCGCTGGCCCACACTGACCCGGCAGATTTTTAGCCAACTGACCGCCGTAGCCGCCCAAAGTGCCGCTGATGGTGCGGCTTTTCTTGCTTGCGGCGCACCATGGGTAGAAGTGTGCGGTAACCTCAAATACGATGCGCCACCTCCGACCGCCGATGTCGAACAACTCAGGGTCTTACGAGCAGCATGCGGTAACCGCCCACTCTGGCTAGCCTCCAGTACCCACCCCGGCGAAGAAGAAATTTGCCTCAAAGCGCACGCTGAACTTCGCCGCCACTACCCCGATGCTCTACTAATTCTCTTGCCACGGCACCCCCACCGTGGCGCGGCGATCAAGGCTCTTTGCACATCATCTTGGCATCCCGTGCAACGCAGCCTTGGCGAGTTGCCCACTCCTGAAAGCGCGGTTTATATTGCCGATACCTTGGGAGAAACTGGGCTTTTTTATCATCTTGCGTCTGTGGTCTTCATGGGCGGCTCCTTCATCGCTCATGGCGGACAAAATCTTTTAGAACCGGCACAATTAGGGTGCGTTGTCTTATCTGGACAACATACTTTTAACTTCAAAGACTTAGCAGCTTATCTATGTAATCAGGATGCCCTCGAAACAGTTGACGCCGATGCCTCACTCTTGGCAAAACGAATTAGCTATTATTGGAACGATGCGCACGTGCGCAACACCCGTCGTCGTAACGCTCTCAATGCTAGCCAAAAACTCAAAGGGGGAACCATGGCTACCTTGAACATCTTAGGAAACATAGCTTGGCACTAAACGCTCCCCCTTTCTGGCGGCATGATAATGCTATTGCCCGGTTACTTACTCCCTTTGCTACTCTCTACGCCTGGGCTTCCAGCATCAAACAAAGGAAAAGTTTTCCCCGTAAAATCAATAAACCAGTGTTATGCGTGGGAAATCTGGTCGCTGGCGGTGCTGGAAAAACGCCAACTTGCCTCGCCTTGGTGGATATATTCAACAAAATGGGCAAAAAAGCCCACTTTTTATCACGTGGATACGGGGGCACCCTTCGTGAACCAACCGTTGTTAACCGCTCCGCCCATACTGCCCAAGATGTGGGCGATGAAGCACTATTATTGGCAACCAAAGCTCCTACGATTGTTGCCGCAGACAAAGCCGCAGGAGCCGCCCTTGCCAGCGACGATGCTGATTTAGTGATCTTAGACGATGGCTTTCAAAATCTAGGACTGGTAAAAACACTCTCGCTGGTTGTGGTTGATGGAAACTACGGCATAGGCAATGGCCGAGTAATGCCCGCAGGCCCTCTGCGTGAACCGTTAGACCGCGCCATGCGGCGTGCCGATGCATTGCTGTTTATAGGCGATGATGCATCGGCACTGGAAGCGATACTGCATTTGCGGTACAATCTGCCAACATTTTTTGCCGATTTGGTGCTGGAAAAACCCGCCAATATATTTTTCAATAGACCCGTTGTCGCATTTGCGGGCATCGGTCGCCCTGAAAAATTTTTCACATCTTTAGAAAAAACAGGAATAACACCAGTTGAAACAATATCTTTTGGCGATCACCATCATTATACAACCCGCGACAAACAAAAATTGGAACGCATCGCTACTATGCACGGCGCGGCCTTAGTCACGACCGAAAAAGACTATGTTCGCTTGCCTGCTGACTTTCGCAAACTGGTCAATCCACTGCCCGCTCATCTTGTCTGGCGCAACCCAGAGGCTATAGAAAACTTTTTACAACGTCTTTTCAACGCCAATTCATGAAAAATTTATCAACATTAACGCAACTTCTTGCCGCAGCGCCGGTATGGGCTACTATGACGCTATTGCGCCTACTTCCCCTCACCCTCGCCCGGAAAATAACCAAAAGTCTCGCCCAAACTTTAGGGGTTCTACTGCCCGTTTCCGAACACGGCCTACGCAATTTGCGTCTTATTTTTCCTACACAATCGGACAAGTATCATCGGCAAATCCTTAAAAAAATGTGGAAAAACCTTGGACTTTTTGCAGCAGAACAAGCCCATCTTGATCCGCATTCTAGTTTTATTGAAAATCTTATCATTGAAGGGGAGGAAATTATCACCGCCGCTAAAAATTCCGGCAAGCCGGTAGTTTTTATTTCCGCCCATATCGGTAACTGGGAAGTGTTGCCCTTTGTGGCTCGACGATTTGGCCTTGCTTACGCTGGTGTTTATCGCCCGGCCAACAATCGTTTCGTCGATCGCCTTTTCCAACGCAGCCGCGGCAGTGAAAAGGCAGTTTTTATCCCCAAAGGCAAACAAGGTACCCGGCAACTTCTGGCTCATGTACGCCAAGGTAAGCCCGTCGGCATGCTCATCGATCAGCGTCTATCCCACCAAGGTGCTCGCTTGCCTTTTTTAGGCCATGAAACCACCGTCACCACCACCCCGGCAGAACTATGCCTACGCTTTAAAGCCTTACTCATCCCCGCTTGCGCCGTGCGCCAAGCCGATGGCAGCATCAAGGTTATCATTGAACAATCTCTACAACCCGGCGACGTGCCCCAAAACCTGGATCATGCCGAAGCGGTGCAATGGCTCACTATTGCGCTAAATAAGCGGGTAGAAGAGTGGATTTACCAATACCCAGAACAATGGTTATGGTTGCATCGGCGCTGGCGTTAAGCACTCATTGACATCCGTGCCTTATGAATGTTAGCGACACACCTACTGGAGATTATTTTATGGCACGCAAAAAAATTGCCCTTATCGGTGCAGGCCAGATTGGCGGTACCTTGGCTCTACTGGCCGCACAAAAAAATCTCGGCGATGTTGTGCTGTTTGATGTGGCCGAAGGCGTTCCTCAGGGTAAAGCCCTTGACTTGGCTCAATTGACGCCAGTGGAAGGCCTAAATGCTGCCCTGCGCGGCAGCAACGATTATATCGACATCAAAGGGGCTGACGTTATCATCATCACCGCCGGTATCCCTCGCAAACCCGGAATGAGCCGCGACGATTTATTAAGCATCAATAGCAATGTTATGCGCAGCGTCGGTGCAGGCATCAAAAAATACGCCCCTAATGCGTTTGTTATTGTCGTCACCAACCCCCTCGATGTCATGGTTTGGGTACTACAACAAGAGTCAGGCTTGCCTCCCGAACGGGTGGTTGGCATGGCTGGTGTCCTTGATTCTGCACGCTTTCGCTACTTCTTGGCCGAAGAGTTCAATGTTTCGGTAGAAGACGTGACTGCCTTTGTCCTTGGTGGCCACGGCGATACAATGGTGCCTTTAGTACGCTATTCAGCGGTTGCCGGAATTCCAGTACCGGATTTGATCAAAATGGGCTGGACTACCGCCGAAAAAATCAATGCCATTGTCCAACGTACCCGGGATGGCGGCGCAGAAATCGTCAACTTGCTCAAGACCGGTTCTGCGTTCTACGCCCCCGCTGCTGCAGCTTTGCAGATGGCAGAAAGCTATCTTCTTGATCAGCGCCGTCTCCTACCCGCCGCAGCTTACCTCGACGGACAATACGGTGTCAGAGATACCTACGTAGGTGTTCCGATCATTATCGGAGCCAAGGGCGTGGAAAAAATTGTTGAAATTGAACTTAATGCAGCCGAAAAAGCCCAGTTTGATAAATCTGTTATCGCCGTTCGCACTTTGGTAGAAGCTGTAAAAAACCTTCCCAAACCCTGATAGGATATCTATTATTTGTTGTCTATCGTTCGCGCATGAAGATTTCTCTACAAATCTTGCGAGCGGTACAACCCGCGCGACGCACAAAAAAAACATGGCGCATCTTGATGCGCCATAAGTGTAGCCCTTTTTTTTAACGCCTCTTTAAGAATTTCCTGCGAAATTCTACTTTAGGTAGAATTTTAGGAGGCTATTATGCCGTACGTTGCCCGGGATAGTAAAGGCCACATCAAAGCCGTTTATGCACGCCGAAGCCCCATTGCGGAAGAGCGTCTCGCCGCAGACGCACCAGAGCTGTATCATTTTTTCGAGAAAAATGGGAAATTGCAAGAAGTACGGCGCAAACTAGAGGATTCAGACCCCATGATGGCTCGAATCCTAGAAGACCTCATCAGCACCTTGGTTGCAAAAAATATTATTAGCTATAGCGATCTAAGCGAGCAAGCCCAGCGCAAGCTCCTACAACGAAAATCATTGCGCTGGGAAATTGACAACACCCACATCGATGCATCCATTGCTAATCTTGATGACATTGCCAACCTTTGCGGCAGCGATGACGAACGCCAGTTCATGGACGATCTGCGGCGCAGATTTTTATAGCGTTCGGCTCAAAATTCATCAAGTACCGACACACGCCTCACCCTAATCCCGTAATGCTTTTTTCTGCATATCGCTGATAGGACGTGTAAGATAACTAAGCACCGACCTTTTACTTCCCAAAATCCCAATATCAGCCGTCATACCAGGAACAATCCGCATGTCCGACCGGATAGTCGCGGGGTCTATAGCCACAACAACTTTGTAATACAGCTGTCCAGTGCGTTCATCGGCAAAGCTATCGGCACTGATGGTGTCGAGTTTTCCCTCCAACGTACCGTAACGAGAATAGTCCCACGCCGTAAGGCGCACTTCGGCCTTAAGCCCTGGCCAAATTTTACTGCGATCCCGATCGGGAATCCTGCCCTCAATCACCACCCGCCCTCCCGTGGGGGTAATCTCGGCAATAGTCTCGCCGGGTTTAATAACCCCGCCCACCGTATGAATATTAAGCTTATTGACAATCCCCGTGTCCGGACTGACCACCTCGGTGCGTTGCACCCTATCGGCTTCTAATTTTTGCCGCTGCTCCAATTGCGCCAAATTTACCTGTGTTGTTACCAACTCTTCCCGCGCTTCTTTTTGATAGCGCGACCACGCTTCAGCTTTTTGGCTTTCCACCTCTTTAGCTTCAGCTTCAGCAATCTGTATTGCCCCAAAAGCATTATCTTTTTCCACCGAAAGTTGACTGGCGCGATTACGAGCATCCAGCAACCTATTACGGGACGTGGCTCCCGCGGAAAACAATTCTTGCATATTTTTCAACTGCTCATTGGCAATGGCCAACTGTCCGGTAAGCCCCGCTAGCCGCGTCTTATTGGTTTCAATAGATACTTGTTTTTGACGATACCTCTCCTCTAGCGTATTAATTGTTTGCATCGTCAAATCACGTTTTGTTCGAAAAGCTTGCTCTTCCGTGCGCGCCAAATCACCCGTTACCAAACGCACATCATCGGGAACAACAAACATTTCTTGATTTTCTGCCTCTGCAGTAAGACGCAGGATTTTAAGCCGCAGCCCCGCCACGTTGCCCTCATTTTCCTTCAACGCACTGGCCGCCACCTGATTGCGAATTCGGAACAGAACATCCCCGGCCTGCACAACGCTACCTTCCGTTACTAAAATTTCCTCCACCAGACCACCTTCAAGGTGTTGAATAACCTTTGTTTGACCAGCAGGAATCGTTTTGCCCAAGCCGTGTACAGTCTCATGCACCCGAGCTAACACAGCCCACAATAAAAGCACCCCCAGCATTGCGGTGAGAATAAGAATAATCGACTCCGCGTCCGTGCGGGGTTTACGCCAGAAACGCAGACATTCCCTATACGCAATGACACCATAATGCCGCACAAGAACAGCATGCCGGCGCGCTAAAGCTTCTAGCCGTTTCACGCCGCACCTGCCGAAGCAGTCAACCGCCGCAACACCTCATCTTTACCGCCATCGGCGGCAATCTGGCCGCGCTCCACGACCAAAATCCGCTGGGTTAAATCCAATACAGGCAGACGATGACTCACGGTAATCAAGGTTTTAGCAGCCAAAATAGGGGCCAAATTACGCAGCACATGCATCTCTAAAAACTGATCCATGTCCGAAGTAAATTCATCCATAATCAATAAATCAGGGTTATGGATGAGGGCACGCGCGAGAGCGATCATCTGCCGCTGTCCCCCGGAAATATTCTGACCATCCTCGGCAATGGGCAAATACACCCCTGTTCCGCTATTACCAATCCAAGCACCAATTCCCGTTAAATGCAAAATCTGATTCAGCCACGCTGCATCAGGCATCTCTCGATAAAAAAGGATATTATCTTTCAAAGTCCCACGAATAAAATTAGGGTATTGAGGCACAACACCAAGACGGGCATTAAATAATGATGGCGGAATATACCTTAGATCATAACCATCTACCAATACCCGACCCTCAGCCGGTATCACTACCCCAGACAACAGACGTAACAACGTTGTCTTCCCGCTTCCCGATGCCCCGACAATCCCGATTTTCTGTTGCGGAGCAATAATAAGGCGAGGAATCCGCAACGAGTCAACACTGCTCATCCCATACCGGCAACGAATATCCTCAGCAACCAGCACCCCAATAGTCAAAGGAGTATCCCCTGGAATCTGCCTGTCTTTATAGTCATCAATGGTAGGGCGTTTTTGTAAATCATCAATACTTTTCAATGCTGCTCGCACCATAGGCAACGCAGAAATTGCTTGAGCCACCCCCATAGCCGTAGCCATGGTTCGTCCGGCCAAAATATTCACCGCTATTAATCCCCCCACGGTCAATGCCCGCGCCTGCACCTCCCACACCCCTAGGCACAAAATCAACACCGCACCCACCTGTACCAGTAACTGCTGGGTGGACATGCTCAACGCATTAAGATGATTCTTATGAAAAATCGTTTTTTGCAAATCGGCCACAACTTTAGAAAGCTTGCGCCGCGGCTCCTGCGCTGCATTATGCAAGCGAAAACTCTCTTGATTACGGAGGAACTCTAAAACCTGTTCATCATGCAGTTTTTGTTTCTGATCTTGCTTTTCCGCCCAGCGCAGGCCACGTTCTTGCCAATTATACGATAATATTATCATCATTACAGCCATAATAAGCGGCACTAGTGCCAACACCGGGGAAATAGCAAAAATAACCAACAAAAACAATAATAAAAAGGGTATATCCACCAGAACCGGTAAAAACCTTTGGCAATAAAAATCCCGCACCAAATCCACTTCCCGAAAGAAATACTGTTGCCGACTAATAGAATAGGGCAGAGCATCTAAACGCAACGACAACAATGTATCGAACAACTTGCCTTCCAATGCCGCCCCCGTACGCAAGGTCTGACGATCAATCGTCCTATGCCGCGCCAAGCGCAAAGCAAGCTCAAACCCCAGTGCAATGAACATCCCGATCGTCAACGCCGTCAGGCTCTCAAGGGCAAAATACGGAATAACCCTATCGTACACCGCCCGGGTGTACAAAGGCAAAGCCAAGGTTAACGTATTGATACTGAAAGAGGCAAGCAGCACGTACCAAGCACGGGAGCGATTGTCCCATAGCGGCTCCCAAAAAGGCCCCATTTTATTTTGCAACCACTCCCACATAACGCTCCTTCAGGCGGGCTAAAGCTGCCCAACTTGTTCTGTTAATCCAAACCCAAGACTCTGCAAAATACCGCGCCGCGTCGGCGGGCTATCGCCCCGCAGATAAGATTCAGCCTGCCCTGCCTGCGACAAAAGATCAACCACAGCAAACGCATAATCACTCCGCAATCCCACACGACGAAGGGACGCTTGCTGAATTTTCTCAACGTTATCGGCAATGACAATTAAATCAAGCTCACCCAGCCGGAATTGACGCTCATACGCCGCATACAACGTTAGATGCGTTTCGTATTCTTTGTCTGCAAGCCGAATTTGCTCCGTCAAGCTTTCCAAATCCGAAAGCCCTTTACGCACTGCTTGGAGCATATCCTGACGTTTAATATCAAGATCAAAACGGGCACTGCGAATCTGGCTGAGCAATTTTCGTTGCCCAGCACTATTCAGACCACCATCATAGAGGCGGTAACTAAGCTGCAGGCGCGCTGCGGCGGTTTTTTCAATGCCCGTATCCCCGCCCACATCGCGGGACTGATCCCCATCAAGCAACGCGTCTAAGCTTGGCAGACTTTTGCCATACTCGGCCCGCTTGCGCCGCTCTAAAACCTCAATTTCACCCTTAGCCATTTTTAAATCAAAATTATTTTTCTCAGCGGCACGAATAATATTATCCTGTATCATCAGGGTGTCAGGCATGGTAATATTATACATGTCATCCGGAAGCACCGATTTAATCCGCCGCTGTACCCCGGTATAACGCCCCAAAGCAATCCAAGCTTCCTCAAGACTTGCCTGAGCAGTTTTGATTTGTTGCGAAAGGCCAAGAATTCGCCCTTCCATATATGTTGCTTCTGCCGTACTCGCGTCACCTTTTTTGACCCGGGATTGCAGGATTTTATGCAAGTGCTCGAGACGATTACGATTTTCCTCCAAAAATTCTATCTGTCCCTGTAGCCGCCAACTATTGATATAGGCAGCTGTTGTTCGCACCACCACTTCTTGATTAATTTTTTCCCTACTGAATTGCGTCACTTCTTCGGCTTTTTTACGCTCCGCAAACGCGGCTGATTTGCTGCCACCATCATAAATATTTTGTCTAGCATTAAAGCTCATTTGACCAGAATTATTATACCCAGAGCCCGAAAAAGTCTCACTACTGCTCGTCCTCGTCCGAAAAGGATTGTTATATTCACGAGATAAAACACCTTTTATATCCGCCGTTGGCCGATACGCTGCGCGGGCTTCATCCACTCCTGCACGCGCTTCCTCCAACCGTTCCCTTGCAATGGCTACCTCCGGCATTGCCGCCCTGGCATCTTCCACTACAAGATGTAACGCTATCACTTCACCATCGGCTCCGCGGGGCGGCACCGTGGCGGCCTCGGCATAACTAACTGCCGCAAGAACAGAAGCGGCATCAGGGGTGGGATCGACAACCACCGGTGCTACCGCTGTCTCAACGGGCACGGCTTCACGGGGTGCTTCTACCACTGCCTCAACAGAAGTAGTTGGCACAGCTTCAACGGAAACAGTGGTTTCAGGTTCCTGAACCGCTTGTTTTAACTGCTCTTCAACCGGTTCCGGAGATGGAACCAGCTCAGGATCAACCGCAGTGGTAATTTGCGGTGTTTCTGCAACAGGTGTTGAAACAACAGCAGATGCAGGTGCAGGCGACGACGGGGCAGCCACCGCAGCATTTTCACCTTCTTCAGGAAGTTTGTTAGGTACAGGTGCCACAGGGTATGCCCCGATAAGACCCCATATATCCTGAGCCGGTTGTTCTTGAGCGACAGCCAGCATAGGCTGCATCAAACTCAACAATACGGCTGTCATGAGAGTTTTATTGTGAAACACAAACCGCCTCCACTCTACCCAACAATACTTCAGGATTGTTATCCGACTGTGTTGTAATTTTAATTTTATCCGCAGGAAAACCACCTTCTAAAGCAAAGTTTCTTAACACCAATGTGCGTTGCAACTGTATTTCTCGACCCCAGCCGTACATATTAATGCGCTCTGCCACTGATGCCGTAATAGACAACACCCCGCGGCAGGTTTTAGAAAAGCGCTTAAACTGCTCTGCAAGTACAGCTTTATTACTTTCTGTGGGCACAGAACCTAAATCCTCAAACACAACGCGCAGCACACCCTGCTCAACAGTTACTGTCTGCTTTGAAGAAGGCATGGACAATGCTTTGATATTTTGTAATAATTTTGTCATTCCTTCAATCTCCTCAGAAACCTGAGAGCGTTGCTTCTCCAAAAGACTAATCGTCGAGTCGGCTTTTTTAGCTTCCACAACGGCTTGTTGCGCAGCCTTCACGTAATTTGTCCCCATGTAAAACACGATCATGGACACAATCATCATAAAGAAGACAAAAACAATCAGCACCGTGGATAAAATATCCACAAAACCAGGCCACGGCACTTCATCAGCATCACCAGATCCCGCCATAACCCCTACCCTTGTGTACTGTTTGTTGGCTTGAAAATAGCACTGCTAGAGACTGCTTTATCAATAGAAGCAAGACTATCCCTAATATCAGCAAACCTCTGAGCGATATCTTGACGCTCTGTATCGACACTCACTCCCGTAGTCATTACCAGTGCCTCTAATTGCGAGAGCAAAATATCGCGTTCTTCCGTCCTTGATTTATCAAGAGTTAACACATAATCCTGCCATGCACCAACAAGAGTCGCAAAACGATTGACACCATTTTTAATATCCTTTGTATTATCAATTAACTCGAGAAATGATGGGCCAAATTTTTCTTGTAATGCCTGCTCCAGCAAGGAAACGATCTGCTCTAAATTTTTATTAAGATTTTTCTGTAAATCCGCAAAAATCGCCCGCACCGTAGATTCAATTGCCCGCTGAACACCAGCTTCAATAGCATCAACAATTTGCGCAACTGCCGCATTACTGCTACTATGCAACGCTGCTTCAATACGGGTACCGCTATCTTCGAGATGCCGCTCTAGATTCTTCGCCATGCTGGCCACAACGGAGAGATTCGTGCTGTGTGCACCAAGATGCTGCTCTAAACTCTTCGTTAGTTCTGTTACAGCGTTCGCCGCAGGATTAGCTGAAATTTTTTCTTTATAGACTGGTGTATTATCAATGTGATCATCAATCCAAATACTCAGATCCTCAACAAAACGATCCTGAATTTTTGAAAAAAGAACCCCCATCAATCCTAAAATCAACGAACCACAAAGCCCAAACAACGACGCACTGAACGCTACCCCCATACCCTGCAACGGGGCAGAAACAGACCCCAAAAAATCAATAAACATTTTATCTGTTGACTGCGCCTTAGCCATCGGGTCAGCGTCATTACTAACTGTTTGGGTGGCCTTATCCATTGTTTCCACCACCGCGTGCATTGCCTCACCCACCGAATTAATTGTCTCTAGCAGACCCCAAAATGTTCCAATAAGACCAAGCATAATCAACGTTGCCGTCACATAAGAAACACGACCACGAAGTCGGCCCAAGCGTGCGCCCAGCTTTGTTTTGATGAGACGCGCCTCAACATCCGTAAAACCTATTTTTCGATTTTTTTTTGACCGCTCAATAACGGCACGCATTTGCGTACTACGTAAAATACTCGTATCCGCTAAATCGATAATCTCTTGAACAGCAAAGGGGTCAATGGTTCCCATCTCCACCACACGCTGCCACAGAGTAATTGATTTTGCCGTACGAACCACATGCCACCAATTAAGACCTGCAAGCACTAATCCTAAAAAGAATGTTGCAACGATCAATCCATTGAGCCCCGCATGAGCCATAAACCGCAAGACAATTTCATCGCGTAATGACAAACACAAAAGTGTTATCAGAACCAAGGCGATAATGGGCACAATAGGCCGGTACGATGTGTTCATATAGTCACGCCTCAATATCTCAATATATTGTATTTGCAGAAGCAATACCTGCTTCTGCAGCCAGCCGTAAACAATAATACTTAAGCAATGGTTAACTTGGGAGCCGCTACAGCTAGAGCGTGATGCCGTATTTGCTGAGGCTGAAAAACGCCGAATGGGCTGCAAGAAAAAACAACGTCACCAGAAGATGCGCCGCCCCCTCGCCCCGCCAGAACACCACCACCGCCGCCGCCATGGCAATGATTTCCGCCGCCTTGCTGACCCGCAGCACCGTGCTTTTGGAATACTTATCGGCAAAATACCCCGCGTAGCCGGAAAACAGCAAAAACGGGAGGATGGCGAGGGCGCTGGTCATAGCCAGATACCCCTGCCGCTGGGCCGCATCGGCAAACAGCGACAGCGCCGCCATGGACACCACCAGCTTGAAGGCGTTGTCGTTAAACGCGCCCAGAAACTGCGCCGCCAAAAAGGCCAGAAAGCGGGGGTTATTCAGGGCGACGATTTTGGGCATCAGGGGGGGCCTTTCGTAGCGGACAGGAGGAACTTACTTATCCTCTAGGGGGATGAACAGATGAGTGGGAAGAATGATGATAGGTAAGATCGAATGGTTTGAGTTTAATAAAAATATTGATCGGCCGAAATGATTCTGAGTTTATAAAGTTTTTGATTTCTTCTAGCCGTTCTTCGGGTCTTCCAGCTAAAGGGTTTTCAGCATTGATTACCATATACAAATATCTAACTGCCGCAGCATTTGGATCATAGCTATCTATTTGTGTATGTGCTGCCTCTATGCACTTTATTATTTTTCTACATTGCTCAGATAGGTTAGTGTCGTAATTTGCCGGTAACAGTCCGACTTTATTATGCAAGTATGCATTTCTATCTGCATCATCATCAGAAATATTTATAGTTTTCACTTCACAATACAAATCGCATTCACCAAGTTTTGCATATAAATCAGGTGATTTTCTTTGTGACTCAGGTACAAATTTAATATCAGTTGCTCCCAAATCTTGTAGGCAACTGAAGGCTTCAGCTTCGTTGTATGCTTCAAAAAATTGGTTCAATCCTCTTCTTGGATGGGTTTGATCAGTGCGAACCATCTTTTTTTTAAAATGCAACCATTGGCTAGTCTCAATGCGTTTTAGAGTGTTTTCAACATCTTCAAATTGTTTTCTTTTATGTGGATTAAGTTCGAGACTTTGATTCCAATTTTCAAAATGGTTGGCTTCAGTTTCAAACCCAGGATCATTGACAATTTCCCCTAGCAAAGGAAAATGCTGTGAAACTTCGGGGAATTTCAGAGTCAAAATCAGCAATCCTCTTTTTTTCTATGATAATTCAGGCCTCTAGCGCATGGCGGAGAGAGAGGGATTCGAACCCTCGATACCCTTGCGGGTATAACGGTTTTCGAGACCGTCCTGTTCAACCACTCCAGCACCTCTCCAGCGGTCACGCCCAGAGCCCTAGCAATTTTCTTTTAGGCGTACAAGGGCGGCCATGCTATAAAAACTCTGCTGAGATGCCCGTGAGCCACACGCATTCCCAGGTCCGATATGTTCCGCATGGGTGCTGTCCCTGTCTAGGCCGTGGTCTAGGTATATGGTGCCCCCCTTGTTACAAGGGGCCGTGGAAGCAGCTGGTAACGGCATCTTGGCACTGTTTTTTCTAATGGGCACCCCTATTAACCTCATTTCTGGGGCGATTGGTGTCGTCATACCTTTGCTCGCAATCCGCACGTACGAAGGAGTACGCTTACGGTTGCTCGCAAAGCTCTTCCTAGCCACTCATCCCCATAAAATGGGTTAATAGAGGTGCCCATGTTATACCTGCTTACCCCCCCCTCATTAGCCGCGTTCCCCTCCCCTGCCGTGGTGGAGGCTGTCCTTGCCAGTGGAGCGGTATCGTGGCTGCAACTACGGCTTAAAAACGATGCAGAACAGTCTATTATAGATACCGCGCAGTGGCTGCACCCCCTGTGCCAGGATTATAATGTACCGTTGCTATTAAACGATAACCCGGCGTTGGCGGCACGGCTTGACTTAGACGGCGCGCACATCGGTGAAGAGGACGGCGATCTGACTAAGGCCCGCAGCGTGCTGGGAAAAAACAAAATTCTCGGTGTCTCGTGCTACGCTGATCTGAGCCAAGCAACAACCGCCCTGCACCATGGGGCGGATTACATCGCTTTCGGTGCGTTTTTTCCCACCACCACCAAAATCCCACAAAGCCGGGCTACCCCTGCCCTACTCCGCCAAGCCCGGGCCGCCCATCCGGATGCCGCCATCATTGCCATTGGCGGCATCACCGTTGACAATGGCGCACAAATCCTGGCATGTGGCGCCAGCGGCCTCGCCGTCACCGCCGGGGTGTGGGAGTATTCCCAAGGCCCCGTGGCGGCCTGCCTGCGTTTTGCTGATATTTTTGCCAAGAGTGCCCTATGAAAGTCCTCGCCAACGACCTGCGGGTCGGCCATGTTATTGAACTGAAAAACCGCCTCTGGGCCATTACCAAAACCCGCCATGTCCAGCCGGGCAAGGGCGGCGCGTTCATCAACGCCGAGATGAAAGCCCTTATCGGCGGCACCAAGGCCGTGGAACTCCTGCGCAGCCAGGAAGCCGTGGAAAAAGTCACCCTCGACACCGACGACTACCAATATTTATACGCCGACGGCGACGACCTGGCCTTCATGCACCAGCAAACCTTTGAGCAAATCAGCCTGCCCAGCGACATCCTCGGCGACAGCCTGCCGTTTCTGTTGGAAAACAGCATTGTTACCGTGCAGTCCCATGAGGGCAAAGTTATCTCCGTCATGCTGCCCGAAACCGTGGTGCTGGAAATCGTAGAAGCCGACCCCTTCGTCAAGTGCCAAACCGCCAGCAGCAGCTTCAAACCCGCCAAACTCGCCAACGGCGAGCGCATCATGGTTCCCCCCCACATTACCGCCGGCACCAAAGTTGTCGTCAACACCACAGATGGAAGTTATGTGGAGCGGTTTAAGGAGTAAACAGCGGATTAGTTTGTAGGTTTTCGGCCAGCCCGATCAGATCGTACAAAAATTGCTGTACACGAGACTGGTCTACTAGGTGGTTCCCATACAGCTCTTTTAGAACTTTTTGATAATCAAAATGCTGGCCGGCGACTACTTTGCAAAACCTTTTAATTTTATAGTGTATTTTATAAATAAGCAAATGTTTTTTTTGCGCCTTAACTTTGGCTCCTCCTATAATCGGAGGGAATAATTGCGGCGATAAAAATCATCGTGACAACACCCGCAGGCGTGCTAGGTGGTGCTAGCATGAGGGCATCTTTAATAACCCATTTATAGGGGTGCGTGGCTCTGATGGGATGTGCGAGCAAAAGCAAGCGTACTCAACCGTACGTGCGGATTGCGCGCGCAGACCTGACGACGCCAATCGCCCTAGACATGAGGTTAATAGAAGTGCCCCTCAAATTTTGTCTTGGAGAATGATGCCGTGATGCACCCCTACCGTACCCATACCTGCGATGCCCTGCGCCCCCAAGACGTGGACACGACGGCGCGACTTTCCGGCTGGGTGCATAAGAAGCGCGACCATGGCAATTTGCTGTTCATTGACTTGCGTGATCATTACGGCCTGACCCAGTGCGTCATTCCGGGGGAGCATCCGGAGTTTGATGCCCTGAGCCGCCTCAAGCTCGAAAGCGTCCTGACCCTCACCGGCACCGTGGTGGCCCGCAGCGCCGATACCGTGAACCCAAAACTCCCCACCGGGGCGATTGAGCTGGTGGTTAAAGATATTGTTTATCAATCCGTTGCCGATCAGGTTCCGTTCCCGGTGAGCATGGACACCGACGCGCCGGAGGATTTGCGCCTGCGCTACCGCTACCTCGATCTGCGCCGGGAGAAGGTGCACCAGAATATCTTGCTGCGCAGCAACGTGATTGCCAGCCTGCGCCGCCGTATGATTGCCGCCGGGTTTACCGAATTTCAGACCCCCATCCTTACCGCAAGCAGCCCGGAAGGGGCACGGGACTACCTCGTCCCCTCCCGCGTGCACCCGGGGAAATTCTACGCCTTGCCGCAAGCCCCCCAGATGTTCAAGCAGCTCCTCATGGTGGCTGGGTTTGATCGCTATTTCCAGATTGCCCCGTGCTTTCGCGATGAGGACAGCCGGGCGGATCGCTCCCCCGGGGAATTTTACCAGCTCGACTTTGAGATGAGCTTTGTCACCCAGGAAGATGTTTTTGTTACATTAGAACCCGTACTGCACGGCATCTTCACCGAATTTTCCAACGGCAAAAGCGTCAGCCCCGCGCCGTTCCGGCGCATTCCCTTTGATGAGGCGATGCTCCGCTATGGCTGCGACAAACCCGATCTGCGTATCCCCATCGTGTGCAGTGATGTCAGTGCCGTTTTTGACGGCAGCGGCTTCGGGGTGTTTGCCAAGGCCGTAGCAAGCGGCGCGGCAGTGCGGGCCATTCCCGCCCCCGGCGCGGCCGCTCAGCCCCGCAGTTTCTTTGACAAACTCAACGACTGGGCGCGGGAAGAAGGCGCGCCAGGTCTTGGTTACATCACCTTCCAAAACGGCGAGGCCAAAGGGCCGATTGCCAAGTTCCTTGATGCACCGCGCTTAGCGTTGCTGCGCGAGACTGCCGCAGTAGGGGATGGGGACGCTGTTTTCTTCGTCTGTGATAAAGTCGCCGCCGCCGTCAAATTGGTGGACAAGGCCCGCCGCCGCCTTGGATCAGAACTCGGCCTTATCAAGCCCAACTGCTTTGAGTTTTGCTGGGTCACGGATTTCCCCATGTTTGAGCAGGACGAGACCACCGGCCAAATTGGCTTTTCCCACAACCCCTTTTCCATGCCCCAGGGCGGCCTTGAGGCCTTAACAACGAAAGACCCGCTAACCATCAAGGCCTATCAATACGATATTGTTTGCAACGGTATTGAATTATCCTCCGGCGCGATTCGCAACCATTTGCCCGAAGTCATGCTTAAGGCCTTTGAGATTGCCGGCTATGCGCGGGACACCGTGGAACAGGAATTCAAGGGGATGCTCAGCGCGTTTCGCTTCGGTGCCCCGCCCCACGGCGGCTCTGCCCCCGGCGTTGATCGCATCGTCATGTTATTGGCCGATGAGCCGAACATCCGGGAAGTCGTGGCGTTCCCCATGAACCAGAAAGCCGAAGACCTCCTCATGGGTGCCCCGGCCACCGTGCCGCTAGAGCGGTTGCGTGAATTGCATATTCGGCTGGCGGAGAAGAAGTAAACATCAACATATTGCCTTCCCCACTAAGGTTTGACCTTTTGGAACAAAACTATCGCCCTGAGAATGGACCGCTTTAAAGATGCCCCGGTGCGTTGCAAAAATTTTCTGGCATAATGTTTGATGGTTGCCCATGAGTTTTCGATTTTA
>JBKDWF010000076.1:0-21957 GCA_046338525.1 Holosporales bacterium
TGATTGTCCTCGTATGTCTTAAACGCCTCGCCGTGCAGTGCAAAACCACTGCTTATCGCCTAAAAAGAGAATTGCTCGGTGAATATATGCGAAAACAGTTGAAATCACCCACTATCCGCTTCGCTTAACGCGTAAGTCCTAATATTGAAGACTTTGTATATCAGTTAGAATACAACCCTTGGTTAAAACATAGACCATCTCAATTAACCCGGTCGCCGTCTTTAGAGGGTATTGATGCAGCTTGTGCAGAATCTTTGAAAGAACATTATGCTTCATACCAGGAGCTTGTTTCTGCTGTCGCACAATCTGATTCAAAAGATATTTTATGGAGAGTGGTTAAACATCCTTTTGCCCCTATTTTGCTGCGAGATTTTACTATTCACATGATATGGGATCCAAATAATCCTCAACAGGTGCAAAAAAGAGACGATTTTGTTCAAGAAAGACCGCGCTTAAACTTGCAACGGCTTGCTAGTATGTACGCCCGGGAGGCACCTAAAGCATTGGAAAATTTATTATCTTTGCAAGATAATTTGCGTGCAATCAGTTATTGACGGAATAAGTACTTATTTGGTACACTTATTCCATGGACGCTGTTACTTACACGCAAGCCCGGGCGAAATTTTCGGCCCTGATGGATCGGGTATGCCTCGATCATGATCCGGTGCTGATTACCCGGCAGAAACAAGCGCCTGTGGTGATGATGTCGCTGGAGGATTACAACGCCATTGAGGAAACGCTGTACCTGATGCGTAACCCCGCCAATGCTGCGCGGTTGGCGAAGGCCTTGGCTGATTTGGAACAACAACGGTATCAGCCTCGGACGTTGCTTGCAGACGAATGAACATCGCCTTTACCGATGATGCGTGGGACGATTATTTGTATTGGCATCAGTACGATAAAATTCTTTTTAAAAAAATCAATACGCTGATTGCGGATATTCGGCGGACGCCTTTTTCCGGACTGGGCAAGCCGGAACCGCTGAAATTTGGCCTGCACGGGCTGTGGTCGCGGCGCATCGATCAGGAACATCGTTTGGTGTATAAAATCGTTGGCGATCAGCTTGTGGGTGTACAATGCCGGTATCATTATAAAAGCAAATAAACCAAAAAAGAGAATATCTGCCGTTAATATTTCACTCGTTAACCTTTTCGCAACACTCTGATGATAGGATGAGGCTTCGATGTCGCTCCATCAAAATGCCTTGACCCCGGAATCTTTTTCCGGGGTTTTTTGTTTTATTTGAAGAAAGCTATACTCCTTGCACATGAAGAATGTGCAAGGGCTTCGCTCAAGCGCCGCGCGGGCTGTACCGCTCGCAAGATGGAGAGGGGAAGTTTTGATGTGCGAGCGGTATACTGAATTTTAATATTTGCTCTTTCTTTTTGGGCTAATCATGCCTGCCACGTTGATCCCGCCGCTGGAAGTGCTCTCATTGAGCAAGCCTGAGCAGGCGTTTGTGCGTCTGTTCATAAAGCTGCGGGCGGGGACGTTGCAGGTGTTTTTTCCCAGCGGGCAGTCCATTGCCATTAAGGGCGGCGGCTTGGGGGTGGAGGCGCAGCTGCACCTTAACGCGTCTGATTTAGCTGTAACATGGCATCGTGATGGTGCGGTGGCGATGTTTGAATCGTACCAGCGGGGGGAGTGGGATAGCCCTGATCTTGTCCGGCTCTTTTACTTATTTTTTGCCAATCAAGATGTTCTGGACGCGGCTTTTGCGCATCCTAGGCGGTCGTGGTGGAGGAGGCGCGCAAGATTGCCAGACAGCCCGCCCATACCTACCGTATGCTTAGGGGTAAACCAAGATGCCAGCGGCGCGATTTTCCCCAAAGATACCAAAAATCTCGCCAAGGCGCAGGAGCATAAGCGCAACCTGCTGCTGACCCGCATGGAAATTAAACCTGACGATCAGGTGCTGGAAATCGGCTGTGGTCGTGGCGCGCTCGCGGAATTGATTATTACTTCGGCAGAAGCTGGTTACACTGGGGTGGCGGCATCTCAGGACGATTGGCATGTTGTGCGCAAACGGCTGGCGGATTTGCGGTATAAAAGCCGTCAGAAAGCCAGCATCCGATTTTGTCCCTTTTGGGCGATGGAGGGTCGGTATGATGCCATTGCGATGAATGAGACGCTGGAGAGTGTACCGCCTTCAAGACGTTCGGCGATGCTTCGAATGCTGAAAAAATTACTTCGGGGCAAGGGCAGGCTAGCG
The DNA here is from genome assembly GCA_046338525.1 of Holosporales bacterium. Classification (GTDB taxonomy): domain Bacteria; phylum Pseudomonadota; class Alphaproteobacteria; order JAJTHO01; family JAJTHO01; genus JBKCUA01. The sequence continues at coordinate 2,213 of JBKDWF010000076.1, forward strand.
TTGCAAACAGTATTGGTGCCTGAGGCGGCTCAGGAAGCCTCAGCGCGGGACGGCCTATTGTCGTTAGCATCGTTTCCTGGCCGGGCTTTTTGGGGCAAGAAGATGTTAGAAGAGGGATTGGCGCGGGTGTACCTTACGGTACATGAGACTCTGATTTTCAACCGTCATTATGCCCAGACCCTGCAGGCATGGGGGGATCGCTTGCCTGCAGATGATAAGGATCAGCATAGCCGGGGCTGGGCCTTGCGGCTGGCGGCGCTGGAGGCGGCATTTTTGGGCGGGAAGTTACAGGCAGTACAAGCTACGATTGGCCATGCTCAGTAGGCGAAGATTTTTCTTGCTGCTTTGGGGGTGCATCGGCTAGCTGTGAGCACACAACGGGAGGCAATCATGCAGTTTTTTCGTTCCCTAATCACAGCATTTTTAATGTGCCTTGGCCTCATGGCACACGGACAGGCACAGGAGGTTAAGTCCATGAAAGATGAATATATTTTGATGAAAATTAAAGATGGCACGGTTAAAATTCACCTGCGCCCGGATGTTGCCCCCAACACGGTGGAGCGGATTAAAGAGTTGACTAAAAAAGGGTTTTATGACGGCTTGGCTTTTCATCGGGTGATACCTGGCTTTATGGCTCAGGGCGGCGATCCCAAGGGTGACGGCACGGGTGGTTCCGGGCAAAAGCTAAAAGCGGAATTTTCCGCCGTGCGCCATGCGCGCGGCACGGTTTCTATGGCTCGGGCTTCGGACCCTGATAGCGCGGATTCCCAGTTTTTTATCTGCTTTGCTCCTGCTCCCCATCTTGACGGTCAATACACAGTGTGGGGGGAAGTCGTGGAAGGGATGGAGTTTGTCGATCTGATTAAAAAAGGTCATCCTCAGCGTAATGGCACCGTCACCGATCCTGACAAGATTATCACAATGTCGGTAGTGGATTAGGATGGTGATGCTGCGTAGTTTTCTTCGCGCTAAAATTCACCGTTGCCGGGTTACCAGCGCGGATCTGGAATATGAAGGCTCCATTGCTGTTGATGCCGCATTGCTGAACGCCGCTGATATCGCCGCCTTTGAGCAGGTGGATGTGTACAACTGCACCAACGGTCAGCGGTTTACCACTTATGCTATCATTGGCAATGAGGGGGAAGTCTCCGTCAAGGGTGCCGCCGCCCGCCTCGTCCAGCCGGGGGATATTCTGATTATTGCCTGTTACGGTTTACTCTCCGGCGAGGGGGTGGACTGTGTCCAGCCGAGGGTGATTCAGGTGGGTGAGGGGAATCGGGCAAAACCTACATTAGGATAGTGATCTTCAGTTATTGTAAAATTAGCAAGGAGTATGTTAATGATTCTTTTGTTTGTGCTTTTAGCTTTATTTTCTATTCCTTCAGTTTTAAGCATGAGGGTTAGTACTGTGTGTGCTAGAGGGTCTTATGGTTTTGATGTCAATGCTAGTAATGGTAAGATTGGTATCATTTTAGCGGGTACAAACTTCATTCTTTTTCTATCTTGTTTTATTGTGGCCTTTAATCTTATTGAATGGTACATTGTTTTGCCCTTGCTTTTGTTTAGTTTAATTGCTCCTGGATTTTTAGTGACAAAAGATAATTTTGGTTTTTGGGTGCAGAATAAGATGGGTGGTGATCTTTGGGTGCATTTATTTGGCATTGGTTTTTTGGTAAGCATTCTTTATTAGGACGCCTTTATTAACCTTACAAAAATCCTTAGAAGACAATAATTTAGTCGTTCTAAAACTTCCTGAGGCGGGGTTAATAGAAGTGCCCTTAAGTCATAAGCTCAAGGAGAGCGTTCAATTTTTCGATGATATAACCCTAAGGTTACACCCGTTCACCGTTCACTGTTCACCGCCCACAGTTCCCCCTTGCCACACCCCCATCTTCCACCTACAACTGCCTTTTAATGGCACGCACCGCACCTGTTAAAATGCCCCGCAACGCAACCGGGGTCTTGCTTTTCCCTGACGGAACAACGCTTTTTGGCATTGGCTTTGGCCGAGCCGGGGTGACGGCGGGGGAGATTTGCTTCAACACCGCCATGACCGGGTATCAGGAAGTCCTCACGGACCCCTCCTTTGCCGGGCAGATCATCACCTTCACCTTCCCCCACATCGGCAACGTCGGGGCTAACACGGCGGATAATGAGTGTTTTCCCGCGGCGGCCAAGGGCTTGATTGTGCGGGAGATGCCCACGGCTTCTTCCAACTATCGGGCGGAGATGTCGCTAGAGGCCTTCGCCCATTGCCATCATCTGGTGGGTCTCGCCGGCTTGGACACCCGGGCGCTCACCCGTCGGGTACGCGCCCAAGGAGCCAGCAACGTCGCCATGGGGTGTTTTCCCGACGGTGTAATCAATATAGATTTACTGCGCCACGCTCTGGAACGGGCACCGTCTATGCAGGGGCTTGACCTCAGTGCAAAGGTCACATGTCCAGCCCGACATCCCTTTGACCGGGGCTGCTATAGTTTAGAGCAGGCTGCCTTTGCCAAAGCCACAGCCGCTAGAGCGGGTCATGTCGTCGCCTATGATTTTGGCATTAAGGAGAATATTCTTCGTTGCTTGGTTTCTGTTGGTCTGCGGGTCACGGTGGTGCCGGCCAATACCCCGGCGGACGATGTTTTAGCCATGAAACCCGACGGCGTTTTTTTGAGCAACGGTCCCGGCGATCCGGCGGCGGTGGCGTCATGGGCGGTGCCGGAAATTCAGACCCTGATTGCGTCAGGATTGCCACTGTTTGGTATTTGTTTGGGCTTTCAGCTCTTGGCTCTCGCGTTGGGCGCTAAAACCTTCAAATTGCCCCAAGGCCATAGGGGTGCTAATCACCCGGTACAGGATTTGCGTACTAAGGAAGTTCTCATCACCAGCCAAAACCACGGCTTTGCCGTCGAGGTTTCAAGTCTGCCCGACAGTGTAGATATTACCCACATTTCCTTGTTTGACGGTACCTTGGAAGGTTTTGCCCACCGCAGTAACCCCCTATGGGCCGTGCAATACCACCCCGAGGCCAGCCCCGGCCCCAAAGAAGGCTATGTGTTCTTTGAGCAGTTCCGCGATGCCATTGCCGCGCGGCGAAAAGTCGCATGAGGATCGCCGTTAAAACCATTGTTCTGGCTTTACTTATGGCATGGAGCGCCCTTGCCCACGCGAGCATAACTTGCCAACTTCCTGATAGTAATGCTGTGAGTGTTGCCGCATGTCCCCGCACTGAGGCAGTTCGACCAGGACAGCGTCCCCTAGACGGTTATATTCTTGCCGTTTCTTGGTCACCGGGCTATTGCGCCCGGCGAGGGGAGAAGGCCGATGCGTGGCAGTGCCAAAAGAATCAGTTTGGTTGGATTGTCCATGGCTTGTGGCCGCAATATAATGACGGTACTTGGCCTTCTTGGTGTGCCCCAACGGCCACGCTTCCGGCGGCCCTAGTACGAGAACAGCTTTGCATTATCCCCAGCAGTACCCTAGTGCAGTGCCAATGGGCCAAGCACGGTACCTGTACGCCTTTTACTCCTGATGAATATTTCAATAAATCCAAAAAATTATTTGAAAAAGTTAAGCTCTCACATGAATTTCAAAGCGGTTCCGTGGATAGAGCCGCGTTCCTGAAAGCCCTGATCGATGCCAACCCGGATCGCCCAGCGGACAGTATCGCGGTTAGTTGTCGTCAACGGCGGTTTGTTAGTGAAATCCGCCTGTGTTATGATGCAGAGCTGCGCCCAGCAGCGTGCCAGAACTTGCGGCAGACCTGCACTACATCAAAACTTATCTTAACTTCAAAACCCCGTCCTAATTGAGCCTGACCATGCCAAAACGTACTGATATTTCATCCATTCTTCTCATCGGTGCGGGGCCGATTGTCATTGGCCAAGCGTGTGAGTTTGATTATTCCGGCACGCAAGCGTGTAAGGCTCTACGGGAGGAAGGTTACCGCGTCATCCTTGTCAACTCCAACCCGGCTACTATCATGACCGATCCCGACACGGCGGACGCGGTGTATATTGAGCCTATTACCACGGAATTCCTTTCTAAAATCATTGAGAAAGAACGCCCCGATGCGTTGCTGCCCACCATGGGGGGGCAGACGGCACTGAACGCCGCTCTATCTTTGGAAAAACAGGGCATCTTGAAACAATACAACGTTCAACTCATCGGGGTTACCGCTACCGCCATTGCTAAGGCCGAGGATCGCCAGCTATTCCGCGACGCTATGGATCGTATTGGCCTCGAAAGCCCAAAAAGCGTGTTGGTGCGCAGCATGGACGACGCCGAAGCCGCCTTGGCCGAAGTTGGTTTGCCCGCCATTATTCGCCCTTCCTTCACCCTTGCCGGCACTGGCGGCGGCATTGCCTACAACGCACAGGAATTTCGGGATATTGTTGCCGGAGGTTTGAAGCTATCTCCCGTCGGGGAAGTCCTCGTTGAAGAATCTGTTTTAGGCTGGAAAGAGTTTGAGCTGGAAGTCGTGCGGGACAAAGCCGACAACGCCATTATCGTCTGCGCCATTGAAAACATTGATCCCATGGGCGTGCACACCGGGGATAGTATTACCGTTGCCCCGACCCTAACCCTCACCGATAAGGAATATCAGCAGTTGCGCACAGCGTCGCTTGCCGTGCTGCGGGAAATTGGTGTCGAAACGGGGGGAAGCAACGTCCAATTCGCCGTTGATCCAAAAACCGGACGGCAAGTGGTCATTGAAATGAACCCGAGGGTGTCGCGCTCTTCCGCCTTGGCATCCAAAGCCACCGGCTTTCCGATTGCTAAAATCGCCGCCAAGCTTGCGGTAGGGTACACCCTTGATGAGCTTAAAAATGATATCACCCAAACCACCCCGGCAAGTTTTGAGCCTACCCTTGATTACATTGTCGTTAAAATTCCTAGGTTTACCTTTGAGAAATTCCCCGGCGCAGAGCGTACCCTCACCACCTCCATGAAATCCGTTGGCGAAGCGATGGCCATCGGCGGTAATTTTACCGAAGCGTTGCAAAAAGCCCTGCGTTCTCTTGAAACTGGTCTGACCGGCCTTGATCCCGTTGCGCCGGAAGCCACCATAGAAGAACTACGCACCCTGCTGGTTCGCCCGGTGCCGGAACGCTTGCTCCTTATCGGTGATGCCTTGCGGGCTGGTATAACGCTTGAAGAAATCCACGATCTGACTAAGGTTGATCCGTGGTTTATTTCCCAGATGCAGCAGATTATTGCGGCTGAAAAAAAAGTGCAGCAGGACGGCCTACCCCACGATGCCCAAGACTGGTACGCTCTGAAAAGCTTGGGTTTCAGCGACGCTCAGCTTGCCCGCCTGACGAACACTACGGCTGCTCAGGTGAGCAAAGAACGCCTGCACCATCATGTGGTACCCAGCACCCGGCGGGTGGATACCTGCGCCGCTGAATTCGACGCCCACACCGCATACTTTTATACTAGCTACCCGCCCCAAGCCCCCTTGTTGCCTGATGATGAGGCCAGGGTCTCGGCACGCGATAAGGTCATTATTCTTGGCGGCGGTCCGAACCGCATCGGCCAAGGGATTGAATTTGATTATTGCTGTGTTCATGCCGCCTATGCCTTACGGAAAAGAGGCATTGAATCCATCATGATAAACTGCAACCCAGAAACCGTGTCCACGGATTACGATACTGCTGATCGCCTCTATTTTGAGCCGTTAACCCTAGAGGATGTAATAAACGTCTGCCGTGTAGAAAAAACAAAAGGACGGTTACTAGGTGTCATTGTTCAATTTGGTGGTCAGACACCATTAAAACTGGCAAAAAATCTTGAAGAAGCGGGTATTCCCCTTCTAGGAACACCCTTTGAAGCCATTGATTTAGCAGAAGACCGCAAGCGTTTTCAAACTCTATTGCGCCGGCTCAAACTGCGCCAGCCAGCCAACGCCACCGTGGATGTGCCAGAAAAAGCCTTCGAGGCCGCCGAAAAAGTCGGCTATCCTCTGGTGGCACGGCCGAGTTATGTTCTTGGCGGCCGAGCGATGGAGATTGTTTTAGGTGCCGACGGATTGGCAAGCTACCTCAAAAAACACCCGGGGGTGTTTGCTGATGGCGCGTTGCTGCTGGATGCCTACTTAAACAATGCCATTGAAGTTGATGTGGACGCTGTGTGTGATGGTGAAGATGTGTGGATTGCCGGGGTGATGGAGCACATTGAGGAAGCCGGCATTCATTCCGGCGATTCAGCCTGCGCCCTGCCGCCGTACAGCCTGCCATCTTCCGTAGTGTACCAGTTGGAACAACAGACCCGTTCCTTGGCCTTAGCCTTGGGCGTTGTTGGCCTAATGAATGTTCAATACGCTGTGCGAGAAGATACTATTTATATCCTTGAAGTAAATCCGCGGGCAAGCCGCACTGTACCGTTTGTTGCGAAAGCTACTGGCCTTCCCGTTGCCGGAATTGCCGCCGCCGTTATGGCTGGGGCAAAGTTGACTGAATTTGATCTTAAAACCTCTGCTTCTCATGCCTGTTTTGCTGTCAAAGAATCTGTGTTCCCTTTCGCCCGTTTTCCTGGTGTCGATCCCTTGCTCGGTCCGGAAATGAAATCCACTGGCGAAGTTATGGGTCAAGGCAAAGATTTTGCCGAAGCCTTCGCCCGGGCACAGCTCGGCGCGGGTGTCCGTCTTCCGGCTAAAGGTACAGCGTTTGTGTCGGTGCGCGATAGTGACAAGCCCGCCTTGGTGCCACTCGTATCAGACCTTATCGATAAAGGCTTTACTGTTTTGGCCACCTCCGGGACACGCAAGTTCCTTCATCAAGCGGGTCTCACCACCGTGCAGCATGCTGCCAAGGTCACCGAAGGTCGCCCAAACATTATTGATCGAATGCTGTCCGGGGATATTCAGTTGGTTATTAACACTACGGCTGGTCGCCGGGCGGTGAGCGACAGCTTCTCCCTCCGTCGTACTGTGCTGATGCAGCAAATACCTTACTATACAACCCTTTCCGGGGCGAGAGCCGCCGTCGCCGCGCTGGGCAAACCGTGGGGTGAAGTCCGGGCAGTAGGGGTATAAAAACATCGGGATTGCCATGAAAAAACTCTCTGACCGCGCTTGGGAAAAAGCAGCAACGGTAATACAGGCCATTAAAAGCCATCCGTTCAATAGGGAACTCGCTTCTGGCAGTCTTGAGGGTGCCAAGTTTGCCTACTATATTGAACAGGATACATTATACTTGCAGGATTTTGCCAAAAGCTTAGCCTTAATTGCCGCCCGGGTGCCGGTGGTACTGGTACGAGATTTCCTGTCGTTATCCGAGGGGGCACTGATCGCAGAACAAGAAGTCGTCCATGGCTTTTTCCGCGATACGTTTCGGTTTACCGAGACGGGGAACATCACCCCGGCAACGTTGTCCTATACAAGCTATCTTTTACAAACCAGTGCCTTGGCCTGTGTTGAGGTCGCCATCGCTGCCGTGCTACCCTGTTTTTGGGTGTACCGGGAGGTGGGATTATCCATTGCCGCGAGCAGTACCAGTCTCGATCAAAACCCCTACGCCCGCTGGATAGAAACCTATTCCGGCCCCGAATTTGCCGCCGCCGTGCAAAAAGCGATTGCTGCCTTCGACACCGTGGCACTGACCGCATCGGAGGCAACGCGCGAGGCTATGCTAGAGGCGTTTTACAAAAGCACCGTGCTGGAATGGCATTTCTGGAACGATGCGTATCATCAGGCAGTGTTTGATGTATTGCTTGGCGCACCTTAACAGGTGCCCTATAAAAACAGTCGCCAACCGGAAGCGGCAACGGTATAGAATTGGCCCATGACTCTTCGCACCCGCCTGACCGACGATATGAAAACCGCCATGCGGGAAAAAGATGCCTTGCGCCTGTCCGTGGTGCGGATGGCGTTGGCCCGCCTCAAAGAGAAGGATATTGAGGCTCGGCCTTCCGGAAATCTTGAGGGGATTGGCGAGGCCGACATCCTGCGGATGCTGGAAGGCATGGTGAAACAACGCCAGGAATCCGCCCAGATGTACCGTCAAGGCGGGGCAGGGGACGCCGCCGCCAAGGAAGAGGCAGAAGTCGTTATTCTCCAAGGATATTTACCAAAAAAGATGGACGATGACGCTGTTGAACAGGCCATCCGCGCTGTTGTTGCGGAGGTTGGGGCTACCTCCATCAAGGACATGGGCAAGGTCATGGCCGCCCTGCGCGGGCAATACGCCGGGCAGATGGATATGGCGAAGGCGGGGGAGGTGGTGAAGAGGGTGCTGGCGGGGTAACGAGCGTTTTCTACCGCTTCCCCCGCACAGACTGCAGCTTTTCCCCCCGACTAGCGGCCTCGTCAAATTTTTTGGCGAGGTAGCTTTTGGCGAGGGTGCGGAGGTTTTTTTCCTGACGTTTTGGTTGGCGCGGGGTATCGGTTTTAATGTGCGATAGTGCTGCTTCTAGAGCGGCGGCGGGTAGGGTGCCCTGTGGCATATGCCGTTGAGAAGAAACATCGATGGGTTTGGCGGCGCGGCTTTTGCCCCGTGCTCTGGCCGCGACCTGCACGGCGCGGTTGGCCCCGCCGGTGAGGTAATCTTTGGTTAGACACTTGTATAAATGAACATCATCGTTGGCCCAGCGTACCAGCAGGCGGGCGGCCTCAGCCCGGTCTCCAGAGGCAATGGCCAGGGCGCGGGCGGCGTGTTCGGTGATGGTTAGGGTGTGAGGCACAGTGCTTATCCTAAGGGAGAAAAGGTTACGTCATGATTAATGATAGCCCGCTGGCTATTAGCGGCATTCTGGAGTAAGAGGGGTTATGCGGTTTTTTGTTGCTTTGTTCGTTCTATTTAGTGGAGGAAAAGCTATGGCTACAGGGTTGGAGAAGGCCATCTTTGCCGGGGGATGCTTCTGGTGCATGCAGGCGGAGTTTTCGGCGGTGCCGGGGGTAACTCATGTGGTGTCTGGCTACACGGGCGGCCATGTGCCGAACCCGACGTATGAACTTGTTTCACTAGGCAATACAGGGCACTTTGAGGCGATTCAGGTGACGTATGATCCGGCCAAGGTTAGCTACGATACATTGCTGGAAATTTTTTGGTACAACGTCGATCCGCTGGACGCACGGGGGCAGTTTTGCGATAAGGGTAGCCAGTATCGGGCCGGGATTTTTGTGGCGGATGAGGGGGAGAAAACTGCCGCTGAAGCCTCCAAAACCACCATGGAACGCAGGCTCGGCCAGAAGGTCGAAACCCTCATCGCTCCGGCCAGCGTGTTCTACCCGGCGGAGGATTATCATCAGGATTTTCATATTAAAAATAGCAACCGTTATAAAAGTTACCGCGCCGGGTGTGGCCGGGACGAACGGTTGCAGCAACTTCAGCAACAAATGAGCCAGCCATGACCCTTCCTCTTGATGTAACCGGCCTTGTTCCTTTGCCGTTGTTTGAGCAGTGGTTTGCTGAGGCTACGGAAAAAGAACCCAATGATCCCAACGCCATGGCGCTGGCCACGGTGGACGCGGGTGGGCGGCCATCGGTGCGGATGGTGCTGCTTAAAGGCCTCGATGATCGGGGGTTTGTTTTTTACACCAATGATCACTCTCGCAAGGCGCAGGCCTTGGCCGCGCACCCGGTGGCGGCGTTGCTTTTTCACTGGAAATCCCTGCGCCGGCAGGTGCGGGTGGAGGGCCGGGTAGAACGGGCCAGCGCGGCGGAGGCCGATGCCTATTTCGCCAGCCGCCCACGGGTGAGCCAGCTGGGGGCTTGGGCCTCGGATCAGTCGGCGATCCTGCCGGATCGGGGGGTGTTTGAGCAACGCCTCGCGGCGGTCACGGCCCAATATGAAGGGCGGGATGTGCCCCGGCCGCCGCACTGGGGCGGCTGGCGCGTTGTGCCGCACCATATTGAATTCTGGCATGATATGCCGTACCGGCTCCACGATCGGGTGGTGTTTGAGAGAGTGGCGGATGATGCGCCGTGGACGGCGCATCGTCTTTATCCTTAGGAGGCCTCAAGGGCAAGAAGTGCCCGTTTACGCTCCACGCCCCAGCGATAGCCCCCCAACGATCCATCGCTGCGCACCACCCGGTGGCAGGGGATGATGAGGGCCAGGCTGTTTTTCGCGCAGGCCGAGGCCACGGCCCGGACGGCGGCGGGTTTGCCAATGGCGGCGGCAACCTCGGCGTAGGATCGCACCTCCCCCGCCGGGATGGTTTGCAGGTACTGCCACACCGTGCGTTGAAAGGGGGTGCCGCCCACATCAAGGGGCAACGCGGCATCGAAGGGGTGTTGATGCTCCAAGTGGTTGTTCAGGGCTTTGATCCATAGGGACAGGGCGTTGGGGGCGTCCTTTTCTGTTGGTGTAGCGTCCTCAAAACTGACGGCGCACAGCCCGCGCTGGGTGGCCGCGCAGCGCATCAACCCCAGGCGGGTGGGGGTGATGGCAGTGATGAGATCAGAATTCATAGGCCGCAGTGTAAGCTGATTTTTTTTGGCATAAAGGGGTTTTTGTGGTATAAGCACAGCTATGGCTAGTCTGTGCACACAAGTGTTGACGCTCATGAGGTTGATTTCTGTTTATTGCAATAATATCAATATCTTAAAAAGAAACTCCGTCATGGCGAGGCGCGGAGCGCCGTGGCCATCCAGAAGAAATTTTACTTTGCTGGATCGCCACGCGCCTCCGGCGCTCGCGATGACGACCGAGGTAGAGAATACGTGAGTGCTCAACGTGTTTGCATAGGGTAGGCGTTATGGCTACAGTAGACACTGATACAGCACGGACAAAACAGGATGTTTCGTGGATCAAAGCTGAGTTTGCTGAGCTTCGGGCTTGGTTTCGAAAATGGATAGCTATTTTTCTTTTCATTCAAACAATTGCGATTGTGGCGTTGATTAAGTTTTTGCCCTAAAACTCACCCATGCGCCGCGCCCCACGTCTGCCCGGCGGCGGCTTCCACCACGAGCGGCACCGACAGCGACACCAGCGGCAACGCCGCCCCGACCATGATTTTTCTCGCTAGCTGCGTGACTACCTCAGCCTCATCATCGGGGCATTCAAGAATCAGCTCATCATGAACTTGCAGCACCAACCGCGAGGCTAGCTGTTGTTCGTGCAGCGCCGTATCCAGCCGCACCATGGCCCGGCGGAGGAGGTCAGCGGCGGAGCCTTGCAGCGGCGCGTTGACGGCGGCGCGTTCGGCAATCTGGCGCAACGCGCCGTTCTTGTCGTGGATGTGGGGGGTGAAGACCGTGCGGCCAAACAAGGTGGTGACACAGCCGTCGTTCCGGGCGGCGGCAATGGTCGCGTCCATCCACGCTTTGATTTCCGGGTAGGCGGCGAAGTACCGTTCAATGATGCCGGCGGCCTCGGCCTTGGGCACGCCCAGTTGTTGGGCGAGGCCAAAGGCGGAGATGCCGTAGATAATCCCGAAGTTGACGGCCTTGGCTCGGCGGCGGTGTTCGGGGGAGGCTGTCCCAAACACGGCCTGGGCCGTTTGGGCGTGGAGATCGGCGCCGTCCTTGATGGCCTGGCGCAAGGCTGGCACGGCCGCGCAATGGGCCAGCAGGCGCAGCTCAATCTGCGAATAATCAAGGCTCACCAGCATCGTGCCCGGCGGGGCGACGAACGCCGCCCGGAGCTTGCGCCCCTCCGCCGTGCGGATGGGGATGTTTTGCAGGTTCGGCTCAGCGCAGGACAGCCGCCCGGTAGCGGTGACGGTTTGCAGGAAGCGGGCGTGAATCCGCCCGGTTGCCGGGTTAATGGCCTCTTGCAGGGCGTCGGCGTAGGTGCCCTTGAGCTTGGCCATGCCGCGCCATTCCAACACCCCGGCGGCAATGGCGTGGCCCTGTTCGGCCAGGGGTTCCAGCACGTCGCTCCCCGTTTGATACTGCCCGGTCTTGCTTTTTTTCGGGGCGGGCAGGCCCATCTCATCAAATAAGACAACGCCCAATTGTTTGGGGGAGGCGATGTTGAACGGGTGCCCGGCGAGGCGGAAGATGTCGGCCTCCAGGCGGGTTAACTCATTGCCGTAATGCTGGCTCAAATCGGCCAGCACGGTTTTATCGACGGCAATCCCGGCCTCTTCCATGCGGGCAAGAATGGGCAGGAGGGGTTTTTCTAACGTAGCATAAACGGCGGCTGCCTGACGTTCACCTAGGCGAGTATTCAGGATTTGCCAAATGGTCATGAGGGACGATGCGCCCTGTTGATCCGGGGCGTGGCGACTGATGAGGCTCTCAAGAGCATGGGACTGGCTTGCCCCCTCCACGGCATAGGCCATGAGCATCACGTCATCGCCCCAAGCCGGGAGAATGCCAGCGCGTTTAAAATCATACCCAATAATACAGACCGCCGGATCGGTGAGGGTGGGGCGCTCATTGAGGGTGTAGGCCGTACCGTCGGGCAGGGCCGCCTCCCATCCCGTTTCCCCTTGATGCACCGCCAGCGCGCCCCAGAGTTTTGCTTTGGCGATGAGTGCATCCGGGCTGATGGCTACAGAAGCGATGGTAGGAGCAGTAGGCGCGGGATCGTCGAACAATGTTTGCTGCACCGGTTGGCCCAAACGGGCGACGAGGCTGCGAAAGCCTAGCTTGTTCAAAAATGCCGCGAAGCGTTCCCGGTCGGGCTTCAGGAGCGGTGCAGCGTCGGCGGCAACGGGCAGGGGGGTATCGTCCTTCAGGCACACGAGGCGGTAGGAGATGCGGGCAAGCTCGGCATTATCAATAAGGCTCTGGCGACGTTTGGTTTGGGTGATAGCCCCGGAGGCGGCGGCGGCCAGCACGCCCTCCAGATCGCCGTAGGCAAGGATCAGCTCTGCCGCTGTTTTCACCCCAATGCCCGGCACGCCGGGGACGTTGTCGGAGGCATCGCCGATGAGGGCCTGCACGTCGGGAACCTTTGCCGGGGGCACGCCGAATTTCTTCACCGCGTCGTCGTCGCTCAGGAACGCATACTTCACCGGATCGTAAATCCGCACGCCGGGGCGCAGGAGTTGCAGCATGTCCTTATCGCTGGTGACGATGATAATATCACTAATAGTATCATTGACCCCTTTGGCGTAACTGGCCAGCAAATCGTCGGCCTCAAACCCCGGCAGCTCGACGCCGGGCAGGCCAAAGGCGGCGGCAGCCTCCCGCACCAGCGCAAACTGCGGGATTAAATCCGCCGGGGGTGGCGGCCGGTGGGCTTTGTAGTCCGTGTAAATCTCTTGCCGAAATGTCTGCCGCCCGGCGTCAAACACCGCCAGCGCCCGCGTTTGGGGCAAACTGTCCGCCAGCTTCAGTAGCATCGAGCAAAACCCATACACCGCGCCCACGGGCGTGCCGTCCGGCGCCGACAGCGGCGGCAGGGCATGATAAGCCCGGAAAATATAGCCGGAAGCGTCAAGGAGGGTGAGGGGCATGGGGGTTAGCCTCGGTATGGGATGGCGGAGCAGTGGACGGGGATGTTTTTGTTTAGGTGGCGCAGGAGGGCTTCTACTGTTTTCTTGCGCTCTTCTTGTTCGCCAGCAGGGGCCGGGCCAATGAGGATTTTTTCAATGGGGAGGGGGTTGTGGGGGCAAAAGAGATTGGTGTAGGGAACGATTCTGTTGCGGCGGACGGTTATTTGTTCATTGTTTTTATGATGTTCGTTTGGGTAATAGCAAATAGCCAAACGGTGTTCTTTTTCTTCTTCAAAACCTTTGTCTTTTACACAGAAAATTATCTTTGCATGTAGTTTAAAAAGTGCTTCTGCAATTCGATTGTTATGGTCGGAGGCGACATGTTTAGATTGTTTGTGTTCAAAAAATTTTTTTATGTAATCCAAGACAAGCTTATATATGTCTTCTTCTCCTGTTATTTTTTCTTCAATGTCAATATACCGCACGTGTTCCCATATTAATCCTAATCCACATCCACCACGATTATTAAGGAATGTGGAAGTTAAATTATCAAGTTTGTCTTTGTTAAAAACAATTCCGTAATCCCCATACGCACGCCATTGGCTGAGGCGGCCGTTATAGTATAAGTGTCTTTCATTTTTTCTAGTTTTAGAAAAACTGCAGATGTATATTTTCATTGTGTCAGTAGCTTGTTCCGTAATATCCTTGATGCGTTCAATTGTTTCACGCCAGAATTTTTCTGTGCCCACGGCATTTTCTTGCTCTTCAAATTTATTGAGATGAAAAAAATCAGTTGTTCTAAAATCCTTGTCCTCCCAAAACTTTGTCTTCTTAAACCGCTCCAGTATCCTCAACCCCGTCTGCAATTCTTCCGCATCGTTGGTATGATCCCAATGCGTCGCCCAGAGGGTATTGTTACTCAAGATACCCTCCAGCCCTTGGGCGTCGGTGTAGTGCACGAGGACATCGTGCGGTGCGGGGTTGGTGTTCGTCATGGCCATGTTCTGCCTAGCCCATGGGGTAGGGCAGGGCAAGGGGCACTCTATGGATGCAAGTCTTATGAGGCTGTTGAAGGGCGCGGTTGAACTCCCTCTCCCGCTTGCGGGGGAGGGCCGGGGAGGGGGGTAAAAGCATAAGGACAGATCATTGGTTTTTCTTATTTTATACGCCCCCATCCGCACCTTCCCCCGCTGGGCGGGGGAAGGGGTCAATAGGCGGAGGCTATCTTCATTCCAAGCGACGGTGTTGCTACGCTCTAACGCTGAAAAAGAGCCAATGGTAGGCCTTGTGTGCATAGATTTCCCCTTGGCAGGGGGATTAGTCCATTATTTTTCAACAACAAAAAAGATTTTTGCAAATTTTAAAAAGCTTTTTATAAAAAGCTTGAATTAAAAATTAAAAAAGTGTAAATTGATTGCACAACAACTGATAAAGGAACATTGTATGCTTCAGACCGCTGTGCAGTCCACCCGTACCGCCGGTGCTGGCAATGTTGTTGAGAAAATGTACGATGAGGCGTACACCTTGCTCCTAGAAAGCCGGAGCTACCTGATGTACGTTGCCCCGGGGCTAAAACAGAACATGGAGCCGCAGGACAAGCTGTTTGTGACCTACCACGCCACGCGGCTGACCGCCCGGCTGCTGGAAATTATTTCGTGGCTGTTGGCACAGAAGGCCGTGCTGCGGGGGGAGATGACCCTTGCCGAATCACGGCAAGGCGGCTTTACGATAAGCCAAGACAGTGTTTGTGCGTTTGATGCCAGCGAGGAGTGCGGCAGTATACCCAATGGATTGCGGGGATTGTTATCTCGGAGCAAGTCCCTGTATGAGCGGCTGGGGCGGCTTGATTCTATGCTTGAAGCCAAGGTTTCGTAGTCGTAATCCCCTATTTCTTCCCCCCAGCCTTCTTTTTCGGCGCGGTGGTGCTTTTTTTCTTCACCGCCTTTTTCTCCGGTGGTTCTTTGGCGTTGGCCAGCAGGTCCACGGCGTTGTCCAAACTCACGTCATCGGGCTTGACGCCTTTCATCAGCGGCACCGATGCTTTCCCCATGTAGAGCAGCCAGCGAAACCCTTTCTTCTGTAGGATAATCGGCTTTTTCGTGTGGGGGTGTAGGCCAAGCTCCCGGCGGTTGCGGGCGGCGCGGGCAATCCCCTCGGCCATGAGGGTCACGGCGCGGTTGAGACCCAAGGTGAGAATATCATCGTCCTTGCCCACCCGGGCGTAGGTGCTACCCATTTTCAGGTATGAGCCAAAAGGACCAACCCCGGCGATGATCATCTCTCCCGTGTCGGGGTAGACACCGATTTCCCGGGGCAGGGAGAGAAGGGAGACGGCTTTCTCATGGGTTAGCTGGCTGGTATCTGTGCCTTTGGGCAGGGCGGCGCGATGGGGTTTGCCGCCGCCGTTGATGTCCGCCGCCTCAAGGTACATTCCGTAAGGGCCTTTCTTAATGACAATGGTGCCGCCGGTTTTGGGATCGGTGCCCAGATCAACGGGGGTGGGTGCGCCTTCTTCGCCCGAATGGGCATTTTCGCTGATGGCTGCTTGCAGGGGTTTGGTAAAGTTGCATTCTGGGTAGCGGCTGCACCCCAAAAACGCGCCGAATTTACCAAGGCGAAGACCCAATCGCCCGGTGCTGCATGTCGGGCAGACGCGGGGATCGCTGCCGTCGGCTCGGGGTGGGAATAATAATGGAGTAAGTTTTTCATCCAATACGTTAATGACATCGGTGATTTTTAAGTCTTTTGTGCCGTCCACCGCCGCCTTAAAATTTTTCCAGAACCGAGCCAATACCGCGCGCCATTGTTCTGTCCCCGCTGATATTGCGTCGAGTTCTTCTTCTAATGCTGCTGTAAAGCCATATTCTACATAGCGTTCAAAAAAACTGGCTAAAAATGTTGTGACGAGGCGACCTCGTTCTTGCGGTATAAAGCGTTTTTTCTCCAATACAACGTATTGGCGATCTTTGAGGACTTGCAGGACGCTGGCGTAGGTGGACGGGCGGCCAATGCCCAGCTCTTCCATTTTTTTGACTAGACTGGCCTCGGTATATCGGGGCGGCGGCTGGGTAAAATGCTGTTCGGGAAGGGTCTCAATCAGGGGCGTGGCTTCGTTTTCTTTGAGCAGCGGCAAGCGGCGATTTTCATCGGTATCGTCGAGATCGTCGGTGCTTTCAAAATAGACTTTAAGAAAGCCGTCGAACACCACGGTGCTGCCCGTGGCACTGAAATGATGCTTGCCCTCGGTGCTGGCGATGTCTGCCGTGACGCGATCGAGGGTCGCGCTTTCCATCTGGCAAGCCAAGGTGCGTTTCCAAATGAGATCATAGAGCTTGGCTTGCATGTCGCTCAGTCCCCGTGCAACCTGCTGCGGCAACCGCCCCAAATCCGTCGGGCGAATGGCCTCGTGGGCTTCTTGGGCGTTGCGGAGTTTGCTTTTGTACACTCGCGGCGCGTCGGGGACATAGGCCGCGCCGTAGATTTTTTCAATGGTTTTGCGCGCACTGGCAATGGCTTCACCAGCAAGAGTGACACCGTCGGTACGCATGTAGGTAATCAGACCCACTGTCTCCCCGGCGATATCGATACCCTCATACAATTCTTGAGCAATCCGCATGGTTTGCGAGGCGGAAAAGCCCAGCTTTCTGGCGGCTTCCTGCTGCAACGTGGAGGTCATAAATGGCGGTGCGGGGTGACGCTTGACCTGTTTACGCTCAACACTAGCGACATTGTATTTGGCAGCGGCAACGGTTTTGACAGCGGCCTTTGCGGCGGCCTCATTGGTTAATGAGAACTTCTCCAACTTCTTGCCGTCCAGCACCCGCAGGTTGGCAAGGAATTCCTCCCCTCCGCTGTTGTTGAACGTCCCGGCAATGGTCCAGAATTCTTCGGAGCGGAAGCGTTCGATTTCCTCTTCGCGTTCGCATATAAGGCGCAGAGCTACAGACTGCACCCGCCCGGCGCTGCGCGCGCCCGGCAACTTGCGCCACAACACGGGGGACAGATTAAAACCAACCAGATAATCCAATGCCCGGCGGGCAAGGTAAGCATCCACTAAATCTTGATTGACAGGGCGGGGGTGGGCGACGGCGTCCTGAATGGCTTTTTTGGTAATTTCATGGAAGGCAATGCGGCCCACGGTGATGCCTTTGAGGGCGCCGCGCTGTTGCAAAATATCGTGAACATGCCAGGAGATAGCCTCTCCCTCCCTGTCCGGGTCAGTGGCGAGGTAGAGGGTTTTTGCGCCCTTAAGAGCCTTGGCGATATCGCGAATGCGAGCCTCGCCCCGGCCTTCGACTTCCCACAGCATATTGAAATTACTGTCAGGGTCCACCGATCCGTTTTTCGCCGGCAAATCGCGTACATGGCCATAACTGGCCAGGACAGTATAGTCCTTGCCCAGGTATTTATTGATGGTTTTGGCCTTGGCAGGCGATTCGACACCGACGACGTGGGTGCTCATAAGAAGGCGATATAGCGCCGGAGATAGTAAAAATCACCTTAAGCATGCATGGGGGGGGGGTTAATCGTCGTAGATGTCCTTGCGGTGTTTGACGATGCTAGCCCAAGCATCTTCATGGGCAATGAGAGGTTGGGTACGGCGTTCCTCATCACGACGATCCGCTAGTGCCGACAACGCTGCATCGAGTTTCAAAGCAGCAGTGGTAGGAGGTTTTAGGGTCAACATACCATCATTTCTCTAACTGTAATTCGTCGCACAGTATTCTATTTCATGCAGAAAATCAATGGCAAATGTACAAAACTACCCCCATACTACTAGCCCCCACACCGCCGCCATCTGCACCAGAGCCAGCAGCACCACCGCACTGCCCACGTCTTTCGCTTTTTTGGACAGGGGATGCTGCTCTGGCGAAATGCGCTCTACCACTGTTTCAATGGCCGTGTTGACAAGCTCTGCTATCAGCACAACAAAAACACTGACTATCAACAGGGCCCGCTCGGCTGCGTTCTCCCCCAGCCATAAAGCCGCAGGCAACGCCGCCGCCGCCAGGGCAACCTCCTGACGAAACGCCGACTCAGAGGCAAAGGCCGCCTTGAGGCCGTCCCAAGAATAGCGCAATGCTTTGTACCACTTAACAACCATTATTGCCTCGGCACCAGGACATACAGCGCCCCCTCATGGCGCATGGCCCCGGCCCTAGCTTCGGCCAGTGCCCCTTCGCCCCAGAACACATCGCCGCGCACCACGCCGCGAATCGCCGCCCCGGTATCGTGGGTGAGCATCACCCGTTCAATCCCGCCGGGCAGCTTCGCGTCGCCGGGAATATCCACCCACACCGGCATCCCGTAGGCCCAAAACTTGGGATCAATGGCGAGGCTGCGCTGCGGGATTAGGGTCACCCCCGCCGCGCCCTTGGGTGCCTTGAGGCGATCCTTCTGAAAGAAAATATACGAGGCGTTCTGGTGCAGTACCGCGTCCCGTTGGCGCGGCGGCACAGAGGCCAGCCAAGCGCGGATGCTGGCCATGGAAACCTGTTCCGGCTTGAGCACTCCCTTATCAATCAGAACCTTGCCAATGGCGGTGTAGGGGTGCCCATTACGCCCGGCAAATCTTAGGTGCAACCGCCGCCCGTCGGGTAATACCGCAAACCCCGATCCTTGTACCTGCAGGAAAAAAACGTCCACCGGGTCTTTGGCCCACACCAGTGCTTCAGCCCTGTCGCCCAAAGCCCCGGCATCAATGGCGGCGCGGCTGGGGTAATCCTGCCACTTGCCGCTTATCCAGCGGCCCCAGCGGCTGCTCCCCGCCTCGTCCTGCCGCTCGCTTAAATCCTTCGGGCGGCCATACACGGGGATTTTGTAGATAGCGTCTTTTTTAAGGGACGCTGGAAAACTCGGCAGGTAATACCCCGTGAACAGGCCGGGGCTTGGGGCGGCGGCATCCTGCACACGGGAGGGGGTAAAGGCAATCTCAAGGGCTGTTTTGGCATCCGGTTCATGGAGACGGCGGCACGCCTTGGTAAAAGCATCGGTGCGGCTTAGCCCGGCGGTTTTGGCCACAAGGCCGGAGGGTTTTTTATCGAGAAGCGTCCGGCAGGATGTTAAGATCAGGTCACGGGCTTCGGCGTGGTTTTCAGCGTCCCAGCCGGGCAGATCGCTGAACGCAATGGGGGTTAGGGTGATGGGGGCGGGTTGGGGGGGGGATGGGGGCGTGGTGCACGAGGTGAGGAGGAGACAAAAACATACAGTAGAGATAATCTAGGTTAACGCCCTCACCCAAGGAGCTACCCTATGCACACAAGTTGAACATTTGCGTATGCCATACCCTCGGTCGTCATCGCGAGCGCCGGAGGCGCGTGGCGATCCAGCAAAATAAATGTTTCTGGATGGCCACGGCGCTCCGCGCCTCGCCATGACGGAGTTTTTTCTTAAAGCATTACTATTAATGCAATCACCCCTCACA
>JBKDWF010000052.1:0-62349 GCA_046338525.1 Holosporales bacterium
GGTTCAACGTGTCGGCTTGGGTGACTTCTTTATTCGACTGGCCCGTGGCGATATAGGGTAATAAAATACGGGGGTTAGAGAGCATGTGGCTTTATTCATTATAGAAAAAATATTGAAAAATAAAAAAAATAAAGAATATTATTTATAATAATTTTAATTTTGACCAAGGTTTTTACTATTCATGAAAAGAAGATATTGCTCATGAAAATAAAAGAAAATTCGCTTTTATCTCATCTTTACACTATACGCAGGGCAATGAGAAAAGGACAGACGCTAACAGATGCAGACTTGAGCATCATAGAACAAAAAATCAGTAATGGTTATTATAAACTCGACGAAACTAATGAAACAGGAAATCAACCATTACATTGGGCAATACGCATCGGAGATCCAGCATTAGTGGAAATGCTTGTTAAGTATGGGGCTGATGTCAATGCTCTTACAGGCGTTAAAAATACCCCAATGGTATGGACGGCTAAGGAAGATATTAGGGCAATAACAATTGCAAAAATTCTTATTGATAATGGTGCTGATGTAAATCCTAAAGAAGAGCCGTTAATGGGCAAAACGCCCCTCATTTTTGCAGCACAAAATGGAAATGTAGATTTGGTAAAATTTTTAATAGCAAATGGAGCACTCCTTGAAAAAAAATCTCAAGAAGGCAAAACAGCTTTATTATACGCACTTTATGGCAACGAATCAAAGCATGATCAAAGTGCAAGAATCTTACTAAACGCTGGTGCAAGATACTATACCAGCGATGAACCTGATGTAGGTGAGCGTATTTTAATGGCTGCTGCAGAAGAAGGAAATACAGAACTAATTTGGACGCTTATACAACAAAGCTCTGAGAAAGGATGTACAAGGCTTTTAGATATAAACTACCTTTGCAACACTCAAGGTGTAAATTATATAACACCTCTCGATCTAGCGAAAGAAAATGCTCACCAAGAAGTAATAGACCTTTTAACATTTTACGGAGCATATTCATCTGGGTACCTCTATTAACTCCCAGGAATCTCTTTATATTAGCTCATTATAAGGTAGGCCGCGCCCTCAACGGGGCTGCCCGGCGGCGCGGTGAGGTCTTTGTCCTCAGCCGTGGCCTGCACCAACGCATCCAACCGGTTCAACGTGTCGGCGTGGGTGACTTCTTTTTGCGCCTGGCCCGTGGCGATATAGGGGAATAAAAGACGGGGGGTTGAGGGCATGGTGGTTAATTCCTTCTATCTGATTATTAATGGACATATCTCATAGGGATGACCGGACGATGCCAATCGCCCCAGAAATGAGGTTAATAGAGGTGCCCGAAAAACACGTTGCTGTAACGATGCTCATCGGTATACATAAGGCAACCTCTGTTAAACTAAGAAAATGACCGCATTCGCGGTTGTTATTGCGAGTCCTCTCACATGTTCGACCTCAAAAATAAACGCGGCCTGATTCTTGGGATTGCCAATGATCAAAGTATTGCTGCCGGCTGTGCGGCAGCGTTGCACCAGGCCGGCGCGGAACTGGCCATTACCTATCTCAATGATAAGGCCAAGCCACATGTGACTAAAGTATCTGATTCATTAAATAGTTCTTGGCTGTTGCCCTGCGATGTGCGCGTACCTGGCCAGCTCGAGGCGGTGTTCGCGGCCATTAAGGAAAAATGGGGAAACCTTGATTTTCTACTCCACTCCATCGCCTATGCCCCGCGGGAAGATTTGCACGCCCGGGTGACGGATTGTTCCGAGGCCGGGTTTTTAGAGGCCATGGGGGTGAGTTGTCATTCGTTTATCCGCTGCGCTAAGCTTGCCGAACCGTTGATGTCTAAGGGTGGGACCATGCTGACCCTGACTTTTTTTGGCAGCCAGCGGGTCGTGCCCCATTACAACCTTATGGGGCCGGTGAAGGCTGCACTAGAAGCCAGCACTCGTGCAATGGCCTACGAGTTGGCCGACAAAGCCATTCGTGTCCATTCTGTCTCCCCCGGCCCCATCAAAACCCGGGCGGCCAGCGGGATAAGCCGCTTTGATGAGCTCCTCGATGAGGCCGCCGAACGTGTCCCAAGCCATCGCTTAGTGGATATTGCCGATGTTGGCGCATTAGTCGCTTTTTTGTGCAGCGACGGGGCAAAAGCCATTACCGGCGCAACGCATTATGTTGATCACGGGTTTCATAGTATTGCCTGATTTTTACAGGGGGGTGAAAAGCCATTGGTTTTTCTTATTTTAAATACCCCCTTCCTCACCTTCCCCCGCTGCGCGGGAGAAGGAGGCAACGGGCGGCGGCGTTATACCCCGATAATGCTGGAATAGAGCCAATTTCAGGGCTTGTGTGCATAGGGTAGGCCGAAAGGAGAGGTCGCCAAAGATGCCGCTTTGGCGGGTGAGGGCGTAGAAACTGGAACCCAAACATTTTAGAAAAGAGATAATCACTATATATTACTCAATAGACTGTAAATTAGCATGAGTTTTCGCTAATCCCCAAAATGGTTGAATTTTCTTGACCTTGGAGGGGTTTCCTAGGATTGTTCCCCTCTTATGAGTAAACCCCGATATAATCCCGATGATTTAACCTTCCTACCGTTGGGGGGATGTAATGAAATCGGCATGAACATGACTTTGTACGGGTACAAGGGTAAATGGATCATGATCGATTGCGGGATAACCTTTGGTGATTCCAGCATGCCAGGCGTGGACATTCTTATGCCTGATCCAGCTTTCATCAGTGCTAATATTGATAACCTGATAGCCATTGTCGTCACCCACGCCCATGAGGATCACATTGGCGCGTTGCCCTACCTATGGCCGGAATTACCGGTTCCCATTTACGCAACACCCTTTACCGCCAGTGTGCTGCGCCGTAAATTTGCCGAATCCGATGATTGCGATGATGTGCCGCTGCATATCCTTCCTATGTCGGGCACTGTGGAGCTAGGGCCTTTCAAACTACAGCTAATAACGCTTACGCATTCAACTCTAGAGCCGAATGCCGTTGTCGTTCGTACCGATGCTGGTACGATTTTGCACACCGGGGACTGGAAACTAGACCCCGATCCGGTGGTTGGTGATGTGACGGATGAGGCCGCGCTGCGCGCCTTGGCAAATGAAAATGTTTTAGCAATGGTATGTGATTCCACCAATGTGTTGGTGGAGGGAACAAGTGGTTCCGAGGCCGATGTTGCCAAAGAGCTTATTCCCCTTATTAAAAAACAAAAAGGTGGTGTTGCGGTGGCATGTTTTGCCACGAACGTCGCACGACTTCGAACTATTGCCCAAGCCGCAAAGGAAGCAGGTCGTACCGTGGTCATGGCCGGGCGAAGCCTGCGGCGTATTTTTGAGGCGGCTCGAGAGAATGGCTATCTTAATGATATTGAATCATTTATTGATATTCGGGATGCGGAAGACTTGCCGGTGGATCATGCCTTATATGTGTGTACCGGAAGCCAGGGGGAGCCACGCTCTGCTCTGGCTCGGCTCGCAGCCGGGGATCATCCCCAACTAAAATTGCGTGCTGGTGATGCGGTAATTTTCTCCTCCAGACAGATTCCAGGCAACGAAAAGGCCATTGCCTTGGTACAAAACCGTCTCGCCGCCCAAGGCATAAAGGTCATTACGGATCGTCATGCGGCTATTCACGTTTCTGGACATCCGGCACGGGAAGAGTTGCGGGAGATGTACCGCTGGGTACAGCCACGCACGGTCATCCCGGTACACGGCGAACATCGCCACCTAGTGGCCCAGGCTGAGCTTGCCCTCTCCTGTCAGGTGCCCAATGCCCTAGTGGTACGCAATGGTGATATTGTTCGATTTGATAAAGGCGGCACGGCATCAATTGCTGGCCATGTACCGGCGGCGCGATTGGCGCTTCAGGGTGAACGTCTGGTGGACATTAAAGGCGTGCCCTTTAAACAGGTGCAAAAAGTAGTTGAATTTGGGTACCTAGTGGTAAGTTTGGTGCTGGGTCGTGATGGTGGTCTTGCCATGCCAATGCGGTTATCTAGCGTGGGATTATTCCATGATGATGAGCTAGCCGGTGCAACAGATGCAATAGAGGAATTGCTGGAACCGGAATTGATTAAGCTACGCAGTACCAGCAAGCGCGACGATGCCCTTATAACTACCCTGGTGCGTAAGATAGTCCGACAGGTGGTTAAAGCTGAAATCGGTAAGAAACCACAGATTGATGTTCATATTTTTCGTCTCTAAAAATAGGGGGCATAGCAGATGACCACCCCTTTACAAACGCCCCGAGGCACCCACGATATTTTCGGTATTGAGGCACGTCAACACGCCCATATTAATGCACTATTGGCACAAATATGCGGTCGCTATGGGGCGGAACCTATTTCTACCCCAATCTTTGAAAATTTAGCAGTTTTTGCGCGCACCTTAGGCGAGGGCAGTGACGTTGTAGCCAAGGAAATGTACACATTTGCCGATCGTGGCGGGGAAATGTTGGCCTTGCGCCCAGAGGGGACAGCAGGGGTGGCGCGTGCATTCATTAACGCCGGGCTGTACGACACCCTGCCAAGGGCATTTTATTATGCCGGCCCCATGTTTCGGTATGAGCGCCCCCAGAAAGGCCGCCAGCGGCAATTTCACCAAGCTGGGGTAGAATTCCTTGGCACTACCGGGGCACTGGCCGATGCTGAGGCGATTGCCTGCGCCTGGCGATTTTTACAGGAACTAAAAATCACGGCACCATTAACGTTGGAAATTAATACTCTTGGTACTGTTTCTGAACGCCATGCTTTTCGTGATGCCCTCGCACAGTATTTTAGGGGATATGAACAAACACTATCCGCAGATAGCTTGCGGCGGCTTGCCATTAACCCCCTGCGTATCTTGGACTCAAAAGATTCGGGTGACCGAGCGTTGTTTGTCGATGCGCCTGCGTTTGCCGATTATCTGTCGCCAGAAAGCCGGCAATGGTTTGATGATGTTCGCTATTATTTGGAAGCATTAGGTATTCCTTCGGTACATTCCCCACGCTTGGTGCGCGGTCTGGATTATTATACCCACACTGCCTTTGAAGTGACCACCACCGCCTTGGGGGCACAGGCTACTGTTTTAGCTGGAGGAAGGTACGATGGCCTGCTGGCCTCTATGGGCGGTAAGGATGCACCGGGGATTGGATGGGCGGCGGGGGTTGAGCGGCTCGCCCTGCTCATGCCATCATCGGACAGCGTTAAAGTGTTGGCGTTGTGTGCTTTGGGTACGGTGCCTAGTGCCGCGGTATTGCACTTGGCAGAAGAAATACGCGCGGTTTGCCCCGTTGAAATTCTTAGAGGTAATACTATCGGTAAACTGCTCAACAAAGCCGATCGGCGCGGAGCCACCGCAGCACTTTTTTACGGTGAAGCCGAGGAACAAGCGGGTATTTTTCCCCTAAAGAATTTGCGAAGCAGCACACAAGTAAACGTGCCGCGCGAACGCTTGTGCGAGGCAATATCAGAGATGTTTCAATAGTTTATTCTATTGGTATAAGCCGCCGTTCACATGCAGTGTTTGCCCGGTAACATACCGTCCCCCAGGGCTGGCAAGGTACAGTGCGGCGGCGGCAATATCGGAAGGCTCTCCATAAACGCCCAAAGGAATACGGGTTAGCATGGCGGCGGTTTGCTGCTCATTTAACGCATCGGTCATAGGGGTTTTGATAAAGCCTGGAGCAATAGCGTTGACAGTGATATTACGGCTGGCCACTTCTAGGGCTAGGGACTTTGTTAGGCCGATGAGGCCAGCTTTACTGGCTACATAATTTGCCTGACCGGCATTTCCCATAAACCCAACAACACTACTGATATTAATAATGCGGCCACTTCGGGCTTTCATCATAGGTCTTAGGGCGGCGCGGCATAACCGGAAAGCCCCGGTGAGGTTAATATCCAGAACCGTTTGCCAATCTTCATCTTTCATTCTCATCATCAGGCCATCTTTCGTCACCCCCGCGTTGTTGACGATAATATCGAGACGGCCAAACGCTTTCAGGGATTCCTCTACTAAGCGTTCGGCTGTTTCCGGTTTCGCCATGTCGCCGGTAACAATGGTATGCTTGCCGGGAAGGGTGGCGGCAACATCGTTCAGCACTGCTTGGCGTGTTCCGGCCAGAACAACGCTGGCACCGGCTTCGGAAAATGCCTGCGCTATGGCGCGGCCAATACCGCCGCTGGCACCAGTGACAAGGGCTGTCTGCCCATCAAGACGAAACATCGAATCCTCCTACGCTTTTGTGTTCTACAAGGTCATCGGGCGTTCTTCAACCCGCGAGCCACCATAAAAAGCCCTTAGGGCGTCGCCCTAGGCCGCCTCTCTTATACCGCTTTGCGTTCAATATACATCTGGGCACCTCTATTAACCTCATTGACGACTGCTCCTGCTTCTCATACCACCGTTACTAGAAATTAACTATCGATCTCTAAAAGACACCACCAGAAAAAGGATTTTCCCATGCGTGACCCTGTTGATGTTTTCACCAACACCCTAGTACCGATGGTTATTGAGCAAACTGCCCGTGGGGAGCGGTCGTTTGATATTTATTCCCGTCTGCTTAAAGAGCGGATTATTTTTATGGTCGGTCCGGTGAACGATGCCATTTCGTCGTTGGTGTGCGCCCAGCTACTATTTTTAGAGTCGGAAAATCCAAAAAAAGATATTTATCTCTATATTAACTCCCCCGGTGGCGTGGTCACGTCTGGCCTCGCTATGTACGACACGATGCAGTACATTTCTCCCGATGTTGTAACGCTCTGTATTGGTCAGGCGGCTAGTATGGGATCATTGCTGTTGGCTGGCGGGACACCCGGAAAGCGGTATAGTCTCACCAATAGCCGCATCATGATCCACCAACCATCAGGCGGCTTTCAAGGCCAAGCAGCAGACATTGAGATTCACGCACGGGAAATAATCGCCCTACGCGCTCGCCTTAATGAAATTTACGTCAAACATACCGGCCAAAAACTTAGTACTATTGAAAAAGCGATGGATCGCGATAACTTTATGACCGCTGATGAGGCGAAAAAATTTGGCCTCATTGATGAAGTACTGAACAAGCGTCCAGTTAAAGACGGTGACAAGAAAGACTAAAAGGGTATGGTTGATAACCGCGATCAACGCCCTGATCCTGATGCCCTTTTATCACTGGTGCAGGAACAGGAAAAAGCGCGGTACGTTGGCCGACTGAAAATCTTTTTTGGAGCCTGCGCCGGGGTGGGCAAGACTTATGCCATGCTTCGCGCTGGCCATGAGCGTCGCGCTGAAGGCGTTGATGTGGTCATCGGGGTGGTGGAAACCCACGATCGTAGTGAAACAGTCAACGCCGTTGCTGATCTAGCTCATATTCCGCCTCGGCAGGTGAACCACAAGGGGGTTACCCTCAAGGAATTTGACCTTGATGCCGCGATCGCTCGGCGGCCGCAGGTTATACTTCTCGATGAACTTGCCCATACCAATGCCCCCGGAAGCCGTCACCCCAAACGATGGCAGGATGTAGAAGAACTCCTTGAAGAGGGTATTGATGTCTATACCACCCTCAACGTTCAGCATATCGAAAGTCTAAACGACGTTGTGGCGCGTATTACTGGGATTTGGGTCAAGGAGACTGTTCCCGATGCTCTATTTGATCGTGCTGATGATATTGCTTTGATTGACATCCCCCCGGATGAACTGCTCAAGCGCCTGCGTGAGGGAAAAGTTTATCTAGGAGAGCAAGTACAACAAAGGGCAGCAAACAATTTCTTCCGCAAAGGAAATCTTATTGCGCTGCGGGAAATGGCTTTGCGCCTTACGGCAGAACGGGTGGACGCGCAAATGGCGCGATACACCAATGAGACTGGCACCAAGGATGTTAGTGCCACTAATGAGCGTATTTTGGTGTGCATTGGCTCGGATGCCTTATCGCTGAAACTTGTGCGGGCGGCTAAGCGGATTGCCGGGCGCCTCAAGGTAGATTGGGTTGCCGTGTACGTGGAAAGTGACCGCCATTATCGGTTGTCGCAAAAAGGCCTTACGGCTGTTGAACGAACACTCCGCCTAGCTGAGGAAATGGGTGGGGAAACCAGAATCTTAAATGGTTCTTCAGTACCAGAGACTGTTATTGCCTTTGCGCGCAACAATAATATTAGCCGTATTATTGTTGGCCAAGCAATGCGCCGGCGTTGGTATGATGTTTTTGGTAATACGAGTTTGGCTCAAGAGCTTATTCGCGCCGCCGGGGGCATTGATATTTATGTGATTGCCCCTGATGGGGTCAGCACGGCTGATCCCGAACTTCTGCGTTCGGAGAAGTTACGTCTGCAACTAACGCCATTGCTCCACAGCTTCGGGGGCGTGATGGTATCAACCCTCATTAGCCTTCCGTTTCAGGGGGTTATTGATCCAGGTATCATTTTGATGGTGTATGTATTGGCTTTGGTGCTGACGGCGGTGCGGGCATCGTTGCCAATTTTGGTCATTACTACCTTTGTGGCTATGCTGGTTCATAATTTGCTTTTTGTACCCCCTTATTATTTAATTTCTGAAGATGATAGTGCGTTCATTTTGGGGTGGCTTGCTTTGTTGGCAACGACGTTCTTTATTAGTCGCCAATCGAGTCGATTGAAGCTCCAAGCTGATTATAGCAGGGCAAGGGAACGCAACATGGCCTCGCTGTACGCTATGACGAGAGCGTTATCCTCGAATCGCGGTCTTGATGTTCTTGCCGCGATTGCCGCTAAGCATATTGGCGAAAGCATGGAAGCGGAGGTGCATATTTGGTTGCCGACGCCTGAGGGAAGCTTGCGTCCTTCCGGGGACACCCTTGTTGCTGATGAAAGTAAGGAATTAAGCGTTGCCCGATGGGCTTTTCAACATCGCCAAAACGCTGGGCTTGGAACTACTACCTTACCGACGGCACGTGGATTGTATATCCCCATGTCTACATCATCGGGGGTGTTAGGCGTTGCCGGTATTATTCCAAGGGATGGTATTATTTTCTCATCGGAAAAAGTTGGCATTATGGAAACATTTGTCAGTCAAGCCGCCTCCGCTTTGGAACGCGCTATGATCGCCGATATTGCCGAAAAAACCCGCATCGGGGCTGAAACCGAAAAGCTGCGTAACTTGTTGCTTTCCTCCGTGAGTCATGATTTGCGCGCACCCGTCGCCGCCATTGCCGGGGCAAGCAGTACTCTGATGATGGACCCGGGCAAGCTAAATGAACAGGGGCGGGATGATCTCTTGCGGGTGATTCATAGTGAATCCTCTAGGTTGTCGAAAATTGTCACCAACCTGTTGGATGTCACCAGCCTAGAGACGGGTTCTATAAAACTTTCCCGTGAATATTTCTTTGTGGAAGAGCTGATTGGTTCCGCTTTGTTGCGGGTTAAGGAAACCTATGGCAATTGGGCTATTAATGTTCAGATTGCAGAATTTATCCCTCTCGTCTTTGTTGATGGATTATTGATTGAGCAAGTTTTCGTAAGTCTTTTGGAACATGTTGCGGGTCATGGGGAACGCGGCGAGATGGTTCGTATTAAGGCCGATGTGGTTGGGGATATGCTGGAGATTACTATGAGTTACCGCCCTGATGCGGATCGTATAGGGGATGATGCCGTTGATAAATCGCGCAGCGCTGGCTTAGGCCTTGGCATTTGCCGAGGTATTATTACTGCCCACCGGGGGCAGATGCAAGTGAGCCGGGAAGAAAAAGAAAATAGCGTGAAAGTCACCCTGATTCTACCCATGCGCGATCCTGATGAAGACAGTCTAGCGGGGTAGAGGGTGGTTATTGAGGATGTTCTTCTGTTGGTTAGTGTCATTGCCAACTTAGTCGCGGTGTTTGTCTGGCAACGAAGCCGGATACTGCAAAAACGCTTACGCCAGAATGCCGAAGAGGCTCAGCGCCACAGTGCCTCTCAAACGACGCGGCTTGCATCTCGTACGGCAGTACTGGAGTTGTTGCCCGATCCCCTTCTGACCCTAGATGGGCAAGTACGGATTATTCGTGCGAACCGAGCAGCACGACGACTGTTCGGGGAAGATATTTTGAACAAGCCCCTTTTCGCAGCGATACGAGCCGCGCCGTTGCTGGCCTCATTACAACAAGCCTTTCATCAAGGCACCCGGGCGGAAACAGAATACCTGCATCCCGGGGTGGTGGAGCGTTTCTTTCGGGTCATTCTTGAGGTTGTGCCTTTCCATGCAGAGCAGCAAACGCGCTTTATTTTGGTGTTCAGTGATGTCACTGCCTTGAAACAAGCAGCGCGCAGTAAGGCCGATTTTATTGCTAATGCCAGCCATGAATTACGGACACCCCTGACAACCTTGGTGGGGTTTATTGAGACACTACAAGGCGCAGCTAAGGATGATCCTGCGGCGCGGGAGATGTTCTTGGGCATTATGCATGAACAGACCCAGCGCATGGTTCGTTTGGTGCAGGATATGCTGCATTTGCAACGCATCGAGCGTCACTTGCATGAGGCCCCCACGGAACAACTGCCCCTTGTGCCTGTTATTGAAAAGGTGGTACGGGCGCTGCACCTCAAGGCCGAACAACGCCAAATGGCCATTGAGGTAGCCATTTTATATCCGGCGGTTGTTTTAGGCGATGAAGAGGAGATGATTCAGGTTGTCCAAAACCTGTTGGATAATGCCATCAAATATGGGCAGGTTGCCACTAAGGTGGAGGTGTCCTTAAAAACAGAAGAGAACAGCGCCTATCTCACTGTGCGGAATACGGGGGAGGGTATCAATGCCGAAGACATCCCTCGGCTGACGGAACGTTTTTATCGTACCAAGACGGCGCAGGAAAAGAGCGATGGTGGTACGGGGTTAGGGTTGGCTATTGTTAAAAAAGCCGTTTCCCGGCACGGCGGCAGATTGGAGGTGCACAGTACTCCGGGGCTGTTTACGGAATTTTCGGTGGTGTTGCCTGTGTTTGCCGGGCAAGAAAAAATAGGGCAAGAAAAAAACTATTGACATGAATGCTAAAAAAGTGAAGCCCCAATCTTGATTTCTGTCAAAAATTTTGATAAGTCTATAATCAGTCCTCAAAGACCTGGCCAGGCACCGAGGCTTTACCGCTCTTCTGCTCTTCTTCCTTCCAACCAAGACAATAGGAAAGATGAAACAGGGAGCGGCGGACAAACTTCCAAAAAGACCTTCCAGGAAGGCATTTTTTGAAAGTACGACGCAAGATTCGGGAGAGAAAGCAGAAAATTCTCTCCCCCTTGTGATTGCAGGCAGTAAAAAAGCTTCCAGACATTGGGAAAGCAAGTTCAACCCCACAACGGGAGTCCCGTTCCCCTGCGGATCGCGGGCGTGTATCCCCCCTTCCCCCCGCCTTTTGTGCGGAGGGGAAGGCTTGGCTTGATATATAAAATTTTAATAAAAAATAAATAACTATTGACAATAAGTGTTTTTCGTGATGATCATCATAAAAAGCGATGCCACGGATTGTGGTGGCGCTTTAAAAGTACATTATCATCTCAGGAGCATCCCCCACCATGCCATCCCGCTACTTACTCCGTCTTGGCGCGGTGATCACGGCGGTGGTGTTGTTGAGCTTTGCTTATGCTCTGTTCCCTTCGGCATCGGTACTGGATATGGATAAAGCACCACCCAAAGTGTTGCTGGAAGAAGCGGATAAAGCATTGGAAAAAGGCAAAAATGACGATGCTGAACGCCTAGCAGCAGCAGCCTTGGGCAAGTATATAGCCCAACGGGATCGTAATGGTGCGTTAGAGGTATTGAATCTTCAGGCCAGGATTGCCGCTGCTATGGGTAATTCTGAAAAGGCCGAGGCGATTTTGACCCGTGGTTATACCTTGGCTAACAAAAGCGGGGACCCCGCGTTGCGATCGTTGGCGGGGGATATGTTATTGAAATTTTATTGCAGCCAGAAACGGCCTTTAAAAGCCCAGCCGTTGCTGCGTAGCATTGTGGAAGACTACAAAAAAAATAATAATTTACATGATGCCGGAGTTGTATTGTTAACGTACGCCGACGCGTTGCAACTATTGTCTAGCCTGACCCCGGCGCAACGGCGCGAGGTGGAGAATACCTACCTTGAGGCAACGCGGTTGTTTTACCATGCCCAATCCACGTTTCACCAGGCCGTCACCCACGAGCGGTTGGGGGATTTTGTCCGTGTGGAAAAACCCCTGCCGGCCATAGGCCAGTATTTGCAGGCAATGGATTTGTTTACCCAGTTGCGACGCAAGGATAAGGCCGCAGAAGTACAAGAAAAGATGGATAGCCTGCCGATTCAGATGGATCGCGATTGAGATTCAGGGTGCCGCAGTAGTGGGCTGAAAAAAACTGTTGATAGCCTTGACCATGGCGCGGGTAATTTTGGCTCGGTGGCTGCGTTGGCGTAGGAGCCATTCCTCGTGTTTGTTGGACAAAAAGCCCAATTCTACTAATACTGCCGGGGTGTCTGGCGCTTTAAGTACAACAAAGCCGGCAAAACGGTGAGTATCTCTTTTAATATTAATTTCATTGCGTAACTTTTGTACCAGTAGTGTCGCAAACCGGGCAGAGTGGTTCATGGTTTCCCGTTGCACCAAATCAATCAAAATCGTGCTTACCTCATCCGGTGTGCCCGATAAATCGACACCGTGAATAATATCGGCGCGGTTTTCTTTGGCGGCGAGGGCTTCCGCCTCTTTATCCGAAGCCCGCTCAGAAAGGGTGTACACGGAACTGCCTGCTGCCAAGCGATCCGGGTGTGCATCGGCGTGTAGCGAGATAAACAAATCCGCATTGCGTTCCTGGGCAATGGCGGTACGCTTGCCTAAAGGGATAAAGCGATCATCGTTTCGTGTCAGATGCACGATGTAGCCACCTGTTTTTTCTAAAGCCGTTTTTATTTCTTTGGCGATGGTCAGGGTCAGCTCTTTTTCATGTAAGCCTGTCGCGCCAATAGCACCGGGGTCTTCGCCGCCATGACCTGGATCAAGAACGATGATTTTTTTTGTTTTTGCCTTTGGCTGGGGCTTCTGTTTTTCTATGGTGATGGCAGTGACAGGGGCAATGGCTTCCGTATTTTTTCTGCTCTCAATGCTGAGATCAAGAACAAGGCGTGCGCCAAAGTCTTCCTTGAGATAAAAATGACGCAATAGGGTTGTTTCGCTGGCTACTTTTAACAGTATCAAGGTATCGCCCGCTGTGGTTGAGGTGCTCAAACTTTGCAGGTTTGCAACAGGTTTGGGCGTGATAAAACCGGGGCCAACATCCGTGTTTTGCAGGCGCAGGGTTATTTGGTTGCTGGATCGATGGATGTTATACCGCACGGCGTTATCTAGTCGAAGAACAAGGCGAATCTTGTCACGATGTTGGCCGATATTGGCAGATTGTAATACGGCCGCCTGCGCCGATGCTAGGCACGAAAAGAACATTAAAAGAAAAAAAATAAAACGCATCGTGCAGTCTTATACTCAGTACACATCAAGATGTGCAATGTTTTCCCTCAATTGCCGCGCGGGCTGTACCGCTCACAAGATTGTTAGGGAAATCTTTATATGCGAGCGGTAAAGATTGGCGGGGAAATTTTTTATTACTGTAATCAAAAAAATGCAGCACTGCCGATAAAATTCCTCTAAAAGCGCGGCATGACTGTCTCTATTGTTGATTTCCTGCGTTCACCCGCTGCGTACGGCTTGCCTGAAGATACTGCCATTGCAGTGATTGAAACCCACGGTGCGTGGGTCTTTCTAGCTGGGGAAATGGCCTATAAGCTTAAAAAGCCGGTGGCTTTTCCCTATATGAATTACAGCACGGTAGAACGGCGGGCGGCCATGTGTGCGCGTGAGGTGCTCTTAAATCGTCTTACCGCGCCAGAGATATATGAGGCCGCCGTTCCCGTGACTAGGGGCAATAAAGGCGATCTCGCTCTTAATGGCCAAGGGGCGATTGTTGATTGGCTCGTGGTGATGCATCGGTTTCGCAGTGAAGATATTTTGGATGCGGTGGCCGAACGCGGGGAACTTACCCCTGCCATGACAATGGCGGTGGCCGATGCGGTGCTGGCCTTTCATGCTAAGGCACAGGTTCATTCCAGCATTAACTGGTTTCAGGTTGTGCTGGATACTATTGCCGGTAACGATGGGCAGTTTGAAAATTATACGGATATTTTGCCACGCAAGGACACGCTTGAGTTAACTGCCGCCTGCCGGGCAGAAGCGGAAAAACACGCGGATTTGCTGCGTCGCCGCGCGGCGATGGGGGCGGTGCGTCAATGTCATGGCGACATACATCTGCGCAATATTTGTTGGTGGAAGGGAAAGCCCCTTCTTTTTGATTGCATTGAGTTTAACGATGCCTTTGCACAAATTGACGTGCTGTATGATACGGCGTTTTTACTCATGGATTTGCAGGCGCGGGGGTTGGGGGAGCATGCCGCCTTGGCTCAAGATCGGTATGTTGCTGAGCTTGATGATGTTGCGGGGTTGGCGGTATTACCGCTTTACCTCACCTTGAGAGCCGCTATCCGCGCTCATGTCAGCGTTTCTATTGGTCGTGGTATTGGCGGCGAGGGAGGGGATGTTTTTTATGCCGAAGCTAGGCGTTATTTAGCGCTAGCCCAGCAGTATATGCAACCGGTTGCGCCGCGATTGGTGGCCATTGGCGGGTTATCGGGCAGCGGTAAATCAACACTGGCCAAACACTTGGCAGGGAAAATAGCACCGTTGCCAGGAGCGGTGGTCTTACGTACAGACATTTTACGCAAGCAATTAGCGGGAAAACTGGAAACGGATAGGCTTGAGGCAGAATATTACAACCATGCGTTCACCCATAAAGTCTATACAGCCCTGCGGGAAAGGGCCGAAGCCATTTTGTTAAGCGGGCGCAGCGTGATTTTGGATTGCGTTGCGGCGGATGCAGCGGAACGGGCGGCGTTTGCTATTACGGCGCGCACGGCACACGCACAATTTATCGGGCTATGGTGTGAGGTGGACGATGCTACCGCCCGGCAACGTTTACAGGAACGGACAGCCCACGGAAGAGATGCTTCCGATGCGGATGTCAGTGTGCGGGCGATGCAGGAAAAATTTGATTGTGGGGATATTGCGTGGGCACGGGTCAACACTGGCGAAGAAAGTGCTGTGCACGCTGCGATCATGACGGCTTTAATGTAGTTTCGTCTTATCCTGCGGCGCGGTTAGCTCATGAGCAAAGGAATTGAAAAGCTGTTGTTTATGTAAGGCGACGGTTTCAGGGCTTTGCTCTATGGGTTGCCCCTTGCGGATAACAACGACACTGAGCTTTTGAGCGGTTTCAATTTCAGTTTGGGTCAGGCCATCGCACTCGGTAATCTCTGCAAGCTTCCAGACCGTGCCGCGTAGGCTTGTATCTTTAAAAATGCAGTGTTGTGCTTTTGTACCGATAAAGCTAGCACGATCGAGTGTTGCAGCAGTGAAGTCGATGTGGCGTAATGCTGCCCCGTTAAAGTTTGCACCGATAAGGATTGTTTTTTTGAAATCAATATTATTAAGAGTCAGGGCGCTAAAGTCCATTTGACTGAAGTCAAGCGCAATGGATTCAGGATGGATTTTTCTCAAGTCAATAATTTCATGTAAGATAAGATTTATTTCATCGCCAGCGGTACCACGAATCCCCGCATCGCTTAACAAGGCGCGTAGGTAAGCGGTTAGAATAAGGATCAACCGTTGATGCACGGCAAGACTGCCATCAGCAAGGCTGGATAAACCCTGAATAGCATTAAGCCGTTCGAGTGAAGACGTATGGCAAAGATTTTTAATAAGATCGGAAAGATTGTTGCCTTGACTTAGGCGGGAAATTTTGTTATAATGTTTTATTGATTTGTGTTGTTGATAAACGCAGGCTGCTAGAGCGAAACAGAATAAAAATAATCCCCCAACTATAGGAATTTCGGCTTTGGCCCAGAAAAGCTCCAGACGGGTTGGCATAACGACCGAAACGCTGGCGGTGAAGTTTGGCTTTTCAATTAAAACAGTTTTGGGTAGTTCCGCCGCGTAGCTTGGCGTTGCTTGGGCGGTGAGGGGCATCGCTACTAAAAATACCGCGCTGAATATAATGGTTAAAAAAAACGGCATGGACGCACCTTCGTTATACAAAAAAATATATAATTTTTTATACAAAAGAAAAAATAAAAAAGCAATGTAATTTATTCGACTGTTACCGACTTGGCGAGATTGCGGGGTTGATCAACATCAGTCCCCTTACGCACAGCCACAGAATACGCAAGCAATTGCAATGGTATGGATATTATAATCGGCGCGGCCAAGTTCCCTGCGTGGGGAATAACAAGCGTTTTCCATATATGAGCAGGAGAGGCCGCCGCACCGGCGGCATCCGTGATCAGGACAACGCGCCCTCCTCGTGCCACAACCTCTTGTAAATTGGAGATAGTTTTCTCAAACAACCTATCATGAGGTGCAAGCACAATAACCGGCACGCTCTCATCAATCAGGGCAATCGAACCATGTTTTAGCTCCCCCGCCGCAAGGCCTTCTGCATGAATATACGAGATTTCTTTGAGTTTTAGCGCGCCTTCTAAGGCGAGCGCGGCGTAAGCGCCCCGGCCGATAAACAATACCGTATGGGCTTCGGCAATGTCCGCTGCCAAGGCTTCAATCTCTGTAACCAGAGATAAGGCCTGATTGACTTTATCGGGAATGCTCAGAAGCTCTTGCAGCAAACCTGTTGATTCTTGGATTTTTTTTGCTTCCCCTAAGGCCACCGCAAAGGCCGCAAGCACAATCAACTGCGCGGTAAAGGCCTTTGTCGAGGCCACGCCGATTTCAGGGCCAGCATGGGTGTTAAGGGTGACATGGGCTTCGCGCGCCATCGTGCTGGTGGGGACATTGATAATGGCAACGGTAGGGCATCCGCCAGTTTTGGCAAAGCGCAAGGCCGCTAGGGTATCGGCGGTTTCACCGGACTGCGAAATAAAGAGTGCTAACGTCTGGGGGTCATCAACAAAAGGTCGGTATCTATATTCAGAAGCAATATCAACGCCAACCCGAATGCCCGTTAACATTTCAAGCCAGCCTCGTGCCACCAACCCGGCATGGTAAGACGTTCCGCAGGCAACAATGCGTATCTCGCGCACCTTGTGTATATCAACATTAGGTAAAGCCGGAAGGCGAATCGCTTTGGCGATGGGATCAAGAAGGGCCTGCAAACTGTCGCCCAATACGGTAGGTTGTTCGGCAATTTCCTTGGCCATGAAATGCTTGTATTGCCCCTTGCCAATCATGGCGCCGGACAGGCCACTGAGCACCTGAGGCCGGGTAGTGATGGTATTGCTTGCATCGTAAATTGTTGTTTTTTTAGGGGTGCAGACAACCCAATCCTCTTCTTCTAGGTAGCTTACCTTCTGGGTTAACGAAGCTAAAGCCAAGGCATCAGAGCCTAAGTACGTTGCCCCATTGCCGTAACCCACCACCAAAGGACTACCCCGGCGTGCACCAATAAGAATATCAGAATGAGCGGTAAAAAGTATGGCCAGAGCAAAGGCACCGCGCAGTTGCGGCAAGGTCTGGCGAACGGCCTCTTCGGGGTATGCACCGGCTTCGATGTATTGGCTTAATAGGTGCGCCACAACCTCGGTATCGGTTTGCGAGGTAAAGACACAGCCACGCGCCTGCAACATGCTGCGTAGTTCAAGAAAATTCTCAATAATACCGTTGTGTACCACCGCAACATGCGCGGTTGCATGCGGGTGGGCGTTGGCCTCATTGGGTGCGCCGTGGGTAGCCCACCGGGTATGGCCAATGCCCACACGTCCAAGGAGGGGGGCAGCTTCCAGAAGCCGCTCAAGATTGCGTAATTTGCCTTCTGCACGCTGGCGGTGCAAGCCTCCGGGTGTCAGTGTAGCAATGCCGGCAGAATCGTAGCCGCGATACTCTAAACGGCGCAACCCATCCAGAATATCCAAGGCTACATCGCTATCCTGACTGATAATTCCAACAATACCGCACATAAAAATGCTATCTCCTAGGGCAGTAGCAGCGGTAAAAAGATACAAAGTCAAGCAGTGTAGAATTTTTAGCGGTATATAAACCATGAAAAAACTTTTTAGTGCTCTATTTTATTTGTACAAAACTGCGATTTCCCCGTGGCTTGGGACAAATTGCCGATTTTTGCCGACGTGCTCTGAGTATGCCCATGAGGCTGTGCAAAAATATGGCTTGCTGCGTGGCGGCTGGCTCGCTATCCGGCGAATTGGACGGTGTCACCCTTGGGGAGGCAGTGGGATCGACAACGTGCCGTAATTTATTCGTATTTTTGCCTACGAATATACTCATTTTTTACATCCTTTTAATAACTTGTTGAGACAATCGCGTCTCAAGGAAGTTCTTAAAAGCGTGGTGTAGTGTTGAAGAAATGGGTTTTATCAGCGCAGGAAGAAAAAAAAGGACGCGGCCTAGTGCGGCCGATGTTGGCGGCGGTGTGCGTGTTTGCCATGGAGATGCAGGCGTTTGCACTGCCCCAGGGCGGGCAAGTAGCGGCGGGGGATGTGACGATTGGGGCGGCGGCGGCGGGGTATCAAGAGATTACCCAAACAACCGACAAGGGCATTATCAACTGGCAATCCTTTGATATTGGACAAGGTGAGCATGTGCGGTTTGTGCAGCCCTCAACCACCAGCAACACCCTCAACCGGGTGACGGGATCAACAAACCCGTCCCAAATTTTAGGGAGGCTCTCGGCCAATGGCCAAATAACCATCATTAACCCGAATGGGGTTTTCTTTAGCAAGGACAGCGTGGTGGACGTGGCCGGCCTGACGGCATCCACGGCGAACATCAAGGACACGGATTTTCTAAGCAACAAAATGGAGTTCAGCCAACCGGGCAGCTCCAACGCGGAAATTGTTAACGAGGGCACCATTACTGTGGAGCAAGCCGGCATCGCCACCCTCGTCGCCCCCAGCGTCCGCAACGACGGGATCATCACGGCAAAACTTGGTAGAATCAACCTCGGCGGGGCGGAGAAATTCACCGTTGATCTTTACGGCAACGGCCTGATGTCCCTTGTCGTTGATGATGCCGCCTTACAGACCGCCGTTCGCAACGGCGGCATCCTGAGCGCCGAAGGCGGCACCATCACCATGTCGGCCAAAACGGCGGGGGAGCTGGTGGCGAGCCTGACCGAGAATAGCGGCACGGTATCGGTAGCCTCAACAACCGGCAAAGGCGGCACGGTAGAGATGACCGCAACCCATGTCGCCTTGATGCCTGGCTCTACCATTGATGCCAGAGGTAAAACAGGGGGCGGCGTGGTGCTGGTAGGCGGTGACAAGCAAGGCAAGGGCACACTGGCCAACGCGAAAAGAACCTTTATGGCGGAAACCGCTGTTATTAATGCCGACGCGACGGACAACGGCGATGGCGGGAAAGTCATTCTCTGGGCGGATGAGCATACCGATTTTTATGGTGATATTTCGGCGAAAGCGGGGGTGAATGGCGGCGATGGCGGGTTTATTGAAACATCGGGCAAACAAACTCTTATGGCTTTTGGGAACGCCAATGCGTCGGCCCCCAAAGGTAAGG
The DNA here is from genome assembly GCA_046338525.1 of Holosporales bacterium. Taxonomy (GTDB): domain Bacteria; phylum Pseudomonadota; class Alphaproteobacteria; order JAJTHO01; family JAJTHO01; genus JBKCUA01. The sequence goes on from JBKDWF010000052.1 coordinate 19,508, forward strand.
CGGGGGAATGGCTCCTCGATCCGTATGATATTACTATCAACTCTGCTGGGCCCACGGCAAACGGCACCGCCCTGCCAAATTTTACCAGCAACAACACCGGTTCTGTTGTTAGGGCTAGTGATATTCAGGCACGGTTGAATGCGGGCACCAGCGTGACGATTACCACGGGTACGGGTCCTGGCAATGGCGATATAACGTGGGCGGCGGGGGCATCGATTAATAAAACCGCGGGCGGCAATACTGTTCTTACCCTGAATGCATCACGTAATATTGTGCTGAATAGTGCTATCTCTGCTACGGTTGGGCAACTCGGCATGGCCTTTAACGCTGGGGGCTCGGGCACCATCACCCTGTCCGCCAATTTAACCTCTAACGGCGGGAATATCACCTTTAACCGCCCGGTTTTGCTAGGGGCGGCATCAACCATCAACGCCGGGATCGGAACGTTTACCACTACCACCGGCGCAACCATCAACGCCGGGGCGAACAATCTTACTATTATTACGAATAACATTGCGCTGGGCGGTACTATTTCAGGCACAGGTTTACTGAACTTGCGACCGTTCACGGCAACAAATCCGATATACCTTAATAATGCCACGGCGGGGTTCAATCTCACCGCAGCCGAACTTGGGTTTCTTCAGCCAGGGTTCGCTGGTGTAACAATAGGTTGTGCTACCTGCACCGGGGGGATGAACGTGGGGCCAATGACATGGAATGCTTTTCCGCTGACGTTGCAAAACACCACAGGCGGCATTGCGTTCCTAGGTGACCAGACTCTTGGCGGTAACACGACGATTAATAATGCAGGCGGTGGAACTATATATTTTACCGGGAGAGTCAATGGCAATGTCAGTGGCAATCAAAACCTGACCGTCATTGGGGAAAATATATGGATGTCTTCTGGCCATTCTTGGGGCTGGATAACGCCCCTAGGAAATGTAAGCCTGACCGCCACCAATTCCTTAAACATACACTCCGGCATTACGGCCAGCAGTATTTTTGCCCAAACTACCGGGGCAGCGGCGGATATAGTTCTTATAAATACGTTAAGTGCCAGTAGCGCGGGTGATGCCATCACATTGGTCAGTGGTCGTCATTTTCTTACCTACGGTTCCCTCATCACCCCCTCCGGCCGCTGGCTCATCTACAGCACCGCGCCGGGGAGTAACACGCTGAACGGGCTGACGGCGGGGTTTAGTCAATATAGTTGCAGTTACCCCAGCTGTGTGGTGACGGGCGGTGCGACGCAGAACGGGTTTTTGTATTCCAGCGCGGCACCTTCCAATATACTGACCATCACCCCCAGCGTTGTGTCGGTGATTTACGGGGATGCCGCGCCGGCGAATCTTACCAACGGCACGGGGTACGGGTACACGGTGAGCGGCTTTTTAGGCGGCGATGCCGGGGTGGCGACATTCGGTGCCAACACGTTGGTTGCTAACACTAATTATAGTGCTGGCTCTACTGTTGGAGGCACCTATTTCATTAATTACAGCAGCGGCAGTTTGGTCTTGAACTGCGGCGGGTGCAGCAACAGCTACACCCTGTCTTACGCGAATAATGCGAGTGGGGTAACGGTGGGGCAGCGCACGGTGACGGCCTCCCTGACCGGGACGGTGAGCAAGACGTATGATGGCACAAATACGGCAACGCTGGCAGCGGGGAATTATAGTTTTAGCAATTTGTACGCCCCGGATGCTGGGTTATTGAGCATCAGCAATACTATTGCGACGTATGACACCAAAAACGTCGGCACGCTCAAGACCGTGACCATGAGCGCCGCCCCCGTTTTATCCGGAACCAAAGCCGCCAACTACACCATTGCGGCCACGCCGTTATCGGGAAACATCGGGACAATCACCCCCGCCAGCATTAGCTCCATCACGGGGATCACGGCGAGCAATAAGGTCTATGATGCGGCGACGACGGCGACGCTGAACACCGGGGCGGCTGGGTTTACTGGCCGGCTGGGCAGCGATATTCTGACCGTGGCCAGCAGCACGGGCAACTTCATTGATAAAAACGTCGGCAATGCGAAAACCGTGAACATCACCGGCCTGACCCTCGGCGGGGCGGATGCGGGGAACTATACCCTAAGCAGCAGCACGGCTGCCGCCACGGCCAACATCACCCCCGCCAGTATTGCTCTGACCGGCCTAACCGTCACCAAAACCTACGATGCCAACAATACTATCAACGGCGCGCTGTTTGGCAGCATCTCTACCGGAGTGAGCGGGGAAACCCTCACCTTCACCGGCAGCACGACCACCAGCAGTCCCAACGTCGGCAGTTATTCCACGGCAACGGGCAGCCTAGTCTTAGCCAACGGCACCGGGCTGGCCAGCAACTATAATCTTATCAACGTTAGCGGTACGGCCAATATCACCCCTAAATTCATCACTCTTACTGGTGCGAAGCAGAATGACGGCAACACGACAATCCTGCCTGTACATTTGTATACCAACGGGGTGATTGCTACCGGGATTGGCTTGGAGGCGTTGACCTTGACTGGCAGTGGCAGCGTAGGCGACGCCTTCTTATTGAACACGCCGCAATCCCTTGATGTGAATGGTTTATCGTTGCAAAATGGTAGCAATGGAGGTCTGGCCGCTAACTATGTTTTTGCTGGGTCTGGTCATACCGCAATGGTGACCTCAGGGCCGCCGATTACGCTTAACATTACCCCAAGCCCTGTTACGGTCATATACGGTGACAGTGCGAGTACGTCGTTAAATAATTATAGCTATACTTATGATTCTAATCTCATTCTTGCGGGCGATACCCTAGTTTTTAGTGCCAACACCCTGATGGGTAGTTCGACTTATGCGCCCGGTGTGAACGCGGGCACGACGCATGCCATTAATTACGACAGTGGCGACCTGATGATGACCTGTAGCAGTTGTGTGGGCAATTATGTGTTGCAATATCAAAGTGCGGCTAACATCCTGACAGTTATTCCGCGCAGTCTTACCCCCACCCTTATCGGTACGGTCAGCAAGACTTATGATGCTACTAGTACGGCCAGTTTGGCCATCAATAATATTAGTCTTAGCCCCACTTGGAATGGTGAAGACATCCGGGTTTCTTCCATCGGCAGTGCCTTCTTTGATACTCCCAGCGTCGGTAATAATAAGCTTATCACATTGACTACTAAACCAACGTTGCAAGGTTTTGGCGGGGCTAATGCCAGCAATTATGTCCTCGACTCTATCCCAGCCCCAGCCTCCATCGGGACGATTGACCAAAAACCCGTTACTGTTGCCTATGATGCTAGTCGCATTACTCAAACAAGTATGTACACCAGCACCACTCCCGTCATCACCGATCTTATCACTAGTGATGCTGTGAGCATCGATCTTACGGGTGCTTTTGCTTTGATGGACAGCCTGGGCACCAATGCACCAGCCGGAACATACGCCAGCGCTGTTGGCTTTGGCGGTAGCGCCAGTCTCACCGGTGCCAGCAGCGGCAATTACTTCCTCATCCAGCTCAGTGGTACCCTCACTGTTCTCGCTCCGCCACCACCGCCCACACCCCCTATCCCCAATGATACCATCACCATCAACCTCGAACGCCAAGGTATCCCCGGTACATCTATGTTTTCACCGCAATGGCCTGTCCTTGAGCAAATTTCTCCGGCCACCCTTGCCGATGCTGCTTTCCGCCCTATTTTTGATAGCTATAAAGCCGATCCCTTTAACGCTCTTTTTGTTGCTGACCTTGAACGTATTATTAACCGTAAAATCGCTAAAAATACCCCAAAACAAACAATTATACCCACCGTCTTCCCGGGTATTTATGGGAAGTTTTGAGGCGAACCTATTTATACCGCTCGCACATCAAAACTTCCCCTCTCCATCTTGCGAGCGGTACAGCCCGCGCGGGGCTTGAGCGAAGCCCTTGCACATTCTTCATGTGCAAGGAGTATATAAGGATGCGGTATTAATATGTGGCGTCCCCACGGGGATTCGAACCCCGGTTACCTCCGTGAAAGGGAGGTGTCCTAGGCCTCTAGACGATGGGGACGCAGAAAAAGCCGTGGGGCTAGGCTATAATCCAGCGTCACTTTAAACGCAATCTTTTTTATAACCTTTCAAGAGAACGGTTGTTCCACAGAGGAAAATTTTAGCCCGTTCTCCATTATTCGCCAAAACGGATTGGTAGTGCGAGAAAAGACCTGATGACACCAATTGCCCCACAAATGAAGTGCCCTTTGGTTTAACCTGAACCTTGGCCGCCTGTTTCGATGCTTCCTACAATTCGGGCAAGTTGCTGTATTTTATTTATTTCCAGTACGGATACTTTTTCTGGTTTTAATTGGCGCACGCGAATAGTATTTTCGTGGCGTTCTAAGAATTGGGCGATGAGCACTCGATCATCTGCGAGAATGATGCATACATAGCAACCTAGTGTCAGTGGCCTTGAGGGGTCTGCGTAAAGAATGTCCCCTAGTGTATAGCGCGGTTCCATGCGATGATCAAAACAGTACAAAGCAAATGCGTGTCGAACGCCATGCAGAACCGCAGGACGAGGTATCATGCTGGAAACCTCATGAAAATTACATAGGGTTCCGCTTGCAGGATCGATCATCCCATGCACAGGTAAAAAGTATCTAGTTTCATCAAAGTTTGGCATTAAAAGAGGGTGCGAGACGCTCCCCCCTGCGGTATGAGAAATTTTTTGTTTCGTTCGCAACCGTGCCGTGGAAGTTTCTTTTGATAAAAAATCAGCGGGATCAATGCCCAAGGCTTTTGAAATGCGTATAAGCCATTCGACGGTTAAGCGACGCTCTCCTTTTTCTAGTTTGTCAATTTGCGATTTTGTGGTGCCAGCATGTGTTGCAACATATTGAAGGCTCAAGCCTTTCTGAATGCGCAAATCACGTAAAAGGCCAGCGTGTAACATGGGTTCTTTATAACCAAGAATTGCATTTTGCACAGCTTTTTTCTGGACTTTTTTGGAGCCATATGGCGGTGTCTAACTCGAAGTGCAACACCCTCTGAGAGCGACAGAAAAATGGGATTTCGGGTTTTTAAACTTGTGTCCCACCGACAGTTAGCCCCTCAAGAAGCAACGTCGGCTGACCAACCCCTACCGGCACAGATTGACCATCTTTACCGCAGGTGCCGATGCCAGGATCGAGTTTTAGGTCGTTGCCAATGCGTTTAACTTTTGTCAGGCAATCTGGTCCGTTACCAATGAGCGTAGCCCCTTTAATAGGGCTTGTAATTTTACCATTTTCAATACGGTAAGCTTCAGAAGCAGAGAAAACAAACTTACCCGAGGTAATATCCACTTGCCCGCCGCCAAAATTGACGGCGTAGATGCCGTTAGAGACGCTGGCAATAATGTCCGCCGGGTCATCTTGCCCGGCAAGCATGTAGGTGTTGGTCATACGGGGCAAGGGGGCAGCATCATAACTTTCCCGGCGACCATTACCCGTCAAGGCCGCGCCCATGAGTCGGGCATTAAGACGATCCTGCAAGTACCCAACCAGAATGCCGTCTTCAATGAGAACAGTCTTTCCTGTGGGAGTGCCTTCGTCGTCTACGGAAAGGGAGCCACGTCGTTCGGGCAGCGTGCCGTCATCGATAACGGTAACACCGGGGGCGGCCACTCGTTGACCCATCAAGCCGGCAAAAGCCGAGGTCTCTTTACGATTGAAATCGCCCTCTAGGCCATGCCCCACGGCTTCGTGCAGTAATACCCCCGGCCAACCTGGGCCGAGCACCACGGGCATCTCTCCGGCGGGTGCTGGTTTGGCTTCTAAATTAATTAATGCTTGGCGCAGGGCTTCATCCACTTGAGCTTTCCAAGCAGCGGGCTTAAATAATAAATCGTAATGATACCGCCCACCTTGACCATCGGAGCCGGTTTCCCGGCGATCACCCTGTTGCACAACAATGGAGACATTCATGCGTACCAAGGGTCTAATATCGGCCATTTCTCGGCCATCAGCCCCGATAAGGTAAACGATCTGGGTTTCACCTGATAGGCTCGCAGAGACCTGTACCACCCGGGGGTCTTTACGCCGGGCATAAGTGTCAATAGCCTGAAGAACGGCAATTTTATCATTAAGTTTTTGGCGTTCTAACGGGTTTTCCGGGCGGTAGAGGATTGCTTCTGAAGCAGGTAGGCTTAAAGCCGCCGTGCCGCCGCCGTGGTGGCGGCGCAGGGCTTGGACGGTGCTGGCTGCTTCTTTAAGGGAGGACGGATCAAGGCGGCTCGAGTGAGCAAAAGCAATCCCTTCATCCAGCACGCCGCGCAGACCAAAACCACCAGAAACATCATAAGTTACCGACCGAATTCGGCCATCATCCAGCACAATGCCTTCGGACTGACTGTGCTCTAAAAAAAGCTCTCCATCTTCAAAATCGTTCAGGGCGGGTAGAGCGATGTTGCGCGCTACGTCCAAAGGTAAGCCCAGAGCATCAAAAAGACTCCGGGCTTTTTCGCCTTGTAATGATGCGGAGGTAGGCACGATGGAGATTACTCTTCGTCGCGGTGGGTGCGCTCATAGCGTTCATGACGCTCCTGCGCTTCAAGGGATAGGGTGGCCACGGGACGCGCTTCCAAGCGCTTGATTCCAATTGGCTCTCCAGTTTCCTCGCAATAACCGTACTCGCCCTCCTCAATGCGACGCAGACCCGCGTCAATTTTAGTGATCAGCTTGCGCATCCGATCCCGGGTGCGCAGTTCGATTGCCTGATCGGTCTCTAGGCTTGCCCTGTCGGTAATGTCCGGCTGTTGCAGGCTTTCTTCTTGCAGGTGGTGGAGGGTTTCCGATGTCTCCGATACTAATTCTTCTTTCCATGCCAATAGCTTGCCCCGGAAGTATTCCAGCATCACGGGGTTCATGTACTCTTCTTTATCCGAAGGCTTATAGCCTGCGGGCAGGGTTGCCTTGGGGGTGAGGCCCGGCTGAAGTTTCGACTTAGGCATGGGAGGATTCTCCTTGAATGCGTGGCATTGTAGCGAGGAAAGTGCGGGTGACGCAAGCTATACCGCTCGCACATGAAGATTTCCCTAAAAATCTTGCTAGGGGTACAGCCCGCGCGGCGCTTGAGCGAATCCCTTGCACATTCTTCATGTTCGGCGCGACAGCCTTCTCCTAACATGTTCGTCCGGCTCGCTAACTGGTTTGCCGAGCCGAAGCATGTAGTGCGAAGGCTGGTGGGCGGTGAGGGGATCGAACCCCCGGCCCTCTCGGTGTAAACGAGACGCTCTACCGCTGAGCTAACCGCCCTTAAAGTTTATTGTCGGTACTGACCACCATTGATGTTAAAGGTGGCGCCAGTGATAAACCCGGCATCTTCCCGGGTCAAGTAGGTAACTAGTCCAGCGATTTCGCTAGCCTCACCGAGGCGACCCACGGGAATTTTATCTATGATGGTTTTAATAATCTCTGGGCGAATGGCGGCGACCATTTCGGTGTTGACGTATCCCGGCGCAACGGCGTTGACGGTAATGTTTTTACTGGCTCCCTCAAGAGCCAAAGCTTTTGTAAAACCAATCATTCCGGCCTTAGCAGCGGCGTAGTTAGTCTGGCCAAATTGCCCGGAAAGACCATTAATGGATGAGATGTTGACAATTCGACCAAACCCCGCCGCCCGCATACCGTCGATGACGGCCTTGCACATAGTGAAACAAGAGCGCAAATTGACACTAATAACCGTATCCCAATCGGTTTCGGAAAGTTTATGGAATGCAGCATCCCGGGTCACCCCGGCATTGTTGATCAAGATGCCTACTGGCGCGCCTAAATCGCGTTCAATCTGGCGAACACCAGAGGCGCAGTCATCAAGCTTGCTCACGTCCCAAGCATAGACATGAATGCCATGTTCTTTGGCGAAAGCATTGGCGGCATCGGCATTGCTGGCGTAATTAGCAACGACCCGATGCCCAGCAGCCTTAAGAGCAAGCGATATAGCCGCCCCAATGCCTCGGGTTCCGCCAGTGACAAGAGCAACACGTTGGGTCATAAGAATAGGATTTCCTTAAAAATAAGACTTCTATAATGCTTCCACACACAGCGCAACCCCCATGCCGCCGCCGATGCACAGGGTGGCGAGGCCGCGCTTACCATTTCGGCGTTTTAATTCATGGAGCAACGTGACGAGCACCCGGCAGCCCGAAGCCCCGATGGGGTGGCCAAGAGCGATGGCTCCGCCGTTAACATTGACCTTACTAAGGTCAAAGCCCAAGGTATTATTTACGGCACAGGCTTGGGCGGCAAAGGCTTCATTGGCCTCAATCAAATCGAGATCGGCAACTTTCCACCCGGAGCGCTCTAAGGCTTTCTGGCTGGCCGGAATTGGGCCGGTGCCCATGATGGTGGGGGCAACCCCGGCGGTGGCAAAGCTGGCGATCCGGGCGATGGGTTTCAGGTTACGCTTGGCGGCCTCGGCAGCGGTGGTGACGAGGACAATGGCCGCCCCATCGTTAATACCGGAGGCATTCCCAGCGGTTACGGTGCCGGCTTTATCAAAGGCTGGCTTCAGTTTGGCGAGGGCTTCGGCGGTGGTGCCGTGGCGGGGGTGCTCATCAGTATCGATGGTCACGTCGCCTTTTTTGCCTTTGATGACAACAGGCACGATTTCATCTTTAAAGCGTCCAGCTTTCTGAGCTGCTTCAGCTTTTTCTTGACTGGCCAAGGCCATGGCATCTTGGGCTTCTCTGGTTATCTTGTATTCTTTAGCCACGTTTTCGGCGGTGATACCCATATGGTAGTTATTAAAGATATCCCACAGGCCATCTTGAATCATTGTATCAACTAAAGACCCATTTCCCATGCGCACACCGCTTCGCAGCATGACGCAATGGGGCGCATTGCTCATGCTTTCTTGACCCCCGGCAAGAACGATGCTCGCCTCGCCACTACGGATACTATTAGCGGCCAAAGCAATGGCGCGAAGACCAGAACCACAGACTTGGTTGATGGTCATAGCGGTACGCTCCACCGGGATACCGGCGGCTACCGCAGCTTGGCGCGCCGGGTTTTGCCCTGCACCAGCGGCCAGGACTTGACCTAAAATTACTTCGTCTACCACCCCGGCTTCAAGACCTGCACGGCGCAATGCTTCAGTGAGGGCTATTTTCCCAAGATCGGCCGCAGACAAACTGGAAAGACCACCCATAAATCCGCCAACAGCAGTACGAACGGGGGCAACAAGGACGATATCTTGAGTCATGCAATGCTCCTACAAAATTAATGGGGACAACGCTAGCAGGAGATAGCTGACAAGACAATTGCTCTTGTTCACTCGCTCTCGCTCGCTTGACAAATATCCATTTTTTGGATACAAAAAACAAAATGGATACGATTCTTTTCGTCCAGCGTCTAGAGGGATAATCCACACAGTACGATAAAATAATAAGGAGAGACACGATGAATACCCATGATCCCATGATGGCGGAGGCAATCCCTTCGCACATCACACAGCCTGTTGTTTTAATGGCTTATAGGGTGCTGCAAGAACGGTTGCGCGTTTTTGCTGAGGACACTTTTGAACTGGATGGGGTGCAGGCGTCCGTTCGCGATATTGTCTTAGCGGCCAATCGCTTGCTTGAAGGAACAAGTATTCCTTTGCTCAATTATCCAGGCGTGCATAGCTGCTTTGATCGCGATGCTATTACTATGCGTTTAAAATCAATTAAATAAATGATTTTTAGGGAGTAAATTTATGTCGCCTGCAAACCCCCTGCAGTTGTGGACGCACGAACGCGTGCGTGAACATCTAAGTGAAGCGGCGGATACCCTCCGCCGTTTGCCAAGTAATTTTGGCGCAAAACGCCTCACGTTTTGGCCAGATGTGGTACATACTAGTTATGAAATCTGGTTGGCTGAAGCGCATGCGCGCAATAAAGTAACACCGCCGCACCCGGCAGCCATATCCAGAATGGATACAGCGCTAACATGGTTATTACCCCTTAATACAGAGCAGCGACGCATTCTTTGGGCCCGTAGTTGCGGGGTGTCATGGCGACGGCTTGAACAAACGGACGGACGAAGCCACACCACGTTACGCAAGATTTACGCTGCTGGGCTGGATCATGTCGTCCGTCAGGCCAATGGCCTCGCCCCGGCGATGGTGCAGGCTCTTATGGAGCAGAAGCAGAAATAAAAACATCCATTTGCTGACCCACTGAAATATTAGCCGGGGAATTATTAAGGCGATAGATAACCTCGAGAACACGTGTGTCGGCACGTTCCCCGGGATCGCCAGAAAGGGATCGTTTTGGGATAATAAGCGGTTCTTTGCGGACAAAACTTAGACTGATAGGTTTATTGGGGGTGCCACGAACGCTGCCGCTGGCTGGTGCGTCAGGGTTAATACGACTGGCTTGGGTTTCGTCAATCTGTACCCGGACATGCAAAGGATCGACGTTGCCCAGCACCATGAGGGGGTCTCGCAATACCCCGGTTGAGGCAAATTCGCCGACACGAATATTGCTTCGTAAGACTTTTCCATCAATGGGAGCGGTAAGAGTATATTGGGCAAGTTGCGCCTCAAGTTCAGCCAGCCGAGCAGCTTCCCTTTGGGCTGCAAAGCGACGGATAAACAGCTCTTCTTTGCGTTGGGCACTGGTGCCCTTAAGGTTTTCATAAATTTGGCGGCGAAATTCGGCATCGGCCAGAGCAATTTTGGCCGCTTCTACAGACGCCACCAAAGGACGATTATCCAAAGTCAACAGGGGCTGCCCCTTCTTGACGGTATCACCAACATTAACGTGCACCTGTAACACCACCCCGCCGACAGGCACACCAATAGCAATATTTTCAGAAGATGGTTCGATAATACCCTGTCCCGCAAGGGTTTGAGCAAAGGTGCTCGTTGGGGGTTTTTGCACAGGCTCGCGCATGGGTTTTGTCGGCACAGTGAGAACTGCATACAAGGCATATGCTAAAAATAATCCAGCAATAACCGGAACGTAACGTATTGCTGAACTGCGGCTGCTCAAGCGCTGACTAAGGTTTTTCATAAGGATACCTCTGAGGTTCTTTCATGCAAAATGGCCCCGTCGCTCATGGTAAAGAGGCGATTGGCGTAGTTAAAAATCCGGTTGTCATGAGTGACAACAAGAACGGCTCGGCTAGGATTTTGGGAAGCTTTTGCCAAAATATCCATCACCTTATGCCCAGTCTCGTTATCCAGCGCGGCGGTAGGTTCATCACACACAATAAGTTTAGGATTATGCACCAAAGCTCTTGCGATACAGACGCGTTGTTGCTGACCGCCGGAAAGTTGGGCGGGAGTTTTTTGTAAGTGATCCCCCATTCCGATGCTGTCCAGCACGGCGGCGGCTTGTTCTAAAGCTTTTACTCGGTCAATGTTATCGGCAATCAGAGGGACAGCCGCATTTTCCACTGCTGTTAGGGCTGGAATAAGGTTATATTGTTGGAAGATAAAGCCAATGTCCCGGCGCCGCACTAAAACTTTAGCGTAACTTTTTAGAGCGGTAATTTCTTTATCCCAAATGTAGGCCTTGCCGCTACTCGGGGTCAAAATTCCCGTTAGGATAGATAGGAGTGTCGTTTTACCGCAGCCACTTGGCCCTACCAGCATTGCCAGTTCACCGCCTGGTACCGCCAAGGAAACACCATGAAGTACTCGCACGCTTTCCCCTTCCCCGGTTGGGAAGTCCATAATGATATTTTCAGCGCGTAAGGCAAAGCTCATCCGCGAAATACTACTGCAGGATCAACGACTAAAACCCGGCGCAAGCTAAAAAGGCACGTGGACACTATAATAATCGCCACCGCCACACCGGTGCCCAGCATGACTTCCCATAAAAAATAAAACCCCTTGAAGGCCGGATTATCAGCCATACTGTTAAAAAATACTGCTGTAAAGCCGACGCCAAGGCTGTATCCTACAAAACCGACGATGGCGGCTTGGGATAATACCATGCGGATAATTTGACCATTAGAAACGCCAATGGCCTTAAGGGCTGCGTATTGGCGAAGCTTATCAAGAACAAAAATATAGAATGTCTGGCCAGTGATGGCCGCACCAACAATAAAGCCCAAAGCGACAGTGATCCCAAAATTAATGGGTATGCCGGTTCGTGTCAGAATATGGTTGATGGTGCGGCGTTTAAATTCTTGATTAGTCAAAGCTTGAAGGCCTGTTTGTTCGGTAATACGTTTTTGTACCATGCTAATATTTTCTCCAGGCTGTTCTCGCACCAGAATGAACGATAGGCTGTTACGCTTTTGCGGGGCAAGCTTAAGTGCTTCTGAATAGCGGGTAAAAACAATTGGAAATGTCATGAATGGAGCTGAAACTTCACACACTCCGACAATAAGTACCCGGCGATCGTTGATTTCAATTTCCCGGGGCACTTTGATCGGCTCCCCTGGAAAAAGGAATTGCCAACCGTTTTTATCCATAACCATGGATTCCGGCTGCATGAGATCAGTCCATTTGCCGACGATCATGTTGTTGGGGTAAGGAATCAATGAAACGTCGTCCACCCCCATAAGAAATACCTGTTGAGACTGGCTTATAAACGTGTTGACCACCGCAAAACCTTTATAATATGGGGTAGCCCAGAGAACACCAGGAACACTGCGGACTTTTGACAGCTCAATGTCCCGCATGGGTTCAAACTCTTCCATATACTGCACCCTTGGATCCATAACCCATAAGCTGGCTTCTCGTACATCGCCAATCTGGGCGGCTGTTCTGGACAATAATCCAAAGAAAATAGATACTTGTTGACTCATCAATAAAGTTGCAAACACAATGCCAGCCACTAGGCCAATGTATTTGCCTTTGTCAGCATAAAGGATTTGCAGAGCGATACGAAGCATGGTCGTACAACTATAGACTAAGTATTACTCAAGGGTAAAGTCGTGTAACGCTTTGGCAAAGGCTTCGGGTAAAGGTGCCTCAACAATAACAGGGGGCTTTTTATCATGTAGCGGTACGGTAATGGTGGAGGCATGGAGGAAAAAACCATCGCCGCCGTTGGGATGATAGGCTTTATCCCCCCACAGCGGACAGCCAATATGGGCGGCATGCACGCGAATTTGATGGGTACGACCTGTTTTAGGAAAAAAGCGAATTAAGCTCATGTCCGCATGGCTGTTGAGCACTTCATAGTCAGTTCGGGAAAACTGGCCATCCTTGTGTACTTCCATCCACCATTTGTCCTTGCGGGTGGATTGTTTGCGCAGTGGCGCGTCAATGCGGCCCTTGGCCTTTGCGGGAACACCCTGGCACAGGGCGAGGTAGGTTTTTTCAATTTTACCTTCCGCAAATAGGCGACCAAGCCTAGCCAGTGCCTGGCGGTGGCGCCCCAAGATGAGGCACCCGCTAGTGTCTCTATCCAAGCGGTGTGCTAAGTTGGGTCGTTGCGGTAAGCCAAAACGCAGAGCTTCAAAGTGATCCTCTAGTGAGGCACTTTTATTAGAGCCGGGATGCACCGGAATGCCGGAAGGCTTATTAATAACAAGCATCAAGGCATCGCGGTAAAGGAGGATGGGGTCAGGAGTCAAGGCCAGTATTATTGACGCTATCTTGTGCGAAGTGCAACATTGCTTTGAGAATTGCTTTGAGAAGCTCTTAGAAAATCCCAATCCAGTAATTGACGCGCCCCCCCTCTCCTTCTACCATCCTCGCCTTGATTGCTAAGGATTCGCCATGACTGTTCCTGCTCTTCGCCCAAAAAACCCTTATTTTTCTTCGGGTCCTTGTTCAAAGCGCCCAGGGTATAATTTGTCTTCCCTGAAAACGAACCTGTTGGGGCGCTCGCACCGTTCCAAACCGGGCAAGGATCGATTGCAATTGGTGATTGAAAAAACCCGCACTATTCTTGGGGTTCCAGCCGATTATCGCATTGGTATTGTTGCTGCATCCGATACCGGGGCGGTGGAAATGGCTTTATGGTCGCTGTTGGGGGCGCGCCCGGTGGATGTGCTGGCGTGGGAGGCGTTCAGCAACGATTGGCTTATTGATATTACTAAGGAACTAAAACTTAAAGATACTCGAAATTTTACGGCCTCTTACGGAAAATTGCCTGATTTAACCCAAGTGAACCCCGGACATGATATTGTTTTTGCATGGAATGGAACCACCTCTGGTGCACGGGTGTCTGATGGGGATTGGATTGCGGCGAATCGGGAAGGCCTGACCATTTGCGATGCCACCTCGGCGGCCTTTGCCATGGCCTTGCCTTGGGATAAATTAGACGTGACCACGTTTAGCTGGCAGAAAGTCTTGGGCGGTGAGGCTCAGCACGGAATTGTGATTCTTAGTCCTCGCGCGGTTGCTCGATTGGAATCGTATACACCCACATGGCCAATGCCGAAAATTTTTCGGATGACCAAAGGGGGCAAGCTTATTGAGGGTATTTTTCAAGGGGAGACTATCAACACCCCATCGATGCTGTGTGTGGAAGATGTCCTTGACGCGCTCATCTGGGCGGAGAGTGTGGGCGGCCTATCCGGTCTTATCCAACGTTCAGAGGCCAATCTTGCCGCCGTTACTGCGTGGGTTGAAGCGTCGTCGTGGGCGGATTTTTTAACGGAAGATAAAGCCAGTCGTTCTTGTACTTCTATCTGCCTCAAAATCATTGATCCTTGGTTTTTGGGTAAAAGTGGCGAGGATCAAGCTGTTATTGCCAAAAAAGTGGCTAGCCTTCTCGAGAAAGAAGGTGTGGCCTTTGACATTGGGGCTTACCGCGATGCGCCTCCAGGCCTACGGGTTTGGGGCGGTGCCACCGTGGAAACTGCTGATATCAAGGCATTGTTGCCTTGGCTCGATTACGCATACACATCTGTTAAGCAAGGATAATTATAATGCCAAAAGTTCTCATCTCCGACAAATTGAGCGATCAGGCTATTGCCGTCTTCAAGCAAAAAGGCATTGAGGTCGATGTCCGCACCGATCTTACCCCGGCACAATTGCTGGACGTTATCGGCGATTACGACGCTTTAGCCATTCGTTCGGCAACGAAAGTCACTGCTGATGTTCTTGGCAAGGCTTTACGCCTTAAAGTTGTGGGCCGCGCCGGTATCGGGGTAGATAACGTCGATATTCCTGCCGCTACGGCTAAGGGAATCATTGTGATGAATACCCCGTTTGGTAATTCTATTACCACGGCGGAACACGCTATTGCCCTTATGTTATCGCTGGCAAGGGACGTTCCTACGGCTAATGCTTCTACTCATGCGGGTAAGTGGGAAAAAAACCGTTTCATGGGCGTGGAGATTACTGGCAAAACTCTTGGTATTATTGGCTGTGGTAATATTGGTTCCATCGTTGCGGAGCGTGCCCGTGGTCTCAAGATGCAGGTCATCGCCTTTGATCCGTTTTTGACGGAGGATCGCGCCCGTTCTCTTGAAGTTGAGCGGGTGGATTTGGATATGTTGCTGGCGAGGGCGGACTTTATCACCCTGCATACCCCCCTCAACGATAAGACCCGAAATATCCTCAACGCTGCTGCATTCAAAAAGGCCAAAAAGGGTGTTCGGATTATAAATTGTGCCCGGGGTGGGTTAATCGTAGAAGACGACCTCAAAGCTGCCCTTGATAGCGGCCACGTTGCCGGAGCGGCCTTAGACGTATTTGAAATAGAACCCGCCAAGCAACACGCCCTTTTTGGCAATGAGAAAGTTATTGCCACGCCACATCTGGGTGCTTCTACTGCCGAAGCACAGGAGAATGTTGCCGTGCAAGTAGCCGAGCAGATTGCCGATTATCTATTAACTGGAGCCATTACCAACGCCGTGAATATGCCATCGGTCAGTGGCGAGGAAGCAGTACGCCTTAAGCCTTATCTTACCCTGGCAAATGTGTTGGGCGGGTTTGTTGGTCAAGTTACCCAAAGCAGTATTAAATCCGTGTCCATTGAATACGGTGGTGAGGCTTCTCGGCTCAACACCCGTATATTGACCTCTACTATGTTGGCGGCGTTGCTGGCTCCCTCCGCTAATGAGGTTAATGTGGTTAATGCCGGCAGCGTGGCAAAAGAGCGAGGGATCGCTGTTTCGGAAATCAAGACCGACCGCGCCGGGGATTACCCAACCTCCGTGCGCCTGACGGTGCACGGCGAAAAAACCGATCGCAGTCTGCGTGGCACCGTTTTTGGCGGCACCACCCCGCGGTTGGTTGAAGTCGAGGGCGTTCCCATTGATGCCAGCCTTGGCCACAATGTCCTTTTCGTCCGCAACCTTGATAAACCAGGATTTATTGGCCGGGTAGGCACGGCGCTGTCCGATGCCGGTATCAATATCGCTAGTTTTCACCTAGGCCGTATTGCTGCTAATGATAGTGCTATTTGTTTGATTGAAGTGGATCAGCCGTTAACCCCGGCACTGTTGGCAAAAGTTAAGGCACTGCCTAATGTGGTGGAGGCCTACGCCCTGAGGTTTTAGCGCGAGCCGTTGATATATCTTTATGATTCAACGGCCTCCGCGCTGTTTTTTCGCGTTGATGCCTCTTCAAACGTGAATGTCAGGCGATCTTCCCGAAGGCCGACTTTTACAGCGCCGCCGTGGGATAGTTTGCCGAATAACACCTCATTAGCGAGGGGTTTCTTGACGTAATCCTGAATCACCCTGGTAAGGGGGCGGGCACCAAGAACGGGATCGTAGCCCTTTTCCGCCAGCCACGCCCGTGCCGCAGCGGTCAGGGAAATCATCACCTGGCGATCGGCCAGTTGCGCCTCAAGCTGTAGGATAAATTTATCCACAACCCGCACAATATGTTCAGGTTTTAAGGGTGCAAAGGAAATAATGGCATCCAAACGGTTGCGGAATTCTGGTGAAAAGGTGCGGTTAACAGCCTCAGTGTCGCCTTCGCTGCGATTTTTTTGCAAGAATCCGAGTCCCGGCTTTGCCATATCCGAGGCACCTGCGTTACTGGTCATGACCAGAATCACGTTGCGGAAATCAATTGATTTTCCTGAATGATCTGTGAGTTTACCATGATCCATGACCTGAAGCATGATATTAAATAAATCCGGGTGTGCCTTTTCAATTTCATCCAGCAACAACACTGTATGAGGATGTTGATCAATAGCATCGGTAAGCAGTCCGCCCTGTTCAAACCCCACATAACCGGGGGGAGCACCAATAAGTCGGCTCACCGAATGGCGTTCCATATATTCGGACATATCAAACCGGGTTAGCTCAACCCCAAGCAAGGTCGCCAACTGCCGCGCAACCTCGGTTTTGCCAACCCCCGTGGGGCCAGTAAACAGGTAGCAGCCAATGGGTTTTTCATGATCCCGAAGACCAGCTCGCGCCATTTTTACGGCATCCGCCAAAGCCTCAATGGCTACATCCTGACCAAATACCAAGGTTTTGAGATCCCGCGCCAAGGTGGAGAGAACCGCCTTGTCATCCCGGCTAACACTTTTTTCTGGAATGCGGGCAATTTTGGCCACCATGCTTTCCACTTCCTTAGCGGTAATGGTGCGCTTGCGCTTAGCCGGGGGCAATAGGTATTGCGCCGCACCAGCTTCATCAATTACATCAATGGCCTTATCGGGAAGCTTGCGGTTGGTAATATAGCGGTTGGACATTTCTACCGCTGTGCGGATGGCTTCTGGGGCGTATTTTACGTTGTGATGTTGCTCATAGTACGATTTGACACCGTTAATAATTTTAATGGCATCCTCTACCGAAGGCTCTTCGACATCAATTTTTTGAAAACGTCTTACCAAAGCCCGATCTTTTTCAATATGATTGCGGTATTCTTTATAAGTAGTTGAGCCGATACAACGGAGATTCCCCCGAGCCAAGGCGGGTTTGAGCAAATTCGAGGCATCCATAGCCCCGCCGGACGTTGCCCCGGCACCTACAATAGTATGAAGCTCATCAATAAATAACACCGCCTGGGGCATCGCTTCCATCTCGGTAATGACCATTTTGAGGCGCTCTTCAAAATCACCCCGGTAACGAGTGCCAGCAAGCAATGCGCCCATATCAAGGGAGTAAATTGTTGCATCTTGGAGGATTTCCGGTACATCCCCTTCCACAACACGGCGGGCGAGACCTTCGGCAATGGCCGTTTTCCCAACACCGGGATCGCCTACATAAAGGGGGTTATTTTTGGTGCGGCGGCATAACACCTGAATAGTGCGTTCAATTTCTTTATCCCGACCAATAAGAGGGTCAATCTTTCCTTGCAGGGCTTTTTCATTGAGGTTGGAACAGTAAGCTTCAAAGGAGTCTTTACCGCGTTTATTGCTGCGTTCTTGCTCTTCTTCATTGCCGCTGGCGCGCCGAGGTTCTGGTTTGGCGGCGGCACCTTTTGTGATCCCGTGGGCAATAAAGCTGACGGCATCAAAACGGGACATGTCTTGTTCTTGAAGGAAAAATACTGCGTGGGATTCTCGTTCCGAGAACAAAGCCACCAGGATATTTGCCCCATTAACATCGGTACGTCCCGATGATTGCACATGAAAAACAGCGCGTTGCACAACGCGCTCAAACGCCGTTGTCGGCTTAGCAGCTCCAACTTCAGCAACAGTAATATTGTGAAGCTCCGTCGCCAGATAGCCCTCAATACTTTTACGCAGCCGATCCAGATTAACCCCGCAGGCTTTAAACACTGGAATCGCATCAGCATCTTCGGTCAAGGACAGCAATAGATGTTCCAGCGTGGCAAATTCATGACGCCGCTCAATTGCCAAATCCAAAGCCCGGCGCAGGGTATCTTCAAGTTCCCGTGTTATCATCGACTACTCCCTTTCCATGGTGCATTGAAGTGGATGCTGGTGTTGGCGTGCTAACTGCATCACTTCCATGACCTTAGTTTCAGCAATTTCAAAGGTATAAACGCCACAAACCCCAACCCCGGTATTATGAACGGAAAGCATAATCGCCACCGCCTCTTCCTGGGTTTTGGTGAAGCATTGCCGTAACACCGTCACAACAAAATCCATCGGCGTGAAATCATCATTGACCAGCAAAACCCGGAACAACGACGGACGTTTTCCCTTGGTTTTACTTCTTGTGGCAATGGCAACGCCGCCGTCTGGCTCAGCCTGTGATGGTCTGCCCGCTGTTCCCCCTGTTAGTAGTATTTTTAGCATCGAAGTATGAACGAAGGGTTCTCTATGTAGGTAAGATCACTTTAGCGTTTTTACAAGATGTCCGCAATGGGTGTCTTGGTGTTGTCTTGGTGTTGTGTTTTGGTGCTGCTAGAGCACCGCAGAAGCTTGGGTTTTTGGAGGGGGGCACCTCTATTAATACCATTTATGGGGATGGGTGGCTAGAAAGGGATTTGCGAGCAACGACCTGACGACGCTAATCGCCCCAGAAATGAGGTTAATAGAGGTGCCCAGGGGGTATTTCCCGATAAAGAGGGCGTAATACAACCACATAGGCTCCAGCTCCGCCGAGGCGGCGTGGAGCCTCGCTCACGGTACTGACAAATTTTTTGGCTTCCGCTGTTTCTAGCCAGCTAGGCAATGCCGACCGCAGGGTTTCGCCTTTTGCAGCAGAAAGGTTGCCCTTGCCCGTAATAATTAATACCCTGCGGTGACCAAGAGCCTGGTGCGTTTTTAAAAAAGCTAGGCACTGCTGATGCGCCTTCGCCAAGCTAAGTCCATGCAGGTCAATTTTAGCCTCTATGGTGTTTTTTTTGTTGGATAATCGATGGTTGGAGGGCAGGAGTGAGTCCGTAGTGACCACGAGGGCGCGGAGCACTGTCTCTTGCCAGAGGGCATGTTCTTCTTCGCTAAGACGGCGTTTGCTCATGAATATATTAATTTATACTCATTGCACATCTTGATGTGCAATGAGTATGGTTTGATAACCTTCATTGATGAGTCCCCTTTATTTTGCTGGCTTTTTGTGGAGAAAACTTTAGAGTATTTTCTGTTCAAAAAGTTTATTATGAGGAAAAACTGATGTTTACTATTTATCGCAAAGAACTAGAGTGGGCTGGTCGCCGTTTGACTATTGAGAGCGGCAAAATTGCTCGCCAAGCCGATGGCTCTGTGACCGTCCGTTATGGCGATACTGTTGTCTTGGCCACCGCTGTTGCTCAGAAAACACCCCGTGCAGGCGTAGATTTCTTGCCGCTAAGCGTGCATTATCAAGAGCGTTTTTACTCTGCAGGACGCATTCCTGGGGGATTTTTCAAGCGTGAAGGCCGTCCGTCGGAAAAGGAAGTGTTGGTTTCCCGTCTCATCGATCGTCCTATTCGTCCACTGTTCCCGGCTGGTTTCACCTATGAAACCCAGGTGCTCGTACAAACGCTCAGCTTTGATCCTGAAACTGATGCTGATGTCGCGGCTATCATTGCGGCATCTGCTGCTCTGACCCTTTCTGGTGTGCCATTCTTTGGCCCCGTGGGCGCGGCAAAAGTGGGCTATGCCAACGGCAAGTACATCCTCAACCCCACCAAGTCGCAGATCAAGGATGAGTCTGTTCTGGAACTCGTCGTTGCCGGTACGGCCGAAGGCGTGCTGATGGTGGAATCTGAAGCCAAGGAGTTGTCCGAAGACATTATGTTGGGTGCGGTCAGCTTTGGTCATGAGGCTTACCAGCCCGTGATTCAGGCGATTGTGCAGCTTGCTGAAAACTGCGCTAAAGACGCTTGGGATTTTGACCCGTCAAAAAGCGGCCTTTCTGCCGAACAAAAGGCAAAAGTGGAAAGCTTGGCTAAAGCCGATCTTGATGCTGCCTACCGCATTACTGAGAAAAGCGCCCGGGTAGAGGCTCTCAGTGCGGTCAAGAAAAAAGTTGCTGAAGCGTTCGTGGTAGAGCCTGAGAGCGTCCAAGGTTTTGCCAAAAGTGCTCTTAAAGACCTTGAAAAGGACATTGTGCGCGGCGCAATTTTGGCAACCAGCAAGCGCATTGACAACCGTGGCCTTTCTGACATCCGTCCTATCGTAGCCGAGGCCGGAATTTTGCCCCGGGTGCATGGTTCTGCTTGCTTTACCCGTGGAGAAACGCAAGCCATTGTTGTTGCTACCTTAGGGAGTGGCGATGATGAGCAAATGATTGATGCTATTGAAGGCATTTATCATGAGCATTTTTTACTGCACTACAACTTCCCGCCGTTCTCGGTTGGGGAAGTGGGCCGCGTCGGCGCGCCCGGTCGCCGCGAAGTGGGTCATGGCAAATTGGCTTGGCGGGCGATTCGTCCGCTGCTGCCGTCTAAGGAAAAATTCCCCTACACCCTGCGCATCGTCTCGGAAATCACGGAGTCTAACGGTTCTTCTTCTATGGCCACCGTGTGCGGCACCTCGCTGGCGTTGATGGACGCTGGTGTGCCATTACCAAGGCCTGTTGCTGGTATTGCTATGGGTCTTATCAAAGAAGATAAGGGCGTAGCGGTGTTGTCTGATATTCTTGGGGATGAAGATCATCTTGGAGATATGGACTTCAAAGTAGCCGGAACCAAAGACGGTATTACCGCTTTGCAGATGGATATTAAAATCACCAGTATTACCCCAGCCATTATGCAGCAAGCTTTGGAACAAGCCAAAGCTGGACGTCTGCATATTCTGGGAGAAATGGCCAAGGCTCTTACCGCTGCCCGCAGTGATGTTAGTGCCTATGCACCCAAAATGACTGTCATCAAAATCAACAAGGATAAAATCCGCGAAGTGATTGGCAGTGGCGGCAAAGTTATCCGTGAAATCTGCGCGGTCAGCGGCGCGAAAATTGATATTGAAGATGACGGTACTATTCGTATTGCCGCTATCAACGATGCATCAGCCCGCGAAGCCATACGCCAAATTCAGGCTATTGCTTCGGAACCAGAAATTGGTGCTATTTATGAGGGCAAAGTGGTGAAAACCATGGAATATGGCGCGTTTGTCAATTTCTTTGGCAGCCGCGACGGTTTCGTTCACATTTCCGAAATGGCCGATACTCGTATTGCCAAAGTCACGGACGTGGTGAACATGGGCGATACGGTAAAGGTAAAAGTTGTTGGCTTTGATGATCGCGGTAAGATTCGTTTATCCATTAAAGCCGTGACGAGTGGAGGGGTGACACCTGTTGATCAAGTTGCTTAAGTATACTGAATGCAGATGAAGGCTTCCGGTTCGGCGAGCGAACCGAGCGGCGCGCAGCGTACTAAACGTACGTGAGCACCGCGAGGTGTGGCGCAGCCAACGAGAAGTTTTCAGGTGCGTTCAGTATATACTCCTTGCACATGAAGAATGTGCGAGCGGTATAGCATTATAGTTAAAAAACGGCGGGTGCCTCTTGGTCTCGCCGTTTTTTATCGTGCGTTATATAGGTCGTGTCGCTATATAGGAATGAGTGGCTAGAAAGGGATGCGTGAGCAACCGCAAGCGTAAAACCTAATACTAATTTACAGTCTATTGAGTAATATATAATGATTATCTCTTTCCTAAAATGGGTGGGTTTCAGTTTTCACGCCCTCACCCTCCAAAGCTGCCACTTTGGCGGCCTCTCCTTTCGGCCTGCCCTATGCACACAAGTCCTGAAATTGGCTCTATTCCAGCATTAGCGCAGTGCAACGCCGTTGCTTTGAAGACGATAACGACTGCCTGTTACCTCCTTCTCCCGCGCAGCGGGGGAAGGTGAGGAAGGGGGTGTTTAAAATAAGAAAAACCAATGGCTTTTTACCCTCTCCCCGTAAGGCCGATGGCCTTACGCCTCCCCCGCTGCGCGGGAGAGGGAGCCGCCGTAAGGCGGCGGGTGAGAGCGTTATAAGTTCGAGAATAATAGCAAGAAAAACACACTATATTTACTGCGGAGATTAGGTTTTTAAATTACTCAATAGACTGTAAATTAGTATAAGAGAGGCGTTCCAAAGCCACTGTTCTAAAGCAGGTGAAGATGGTACTGCTATGGCGTGAACACAAGATACTGCTGTCGGGTAGTTATTGAAGTGGTTTGCGCCCAGGTGTTCCCGCAGATAAATGTTTAATAATATCAAATATTTTATTGCGTAAGGATGGGTCGGGAATTCGCCAATATGCAGTTACTAGTTCCAGTGTTTCTTTGCGGGACAAGGGATGCTCATCATTATATAGAGAATCTTTATCTTCTTGATTTTCGTGCAAAACGAGACCGTTATCGAGAGTATCACTAGTGGAGTAGTCTGGCGCTTCGGCCTCGGTGCCATATCCGGCAAAGAAAGCACTGATGGAGACTTTTAAAGATTGTGCAATTTCATAGAGTTTACTGGCACTAATACGGTTGGCACCGCGTTCGTACTTTTGAATTTGTTGGAAAGTCAGGCCTATATCTGAAGCTAAGCGCTCTTGACTTATACCGGACATGCTGCGCAAAAGCCGCAATCTCTGGCCAACGTGATGATCAATAGGGTGCATAATAAAATATTTTCCGCGACTTAGATTAAAGCCTGATGCATTAGATTGCATCAAGGGCTAAACATACTAATGAGTGTATAACACACAAATATACTCGTCAAGCGCAAATAACAGGCTGTGTCGTCGTTCAGGCAAATGTCCCAGTAAATAGCCAAGGGAATGTCCCGTAGAGTGTCCAATTTTGGGTGAGCCAAGATGGGACTGAAACGCAAGACACGAGAGGACATCAGGATGTTGCGATTTGAGGACGTGCATGACCGGTATGCGGCTGGGAAGATTAGCTGTGAGGGGGCAGCAGAGCTGCTTGCAATCAACCGGCGGACATTTTTGCGGTGGCGGCATCGGTATGAGGAGCACGGGGGGGCGGACTGGCCGGATTTGCGGCTGGGGCAGGCACCGGCAAACAAGGCGGCCGACCGAGAGGTAGAGCGGATCACAAAGTTGTACCGGGAAAAATACCACGGTTTTAGCGTCAAGCATTTCCATCAGTATTTATGCTGGGAAGAAGGATTTGCGCGCAGCTACAGCTGGGTCAAGCGGGCGTTGGTCAAAAGCGGGGTTGTCACCGTCAGCACGCGCGGCGGCAAGCACCGGTTGCGGCGTCCGCGTCGGCCACAAGCAGGGATGATGATGCATCAGGACGGCAGCACGCATGTGTGGTTTGGCGACAGCCCGTGCGACTTGATAATCACCATGGACGATGCCACCAGCTTAGTGACCAGCGGCTTTTTCTGCGAACAGGAGGGGACACTTTCAAGCCTGCGCGGCCTAGCCGAGACGATTGCGGCTTACGGCTTATTTTGCAGCCTCTACACCGACCGGGGAAGCCATTATTGGTACACGCCAGAAGCCGGGGAAAAGGTGGACAAAAGCCGCCTGACAGAAGTCGGGCGGGCGTGTCAACAATTGGGCATCCGGCACATACCGGCCTACAGTCCGCAGGCACGTGGGCGTTCGGAACGGCTGTTTGGCACGCTGCAACAACGCCTGACGGCAGAGCTTGCTCTCCACGGAATTAGCCATATCGAGGATGCCAACCGCTATCTGCGCGAAATCTACCTGCCGCGGCACAACCAGAAGTTTACCGTCCTTGCCGCCGATCCCGAAAGTGCCTTTATTCCTTATGTTGGGCGGCCATTAGAGCAGATTTTGTGCGTCCAAGAAGACCGCACGGTCGGTGCCGACAATACCGTGCGCTACCAGGGAATGATCCTGCAAATCCCAGCAAACAAGGACCGTCCTCATTATGTGCGCTGTGACGTCACGATTTGTCGGCATATCGACGGGACGCTGTCTATCCTCCATGGGCATCGTTGTATCGGTCGTTACACCAGCAACGGCGCGCCACTACAGAAAAAAACACTCCCATGTAGCCCCGTTGTTCCCAAGAAAATATCCGCCGCATGAACAATAAAAATAGGCTGTGGATGACAGGCAGTATGGGGATAAGTGCGCCACACAGCACCATCCTCACACCAAACCCCGCCGACGCACTTACCCGCCATACATGCCCGTGCATCCACAGTCTGCCACAACCGCCTCCGCTTAAAAAAAGGATATTGAAAAAGGTGGTGGGGACGGTCTATACCTCCACAACTTTGGGGACATTCCCCGGCTTATATATTGGGACATTTCCCCTGAGCGTTGACAGCGCAAATAACAGGCAAATAACAGCGCAAACATCAACGCCTTGACATTCCCCTGACGTTAACTGTTTCATAACACTCTCTTTCTAGGCAAATCACATGCGCCTAAAAACATTCACCGCCGTCAATATGCCTGATGCCATGCGGCAGGTGCGTGCCGCCTTGGGCGATGAAGCTATTATTTTATCCACTGAGCATGATAAAATAAGAAAACAGCTTCTGGTGACAGCAGGGGTGGAAGAAAAGCCCTCTTCCAAAGCAGTAAAGTCAACATTGAAGCCTAAAATTAAAGTTGAGGCGGGCGTACTGGACAGCCTCACGGACGTGCTGGATCGCCACCATCTTCCCCGCCGGTTGGCTAACAGACTGCTCCGCCAAGCCGAAGAGGTGCAAGGCAACGTCCTCCACGTTTTAGAAGAAGTTTTAGCCAGCAGCATTGCTTTTACCGAAGATATGCCCACCGCACCGTTGGTGCTTATTGGCCAGCCTGGAGCCGGGAAAACGGTGACAGCAGCGCGCCTTGCGGCGCGGGCGCGTCTGGCCGGGCAAGAAGTTATTTTGTTCAGCACCGACACGGTAAAGGCCGGTGGCATCGAACAACTTGGCAATTTGGCGCGAGCGATGAAGGTACCTTTGCATACTGCCGAAGACCCAAAGGCTCTTACCCACGCCATGCGGCAGATTCCCGCCGGAACCCGTGTTTTTATCGATACGGCAGGGCTTGACCCCCGCACCGATGCGGCCCATTTGACCGCCCTGACCAAAATTCCCAGTGTCGCCTTTGCGTGGGTATTACCGGTTAGCGGCGATGCTGAAGATATGCGTGAGGAGGCCGAGGCGCTGGCAACGGCTGTTCCTTTATCGGTTTTATTGCCCACCCGCCTGGATTTAGCGCGTCGGTTGGGAGGGGTTATCAATGCCGCGATGAACCTTGGCTTGCCCATTGGCCCCACGGGGATGAGCGTGAGTATTGCCAAGGGCCTGCGGCCACTCTCGGCACCGCTGCTGGCGGCCTTGATGCTTGCCGATGTTAAGGTGCCGAAGGGGCGTTTTCTAGGGGATGCAAAATCATGACACAGCCGCGCAACCGTAAAATTGTGGCCATTGCTTCGGGCAAGGGCGGGGTGGGCAAGACTTGGTGCGCCATCACACTGGCCAAAACATTGACCGATATGAATAAGCGCGTCTTACTGATTGATGGGGATTTGGGTCTGGCGAACATTGATATTCAATTGGGGCTTGGAAATTGCTTGGATTACCGTGATTTTCTAAGGGATAGCAAAAAAAACCTCGCCGATTGCGTGCAACAGCACGATGGCATAAACCTTATTGCCGGATCGTCCGGTTCTGGTGCATTGGGGACACTCTCCTCGGCAAGTCTCGATAGGCTTGGTCAGGGCATTGTTTCTCTAACCCCTTATTATGATATTATTATTCTCGATCTCGGGGCCGGGGTTGATACCGCCGTGCGGCGGCTCAGCGCGTTGGCAGGTCAGATAGTAGTGGTCACGACCCCAGAACCCACGGCACTAACAGATGCCTATGCCTACATTAAAGTGACTATGCCCCCTAAAGTCGCACTTCTTGTGAACATGGCCGATGATGCCGTTGATGGAGAGCGAGCGTATAATACATTATCGAAAGCATGCGATAACTTCTTGAAAATAAAACCTGAATTACTGGGAATTATTCATCGGGATAAGGCCGTACCCGCCGCTATCAGGCGGCAAAAAACCATTGTTGCGGCGGCACCCCGATCGGGAATTGTTAAGGAGATGCGGGCTGTTGCAGTATTATTAGTAAAAATTTTATAAAAAATTCTTTACAAGGGTATTTATCTCCTTTATATCTTAATTTGTGATTAAAGTCACAAATAGTTGTGACGCAAAACCACAGGAAGAGGAAAAAGGAGAATCCTATGAAACACTTTATTTTTCGAGTAACGCGCTGGCTAGCTTGCTTTGCCGTTGCTGCTTTATTTATCGGAGGGATGACGGGGGCAGCATCCGCCCAGACGAGTAGTGGTCAACCCCGTGATGTTGGCAAAACTGTTGGAATAGGGAAAGGCATTAAAGATTCAACTTTTTTTGCAGACTCTAACGAACTCGTTATCGATAGCTACAGATCGGGCAGTGGGGTGGTGCTGGGTGTCGGCGGCCTTGGGGCGATTGCCCTCGGCGCGCTGGCCATGTTTGGACGGTTCCAATGGCAATGGCTGATGGCTCTCATTGGCGGTCTAGTTACTATCGCCGGTGTGGGCACTGCGATTCAATACCTCACGGGTGCGACAACGCTGAAGAACACTTGATTGTTAATTGTTACGCAGAGGAAGGGCTCTCCCCCCTTCCTCTTCCTTTCCGGAACGAGACAAGAAAGGAGTGTCATCATGAAAAAGAAAAATGTATTTTTATCGCTATTAGGAATAACAGTTTTTGTCGGTGCTATTCTGGTCGGCGCAGATACGGCCTTGGCGGCGAATCGCTCCCCCCTTGCCAAGCTAAGCCCTTTAGCTTTTGATAGTTATTTGAGTTTCAAAGGGCTATGTTACGGCGTGGCCGGAATTTCTACTCTTGGTGCCGGTGCTGTGGCCATGGGCAGTGGCCGCATGCCGACAAAATGGCTGGTGGCTTTGGTGTTATCATTAACAATGGCCTCGGGCAGTGGTGAGTTTGTTAATTATATAACGGGGGCGGATTTATGAAAAAGAACAATCATAGATATATACTGTTGTTTTTAATCTTGTTTTCCGGAGTTTGTTTTTCCGAGAAAGCCAGTGCCGATCTGTACGGTTCAACCACTGGCGGGGATATGTACGGAGGAGGAGGTGGCAGCGGCAAGGGTCTATACAAGAAAAACAGCGAAGACAAAGAAGAAGATGGCAGAAGTGAGGGGCTATACAAGAAAAACAGCAGCGAAGACGAAGGCACCAGGACGATTACTCCTTCTTCAACCTCTCGCAACACCTCTACAGGCGAAACATCCGCTTTTTCTTCAGAAAACAGCGATGAAATCTTCAAAGAAGCCATTGATGTAGGCAAAGAACTGATTAAGCCAGGCCAAGATATTCTCCAAGGCCTCAGCGTTCTCGCCATCATGGGCGTGGGCGGCATGGCCGCATTCGGGAGTTTTCCTAAAGGCTGGGCCATTGGGATTATCGGCGGGTTGTCGGTGATGCTGCTGTCCGAAGAGTTTGCCAATTGGATTGTGGATATTGCCAAAACTAACAAACCAGAAACTTTTGATGATATTAGTGAGACTGTTGTAACAACCACAGAGATTCTTAGCGCCGATGTTAGTAATCTGATGTACATTACCTCCGGCATAGGTGTGATAGGTCTATCCACCATGGGCTTTTTCGGGGCAATGCCATGGAAATGGGTGGGTTCCCTCATTGCGGGTCTGATGGTTATTGCTGGATCGTCGGATATTGTCGGCTATATTGTCAGCGGTCTAGCAAACGGGTAATGTGCCATGCCAGAAAAAATCCTTCGCGCTGTTGCTAACCCGGCCACCCTGTTCTGGGCACCGCAATTGCCAGCGGGCATTAACATGGCCGTGCATGCTTTCTTTATTATCTACGGCTGGGGAATTTTCCGCATGTCCCCCCTTATCTTCATTGCCAGTTTTTTTATCTGCCACATGGTGATTGCCAGCCAAGGTGTGCGGGAACCGCACCTTAGCACCATGATCCGCGCCTGGCTTTTTGGTCGCCGCCGCACCCGCAACCTAAACCCCGGTAGAACAAAGAAATTTGTCAGTTAAACTGGGGCACCAGTGGATGATTCAAACGCCCGTTCTTGGGCTTGCAATTCAAAGCACTCAATCTGGTCGTTCTCACGAATATCTTGGTAGTTCTCAAAGGCCATGCCGCATTCAAAGCCGGATTTGACTTCCCGGACTTCGTCTTTGAGGCGTTTGAGGGTTTTGAGGCTGCCTTCATGAATAACAATATTATCACGCAGCAAGCGCACCTTGCAGCCGCGCTTGATAATCCCTTCCGTGACCATACACCCGGCGATCTTGCCCACCTTAGTAATATCGAACACCCTGCGAATCTGGGCATAGCCAAGGAAAATTTCCCGCAACGTCGGTGCCAACATCCCGCCAAGGAGTTTCTTCACGTCATCCAGAACGTCATAAATAATCGAGTAATATCGAATTTCCACCCCATCACGCTTGGCCGCATCCCGGGCTTGCGGGTTGGCACGGACATTAAAGCCGATAACCGCCGCACCGGAAGCTTTGGCCAAGGATATATCCGATTCAGTAATACTCCCCACCCCGGAGTGCAGCACCTGCACCGCGAGTTCATCATTACGAAGTTTTTGCAAGCTACTGCGAATGGCCTCGAGGGAGCCTTGCACGTCGGTTTTGACAATAACGGGGAGTTCTTTGCGTTTGGAATCACGGATTTTAGCAAACAGGCTTTCCATCCCGCCACGCGCCGTGGCTAGGTTTTGCTTTTGACGACGCTCACTTTGACGGAATTCGCTGACTTCTCTTGCTTTTTCATCATTTTCCACCACAACAAAATCGTCCCCGGCATCAGGAACGCCGCCAAGACCTAAAACCTCTACCGGGGTCGAAGGGCCCGCTTCTTTCACCCGTTTGCCATGCTCATCCACCAAAGCGCGCACCTTGCCCCATTCACCGCCACTGACAAACATATCGCCAACACGCAACGTGCCACGCTGAACCAAGATTGTTGCCACCGGGCCACGGCCAATATCAAGTTTGGCTTCAATCACGCGGCCTTGGGCGCTGCGATCCGGGTTGGCGCGCAGGTCAAGAATTTCCGCTTGCAGCAAGATAGCCTCTTCAAGCTTTTCAAGGCCAAGTTTCTTTTTTGCTGAAACTTCAATAGATTGTACATCACCGCCGAGCTGTTCCACTTGAACCTCATGGCTGAGCAGGTCGGTACGCACGCGGGTTACGTCCGCGCCCGGTTTGTCAACTTTATTAATGGCGACAATGAGTGGCACTTTTGCCGCTTTCGCATGGCTAATCGCCTCAATGGTCTGGGGCATGATGCCGTCATCTGCTGCTACTACCAACACCACGATATCCGTGACGTTAGCTCCACGGGCACGCATCTCCGTAAAGGCCTCATGACCGGGGGTATCGAGGAAGGTAATCGCCTTGCCGCTGGGCAGGGTGACTTTGTACGCACCAATATGTTGAGTAATGCCGCCGGCCTCACCGCCTGCAACATCGGTGGAACGCAACGCATCCAGCAAGGACGTTTTACCGTGATCAACGTGGCCCATAATGGTGACCACCGGCGCACGGGGCAGACGAGCGATATCGGTGTCTTCTTCCCCGCCAAGGCCAATTTCAACATCCGCAGCAGAAACCCGGCGCGGTGTGTGGCCAAGCTCTGTTGTCACCAATTCAGCCGTATCGGCATCAATGGTTTGCGTGGCCATCGCCATAACACCCATACGCATGAGGCATTTCACCACATCGGCGGTCCGTTCTGCCATCCGGTTGGCAAGCTCTTGCACAGTAATTACTTCAGGAATAACAACGTCACGAACAATTTTTTGGCGATCATCCAAATCATCCTTGCGGTGCATTTTCTCCCGTTGTCGGCGAACGGCGGCAAGACTACGGGTACGAAGGTCGTCCGCATCCTCTAAATCCAAGGTGAGAACTACTTTGCCGGAGCGTCTACGGATATCGGTTTTTTTGGTGGCTTCTGCTTTTTTAGTTTCAGTCTTTTTTGTGTCTGCAAGCTTTAATTTACCGCCTTTGCCACGTGCAGGAGTTGCAGCAGGAACGGGAAGAGAAGCCTCAACTCGGGCATTAGAACGAACTCCGGCTGGTTTTGCCACAAGGGGTGATTCATTGGGACGGCGGACAACGCGCTTGAGCGGTTCATCCCCGCGTACCGGGGCACCGATAGAGGTTGTCGTGGTTGTCGTCCGCGCACCAGCCCGAGCCGGGGCAAGGCTCGTCATTCCAGGGCGAATAGGCGTTGAAAGAACAGGCTTTTGCCGCTGCTGGTTGTTGCTGGCATTAGAACGATTGCCGGCACCAGAACCGGAACCACCCGTCCCAGAACGGCGCAGGCCTTCTACCGGGCGCAACTGGTTCAAGGGTTTTGCCCCCGCAATAGGAGGTTTGGAAACACTTGTTGTAGGAGCCACAGGTGCCGGGGCAGGAGGCGGCGCAACGGGTTTTTTAACAGGCTCAACAAAGGCAGGAGCCTTGGTGATTTTGCGCAAGCCATCGGAAACTGCTGTCGTTGCGGGGGCTTGAGCCGCCTGCTGTTGCGCCCGCAAAAGAGACAAGCGATGATCCACACCACCAACAGCGAGAGACGACCCGCCAGGGCGACCATCCCCGGTGCTAGGCGTACTCGGCACAGGCGCACCAATACGCTTACGCTTAACCTCCACGGTCACCGTTCGGCCACTAGGGACTCCGGGGCGCTTGCCCCCAGAGAGATCAATCTTTTTTTTCAGTTCCAATCGGCCGCCACCTTGGGGCTGATTGGAACCGGGGGTATCGGTGGTATCGTTCATCGCGGCTTCCTAGCACAGTTTTTCTGGAAACAGCAAGGCTATCCAGCATTTTTGCCGCCGGCATCATCGGAAAACCAATGCGCCCGCGCCGCCATGATAACATCTTGCGCTTCTTCAGCGGTTAATTTTTCTGGAACAATCATCTCTTGCAACTCATCCGCCGCAAGATCAGCAAGATCATCCAGCGTCCGAATACCCTTGTCCGCAAGGATCGAGACAATCCGAAGCGGCAGGCCCGTCGCGGTCACAAGCTGTTCATCAAGACCAAGGCGGTCACTTTTTTCCTGAAAGTCGCTGGCCTCTTTATCTCGGAACATGCCTGCACGTTGGATAAGTTCTGAGGCAACCCCTTCGTCAAAGCCTTCAATAGAGGCCAGCTCTGCGGGATCGGCCTCGGCAATGTCCTCAATAGCACCATAGCCTTCACCCACCAACAAGTGAGCAATAACATCATCAACATCAAGAGCGCGAACAAACAGATCGGTGCGCGCTTTCATTTCCTCAGCCCGACGTGCGGATTCCGTTGATTCTGTTATAATATCAATATCCATACCCAGAAGCATCGCCGCAAGACGAACATTCTGACCACGGCGGCCAATGGCAAAGCTCAATTGCTCATCGGGAACCACGGCAGTGACGTGGTTACGCTCTTCGTCGAGGACAACCTTGCTCACTTCTGCTGGTGCAAGAGCACGCACAACCAAAGTCGCCATATCATCAGACCAAGGAATAATATCTATTTTTTCACCTTGAAGCTCACCAACCACTGCTTGCACCCGACTGCCGCGCATTCCAACACAGGCTCCAACGGGGTCAATACTGGCATCAGAAGTATAGACAACAATCTTCGCCCGGCTGCCGGGATCACGGGCGACGGCTCGAATCTCAATGATACCGTCGAAAATTTCTGGAACCTCTTGGGCGAAGAGCCGCGCCAAAAATTGCGGGTGCGTGCGCGAACACAAAATCATCGGACCACGAGCATCCTTGCGAACATCATAAATGTAAGCCCGGATACGATCGCCTTGGCGAAAATTTTCCCGCGGGATTAATTCATCTCGACGAACGTAGGCTTCAGCACGACCCAAATCAATGGTTAGATTGCCGAATTCCACACGCTTGACACTGGCACTGACAATATCGCCCACACGATCTTTGAACTCTTCAAACTGTCCGTGGCGTTCGGCTTCACGGACTTTTTGCACAATAACCTGTTTAGCCGCCAAGGCAGCAACACGGCCAAAATCAATCGGCGGCAGAACATCCACCAATATATCGCCAATTTTTGCATCCTTTTTAAGGCGCAAGGCATCTTCTACGGTTAGCTGGGTTACTTGATTTTCAACTTCTTCCACCACGGTGCGAACCCGCTCTAGCCGGGCAATCCCAGTACGGCGATCAATGACGGCACGGATGTCGTGCTCCCCGCCGTATTTGGTGCGCCCGGCGCGGCTCATGGCCGCCTCCATCGCTTCGAGCACCTGCTCCCGTTCGATAGCTTTTTCCCGCGCCACTACATCGGCAATATAAAGAAATTCTGCCGCAGCTGTCATAAAACATCCTCTTGTTGTTGAAAAGGTTTAAGGCGTTCCTGTTCAAAAGCCAGCAACGCATCGGTTAACACTAGTTTTGCCGTTCGAATTTTTTCAAGTGGCAGCACCCGCAACGATCCGGAAACCGTTAAAAGAACGGCATTATTTTCAATACCTTCAATATTACCCCGAAAGCGTTTTTGCCCTTCCAACGGTTCCCGCAATTCCACAGAAGCCACATGACCTTGGTAACGCAGATAATCCTCAACGGAAATTAACGGTCGGTCAATACCAGGAGAACTGACTTCCAAGGTGTACGCACCAGCCACCGGTTCATGGGCATCAAGCCAAGGGCTGACCATTCGGCTTAAGCTTTCGCAATCTTCAATGCGCATGGAAGCTCCCGATAAAGGCTCGGCCATTATCTGTAGTGTACCGCCACGCCGTCCCTGAAGCATCTGCAAGCGGACAAGACGATAGCCAAGACTTTCAACAAAGCCTTGAATTTCATCATTAAATTTTGCCGCATCGGCCATGCGTTTTCCCAATAAAAAAGTGGGCTACTTGCCCACCTACGAGGCACTGTAGAAGCACACTGCTAAAAAAGCAAGAAAATTGACCGTTAAAAAAGGAAAGATTTTTTTGTGAAACATCTATAGAATATACCCTCAACCCCTGTATGATTTTTGTATCCTGTCATGACCGCCAATTCACCACTGCCTTTTTCCCATAAAAACCAGATGTCTGGTGCAGAGATTGTATTAACAGCCCTTGTTGAGCATGGGGTTGAGACAATTTTTGGCTATCCCGGCGGGGCTGTATTACCGATTTATGATGCGCTGTTTCAGCAGGACATCCTCCGCCACGTGCTGGTTCGTCACGAACAAGGTGCCGCCCATGCCGCTGAAGGGTATGCCCGTTCCACGGGAAAACTTGGGGTTGTCTTGGTTACGTCGGGACCAGGGGCAACCAACGCGGTGACAGGGCTGACCGATGCCTTGATGGATTCTATCCCGGTATTGTGCCTTACCGGGCAAGTTCCCACACATCTTATTGGTAACGATGCCTTTCAAGAAGCGGATACCACGGGCATTACCCGTCCCTGTACAAAGCACAATTATTTGGTGAAAAACGTCGATGATCTCGCCCAAGTAGTGCATGAGGCCATTTATGTTGCCACACAGGGGCGTCCGGGGCCGGTAGTCATTGATTTACCCAAAGACGTTCTTTTTGCGCCGGGCCGCTATATCAGCAAAGCAGAATGGACCCCTCGCCGTTATCACCCCCAAACAAAACCCCAAAACGGGGCTGTTGCTCAAATGGCTCAGATGATCGCTGGTGCTAAACGTCCTATCCTCTACGGGGGCGGCGGCCTTATCAATGCAGGGGAGAAAGCATCCCGTCTGATAACCGAATTTACGACATTGACGGGTATTCCGGTCACACTCACCCTCATGGGGCTTGGGGCTGTGCCTGCATCACACCCGAATTTCCTTGGTATGCTTGGCATGCATGGCACATATGAGGCAAATTTGGCAATGCACGGTTGCGATGTGATGATTAACATCGGTGCTCGATTTGACGATCGGGTTACAGGCCGGGTCACTGCATTCTCGCCAAATTCAAAAAAAATTCATGTAGATATCGATCCAAGCTCTATCAACAAGATTATCCATGTTGATCTCCCCGTTGTGGGGGATGCCGCTACAGTGTTGGAAGAATTACTGCACTATTGGAAAGACTACAAACTCCATACCGATAAGGAAGCTTTAGAAACGTGGTGGGCACAGATTGGGCAATGGCGTGGACGCAACTGCCTAGCCTTTCGCCAAGATAACAAGGCCGCCATCAAACCTCAGTACGCCATTCGGCGACTGTTCGAGCTGACCCGGGATCAAGATGCTATTATCACCACCGAGGTTGGCCAACATCAAATGTGGGCCGCTCAATATTACGGCTTTGATAAACCCAACCGCTGGCTAACTTCCGGTGGGTTGG
This sequence comes from Holosporales bacterium, assembly GCA_046338525.1. Lineage (GTDB taxonomy): Bacteria > Pseudomonadota > Alphaproteobacteria > JAJTHO01 > JAJTHO01 > JBKCUA01. The sequence continues at coordinate 54,494 of JBKDWF010000052.1, forward strand.
GCACGATGGGGTATGGCTTGCCCGCTGCTATTGGTGCCCAAGTTGCACACCCTGATAAATTGGTAGTGGACATCGCCGGTGAAGCCTCTATCTTGATGAATATTCAAGAAATGGCAACGGCAGTGCAATACCGGTTGCCAGTAAAAATATTTGTTATCAACAATCGTTGGATGGGCATGGTGCGCCAGTGGCAGGAATTACTGCACGGTGGCCGCTATTCCGAAAGCTATTCTGAGGCCTTGCCTGATTTTGTTAAACTTGCGGAAGCTTTTGGTGCCGTCGGTCTGCGCGCCAGCGCCGTGTCCGAGGTGGACGATACCATCCGGGAAATGATGAGCATTAAACGCCCCGTTATTGTAGATATGTGCGTGGATGAAAAAGAGAATTGCTTTCCGATGATTCCTTCCGGAGCCGCGCATAATGAGATGCTTCTCAGCCCTGAGGATGAGGCCGAAAAACCCATCAGTGAAGAAGGCAAGATGCTTGTATAGGCTCTCTTGATACGCTCTTATACGCTTGCTGTATTAGGCTGGCCCGTTGGGCATTCGCGCTCTCCGCGACTGCATCGTTATTGGCTAGAAAAAACAGGGCTTTCTGGTAGTTACGATGCCATACCTGTTAAGCCCCAAAGCTTAGGGATAGCGTTGCGGGAGATTGCCTTTGGTTTTGACGGCTTCAATGTCACCATTCCTCACAAGGAAACGATACTCCCTTTTTTGGATGATATGACCGCAGAAGTTGCGCAAGTTGGTGCTTGCAATACTGTTATTATTAAAGAAAGAAAGCTATTTGGCCATAACACCGATGTTTTAGGGTACTGGCGTGGGCTAAGCGAGCAATTCCCTGAAATCGGCGACCGAAAAGGGCGCCTTGTGGCGATTATTGGGGCAGGTGGTGCCGCTAAGGCCGTAGTGACAGCGCTGAAAAAGCATAGTTTTGAAAACTTCTGTTTTTTTGTTCGCAATGTTGACGCCGCCCGAGAAATGACAGAAAATCTTGGCCTTGTTGGTGCTCGTATCTTAAACTTGACTGGTGGGGTTACATCCGTAAGCGACGAGGTTGGCCTAGTGATCAACACAACGCCACTAGGTATGACGGGTATGCCCCGGCTGGATTTTCCCTTGGAACGCCTACACGGCAGCCCTATTGTTAGCGATTGTGTCTATACGCCTGTAAAAACAGAACTTTTAAGCCATGCTAGAAACCTTGGCCTTGGTGTAGTGGACGGAGTAGGCATGTTTTTGCACCAAGCGGCGGCGGCATTTACCTTATGGACAGGGATTGCCCCGCCGCTGGATGCACAGGCGCGCCAGTTGGCACTGGGAGAAGCGTAGTGTTTGTTCTGGGCATTACTGGTAGTGTCGGGGCTGGGAAATCAACCTTGATGCGGCTGTTGCGGCGGGGAGGCTATGTTACTCTTAGTGCTGATAAAATATTCCACTATTTGTTAGCCCGCGATCCTCATGTGCATAATATGTTAAAACGCCTTGGTGTAGCACCCACACGCCCGGCGTTATGGGCATGGCTTGAACAGGATGCACAGCATTGGCCATTGTGGCAAGCATTCACAGGCGCACTCATCGCGCGGGAACTGCACCGACGGTTACTAACCTTGCAGCGGTTGCATATTGCTGCTGTTGCTATAGAGATTCCTCTGCTCTTTGAACTTGGCCTTGGTGTTTTAGTGCATCAGGTTATTGGTGCGGAAAGTTCGCAGACACAACAAAAGCTAAGACTGAAGCGTCGAGGGTTATCCCCTAAGCGAAGAGCCGCCATCACAGTAAGAGGATTACCTGCTTTTATTGCAACAAAACTTGCAGACGATCGCGTATTAACAAAAGGCCTACGGGGAAAAACCGGGCAATTTTTAGCTCAAGCAGCGTGCAAGCGCACAGCGGTATCAACCTCAAACAAACGATAGCTGACAGGGGCGGTATCCCCTGAACCAAGAATCGCATAATTTTCACTGTCCGAGAGCAATGCTTCGACAAGGCGGTAGTGCATGTAGTGCCCAGCTTTAACGCCCGTGTAGCGAGCCAGCAACGGGTATCCCGCCAAAGCCAAATCCCCCACAGCATCAAGAAGCTTATGACGCACGCATTCTTCATGCATTCTAAAACCTTCGGGGTTCAAGACGCGAGCGCCGTCCACCACCACGGCATTGTCTAAACTACCCCCCAAAGCGAGACCCGCCGCCCGCATCTGGGTAATATCCTTGGCGCAGGTAAATGTCCTAGCCGCAGCCAATTCCGCCTTAAACGCATAAGGAGAAAGCATTAATGTTGCCTGTTGTTCGCCAATGGCTATATCTTGGAAAGAAATGCGGGCATCGAGATAAAATGCATCGGCTGGCTCTAACCGGGCTACCTTATCGCCGTCGCGGTATTCTACCGGACGCAGCACCTTCAAATAACGGCGTGAGGCACTTTGGGCACGAAGACCAGCAGACTCAATAAGAAAAACAAATGGTTCTGAACTTCCGTCCAAAATCGGAACTTCAACGGCGTCAAGATCGCATAAGACATTATCAACCCCTAGCGCACTAAGCGCCGCCAAAACATGCTCCACAGTCATGACCGCCGCGTCGGTTTCACTGTCATGCAACATGGTGCACAATGGTGACGGCGACACATTATCGGCACTGACTGCAATCGTTGGCCTACCCGGTAAATCAACACGACGAAAAACAATCCCGGTATTTGGCCGAGCAGGACGCAACGTCAAAGATACTTCTTTCCCAGAGTGTAACCCAACGCCTGAGCAAAAAATCGGGCGGCGCAGGGTATGTTGGGAAGAACGAAGGGGCACGGGAATAGTCTCTCCAATTATTTTCTAGAACCAATTTTGCCGCATAGCAGCATGGAAAGCAAAAGACGTTTTGTTACGGATTGTAACGGCTACTGTTCAATAATTATGGAGGATTACTGGGAGCGAATGAGCCGAGCAAGGTCTGCCGCTGCTCCCGGCGTTAGTTCCCCCACTTGCCGCCACAACAAACGCCCATCCCTATCAACACCAAAAGTCTCCGGAACCCCTCGTACGCCCCACGCCACCCCAGCAGTGCCCTCATCATCAAAGCCAATGCGAGTAAAAGGATTTCCATATGTTGCCAGCAATTTAGCGAGCGCATCAGGACTATCTTGAAACGCAATACCAATGACAGGAATACCAGCGTTTTTTAAAGCATGAAGCTGAGGAAACTCAGCAATACAAGGAGCACACCATGAGGCAAAAAAGTTTATCACAACGGGTTGTCGCGCTTGGCGCAAACTCGTGTCACTTATCAAAGGAGCACCCCCTGGAAACCCCTTTACTGCAAAGACCGGCATTTGCGCCAACGCCTGGGTTGAGGTTATGGTTCCACGCCATAAAGCAAGACCTAATGCCAAACAAAATACACTGGCAAAAGCAAGCTTATAAAAAAGCTTACTTCGTTTTTGACCACCAACCACGTCGTCCTCCATTCACAGGGGCATCCGTCACTGTTTTGACCTCACCTACGCTAGGACCCAAAGGAATAGGGTCCCTAGGAACAGGAGCCACCTCCGGTAAAGGGGTTAAAATCTGAATGGCTGGTTCTTGAACAACGGCAACCACAGGCCGTTCTACAGATTCCGAGCGACGACGATCGTTTTTTTCACTTCTATCGCGTCGGAACAAACCGCGACGACGAGGGCGTTCTGTTTCATGAACATCAGGTTTTTTTATCTGATTTTCAGCATTCTGATGCGGTTCGGCCAAGGATTCATCTGCCTCAACCCCATCATCATTATGATTATCTTTTATTGTTGGAAATGGTTGTGTTCCGGCATTTGCTTCCTCAGAACGGCGGCCACGGCGACCACCAAGGCGCCGGCGACGCGGTTTTTGTCCATCGCCTGTAGGTGTCGGGACATCTTCACCCGGCTCGGCACTCTCTTGTGCATCTATATTCTCATCAACTTCATGAGCATTGTCAGCATCATCTTCGTTCAATTCTATTACCCTAGAACGATGCAGCGGCTTGGCCGTGTTTTCTTCTTTGTCATCAATCTCAACACGATCAGCTTCCCGCGTGACCACAAAGCCAGGAGGCGGTAAATCTTCTTTATTTTCAAATATTACCTTAATGTTTGCCTGCTGTTCAACAGCCGATAAAATACTGCGTTTATTATTAATAATGTACAGCGCAACCAACATTGGCAGCCGCACTTTATATACGCCAGTCTTTTTGGCTCCTTCATCATGCAAAACCCGCAAGACGTGCAGCGCAATCGATTCCGGCGAACGAACGCGACCCGATCCATGGCAACTTGGGCAGACAAGGGTACTGGCTTCGGTCAGGCTAGGGCGTAACCGTTGCCGCGACATTTCCAGCAACCCGAAAGAACTAATACGCCCAATTTGCAGTCTTGCCCTGTCAAATCGCACAGCATCCTTAAAGCGTTTTTCCACCGTAACATTATTGCGTCGATCAGACATATCAATAAAATCAACAACAATAAGCCCGGCTAAATCCCGCAGGCGTACTTGACGGGCAATTTCATCGGCGGCTTCGAGGTTGGTTTTAAAGGCCGTCTCTTCAATATTTCGCTCACGAATGGCTCGACCTGAGTTAACGTCAATAGCAACCAAAGCTTCCGTTTGATTGATAACAATATACCCACCAGACGGCAGCGTAACATTAGAGCGCAAAATTGCGTCAATCTCACTCTCAATGCCAGCCGCTTGAAATAAGGGAATCGAGTCCTCATGCAACTGGATACGTTTCACATGGCTTGGCATGAGCATTTTCATCAAATCGCGTGCTTCACGAAATCCCGCCTCACCGTCCACCACAATATGGTCAATATCGCGTTGGTAATTATCCCGAAGGGCGCGCTTAATGAGATTGCCTTCCTCATAAATCAAGGTTGGCGCGGTAGCCTCCAACGTGCGCCCCCGAATATCATCCCACAGGCGTAAAAGATACTCATAATCGCGCTTAATCTCTGGCCTTGTACGCCCTAGCCCGGCGGTACGAACGATAACCGAAACCCCTGCCGGCACCTCTAGATCATCGATAATCTCCCGAATACGCCGACGATCCGCTGCGTTATCAATTTTACGGCTAATACCGCCGCCATTTGGGTTGTTGGGCATTAAGATACAATAGCGCCCCGCTAGCGATAAATATGTTGTAAGGGCTGCGCCCTTATTGCCTCGTTCTTCTTTGGTAACTTGCACCAAAAGAATTTGCCGCTTCTTAATAACTTCTTGAATTTTATATCGTCTTTTGCCTATCCGACGCGGGCGGTGGAAATCTTCTTCTTCTGTTTCGCGTGTTGGACGGGGGACATTTTCTTCTGTAGGGGCATCGGCATCAACACTGCCTTCTTCTGGTGCCAAGATATCAGTGGATTCCATTGGCGCGACAACAGCCGATGCTTCCATTTCCTCATCTTCTTGGGTTTCAACTTCAGCCTCAACAGCTTCCTCGGCGAGCAATGCTTCGCGATCCGCAATAGGAATGCGAAAATAATCAGGGTGTATCTCACCAAAAGGTAAAAAACCATGTCGATTACCGCCATAATCTACAAAAGCAGCCTGCAGGGAAGGTTCTACGCGCATGACCTTTGCAAGGTAAATATTCCCCTTGACCTGCCGCTGTGCGATACTGTCGAAGTCTAGATCGAGAAGTTTTTTCCCCTCTACCACGGCCACTCTTGTTTCTTCAGGGTGGCTTGTATCAATAAGCATACGCTTTGTCATATAGACCATCTCCGCAAAGCCGCACGCGACGCAAAGAACATCAAAAATTTTGGATATCCTGCATCGCCAACACGGCAAGTTTAAATAAAGACATATGTCTCTACGCCAATATTTTTAAGCAAGCAATCTTTTTTAACGGCACCTTTATTAACCCATTTATGGGGATGAGTGGCTAGAAAGAGCTTTGCGAGCAACCGTTAAAGGCAAAATCCCCCTTGATCATCCGTGGACTCTCTTTAACAAGGTGCTATCTAATTCAGCGGAGCAATCATGGAACCCTTACATCAATCTGGCCTTGCGGCTGTCGGTGCCTCTTTATCGATAGCCGATTTGTTTTTGATGGCCGATATTGTGGTGAAAACGGTCATGATTGCTTTGCTGGTTGTATCCGTCTGGACGTGGACTGTTATTATTACGAAAACGCTTTTAATGCGGCGGCTTGAAGCGGAATCATCTGTATTTTCAGAGGCATTTTGGAATAGCTCTTCTCTTGAAATTTTGTACCAAAAGCTGGCAGACAGACCTAAAGAACCTATGGCAGCAATTTTCTGCGCGGCTGTTCGGGAATGGCAAATGGGCGTCAACAACCCCGGCACCACTAACCGAGCCACCTGGCCAGAACGGGTACAGCGCACGATTCGAGTGACCTTAGAACGAGAAGTAACAGCATTAAACAAATCACTCACCTTCTTAGCCATAACAGGGTCCGCCGCACCCTTTGTTGGGCTTTTTGGTACAGTATGGGGGGTAATGAACAGCTTTACAGCTATTGCCGCATCTAAAAACACCTCCTTAGCTGTTGTGGCACCGGGTATTGCCGAAGCCTTATTTGCCACGGCAATTGGCTTGTTTGCTGCTATTCCGGCCAGCATTGCATATAACTTTTTTGCTTCAAAGATTGAGCGATATGCGGGTAGGCTGGATGCTTTTGGGGATGAAATCACAACCTTATTATTGCGCCAAGGAGGCACCGCCTAATGGGCATGGATGTATCCTCCTCAACAGGTGGACGGCGACGGCGCAATCTTGCTCTAAAACCGGATATCAACATTACGCCTTTTGTGGACGTTATGTTGGTATTGCTTATTATATTCATGCTCTCAGCCCCTCTGCTTACAGTGGGAGTTTCGGTGGATTTACCACAAAGTGCAGCGGCTCCCATGAAAAAACAAGAAGAACCTATCGTGGTCACTCTAGCTGCTAAAGGGCAGATTTTCTTAGGTGAAACCAAGTTGGATGAACCAGGGCTTTTGGCAAAATTAAGTGCGATAGCGGCAAATAAAGACGACTCTGTCATTTACGTTCGCGCGGATAAGAACCTGAGTTATGGCCAGGTCATGCGTATCATGGGCCTGATCAGCGGTGCCGGTTATGCAAAGGTAGCCTTGGTGACGGAGCCGTTGGAAAGTGGACGCTAATGCGGATCGATGCCATTAGCGCAGACCGACAGCAGTCCTATGCCCTGCTTGCTTCCGTTGCCTCACATGCGGTGATGTTACTGGCGTTGATTTTTGGCTTGCCGCATACGGCACGAAAGTTTCCCGATGAACAATTGGTTGTTGCCGTGGTAAACGCCAATGTCCTAAGCCAGCGCAGCACCGCCCCGGAACGCGCCCCCACACAGTCAACACCCCCTACCCCAAAACCTGCTGAAACGCCGACTCCCAAGCCCGAACCTAAACCAGAGCCTAAGCCAGAGCCAAAGCCTGAACCGCCGAAACCAACCCCGCCCCAAGAAGTTCAACCCCTCCCAAAGCCTGAACCGCCGAAGCCTGCTATAAAACCACAACCTGAGGCAAAAACCCCGCCCCCAAAAAAACCTGAGGCTAAAAAACCTACACCAGAAAAACCGGTAGAAAAGAAAGCCAAAGAACCGCTGGAAAGCACTGATGATTTTGCCAGCAGTATTCTCAAGAATATCGAGAAAGCAAAGCCTGCACCCTCTGCACAACCAACAGCAACGCCGGGCAAAACGCCTCCTGGTGGCGGCGGTTCCTTCAGCGCACCCGCAGACGATCTGGCCAGTCAGCTTTCAGGCAGCGAACTAGACGCTGTACGGCAACAGATCGGTCGTTGCTGGAACTTTCCCGCAGGGGCAAAGAACCCAGAAGAGCTGATCGTTACCC